>NZ_CP139145.1:304643-609287 GCF_034048115.1 Pseudarthrobacter sp. IC2-21 | reverse complement strand
GCCCCAGGGCCTGCAGCAGCACCGAGCGGGGGTCATGATCCTGCCGCTGGCTCTGCGTCAGGTAAATTCTGCGGTTCTTCAAATCCGTCACTGACCGGGTTGAATGGGGCAGGTCACCCACATGATGGAGGGTGAAGCCGAGGTTCTCCGCGATATCGGCAATCACGTGCTGGCTCAGCGGCCCCGCGGTGTACCCGACGGCGGCGAGCACCTTCTGCGCCTCGGCCTCGTACTCCGGAAAATAGTTCCCCCGCTCCCGCATCATGGCACGCAGCTCACCGTTCGCGCGGCGGGCTTCCTCCGGCGTCGCCACCTGCTCGTTGAGCTTGCGTTCAAGCTCGTGCAGCAGCCCCACCTGGGCCTCCAGCACATCAAGCGGGAGCCGCGAGCTGATGCGGATCTTGGGCAGGTTCAGCGACTCGTAAAGCGGCCCGCGCTGGTAGCGTTCGAGCTCGATTTCCAGGGCCGCGCGACGGTTCGGCGGTTCGGCTCCGAGGAGCTGGTCGATGGTGACGTTCAGGGCTGCGGCCAACCCTTGGAGCAGGCTCAGCTTCGGCTCCCGCTTGCCGTTTTCGATCAGGCTCAGCTGGCTCGGCGCAGTACCGACGGCGGCGCTGAGGTCATCAAGCGTATAACCTGCCTGTTTGCGCAGGTGCCGGACGCGGCGGCCCAGGCTGATGACATCCAGCTCAGGACCGGCGGCGGACAAGGACGGCGGGGCCACTTCACGATTCCAGCTTCCAGGCGACATTTCTTGAGAATACGCGAAGAAGTGCATTTCTTTCCACCCTTTTCCCCTATTGAAGTGTTTGGAAGTGCGGAAAAGTAGTGATCACGGAAAGAAACACCGCACCGGGACAGCCGGCCGGAACTGCAACGACGCAGCCCGGCCGGCCACCATCCGGAGCTCAACCAAGGAGATCAACGATGACTGCAGCATTTGAGCCCACCCAGCAGCCGTCCGGCCAGGACGCAGAATCGCAGACCGCCGCCCTGGAGCTCGAGTGGACGGCCAACCCCCGCTGGGAAGGCGTGACCCGCGACTACAAGGCGGCCGACGTCGTCAAACTCCGCGGCCGTGTTTCCGAAGAACACACCCTCGCCCGCCGCGGTGCGGAGAAGCTCTGGAAGCAGCTCACCGAAGAGCACAAGACCGGCAAGTACACCAACGCCCTTGGCGCCCTCACCGGTAACCAGGCCGTGCAGCAGGTCAAGGCCGGCCTCCGTGCCATCTACCTTTCCGGCTGGCAGGTTGCGGCGGACGCCAACAACTCGGGCCACACCTACCCGGACCAGTCCCTGTACCCGGCCAACTCCGTCCCCACCGTGGTCCGCCGCATCAACAACGCGCTGCTCCGCGCCGACCAGATCGAGTTCTCCGAAGGCGTCCAGACCGTCGATGACTGGATGGTCCCGATCGTCGCCGACGCCGAGGCCGGTTTCGGTGGCCCGCTGAACGCCTACGAACTCATGAAATCCATGATCCAGGCCGGCGCCGCCGGTGTTCACTGGGAAGACCAGCTCGCCTCCGAAAAGAAGTGCGGCCACCTCGGCGGCAAGGTGCTCATCCCCACCCAGCAGCACGTCCGCACCCTGAACGCCGCCCGGCTGGCAGCCGACGTCGCCGGCACTCCGACGGTGGTCATCGCCCGCACCGATGCCGAGGCAGCCACCCTGATCACCTCCGACGTCGATCCCCGCGACCAGGAATTCGTCCTCCGCGAAGACGGACAGCCGGTTCGCACTCCGGAAGGCTTCTACAAGGTCCGCAACGGCATCGAACCCTGCATTGCCCGCGCCAAGGCCTACGCACCGTATTCGGACCTCATCTGGATGGAAACGGGCACCCCGGACCTCGAGCTCGCCAGGAAGTTCGCCGAAGCCGTCAAGGCCGAGTTCCCGGACCAGATGCTCTCCTACAACTGCTCGCCGTCGTTCAACTGGCGCAAGCACCTGGACGACGCCACCATCGCGAAATTCCAGCGTGAACTCGGCGCCATGGGCTTCACGTTCCAGTTCATCACCCTGGCCGGCTTCCACGCCCTGAACTACTCGATGTTCGACCTCGCCCACGGCTACGCCCGTGAAGGCATGAGCGCCTACGTCGAACTTCAGGAAAAGGAATTCGCCTCCGAATCCCGCGGCTACACCGCGACCAAGCACCAGCGCGAAGTCGGCACCGGCTACTTCGACGACATCGCTACCGCGCTCAACCCGAACGCATCCACCCTGGCTCTGGTGGGATCCACCGAAGAAGGCCAGTTCCACTAAAAATTTCCCCAAGTAAGTAGCAGTAAGTGTCGTTTTGGAGGCTCAAAACGACACTTACTGCTACCCAGATGGGCCCCTGCACAGGAGACCTGAAATGAACACCTTCACAGACAGCTTCACCATCAACGGAATCACCCTCACCGCGCAGCCGATTTGCCGGCAGAACGAGGTTCTTACTCCGGATGCTTTGGAGTTTGTCGCAAAGCTGCACCGGGCCACCGCGGAGCGCCGGCAGGAACTGCTGCAGGCGCGCCGTACCCGCCGGGCCGAGATCGCCGCCGGGCAGGATCCCCGGTTCCTGCGGGAGACCGAGGACATCCGCAACGATCCGTCATGGCGCGTCGCTCCCCCGGCCCCGGGCCTAGAGGACCGCCGCGTGGAGATCACCGGCCCGGTGGACCAGAAGATGACCATCAACGCGCTGAACTCGGGCGCGAAGGTCTGGCTCGCGGACATGGAAGACTCCTCCACCCCCACCTGGCGCAACGTCATCAAGGGCCAGCTGAACCTCACCGACGCCTTGGAACGCCGGATCGACTTCACCAGTCCCGAGGGCAAGGAATACAAGCTCCGCCCCGCCGGTGAACTGCCCACCATCGTGGTCCGCCCCCGCGGCTGGCACCTGCCCGAAAAGCACATGATCATCGACGGCGCCCCGATCGCCGGCGGCATCGTGGACTTCGGCCTGTACTTCTTCCACAACGCCCGCCGCCTCCTGGCCCAGGGCAAAGGCCCGTACTTCTACCTCCCCAAGATCGAGAACCACCTCGAAGCCCGGCTCTGGAATGACATCTTCATCCTCGCCCAGGACCTCCTCGGCATCCCGCAGGGCACCATCCGTGCCACCGTGCTGATCGAGACCATCACCGCAGCATTCGAAATGGAGGAGATCCTCTACGAACTGCGCGATCACGCCGCGGGCCTGAACGCCGGCCGATGGGATTACATCTTCTCCCTGATCAAGAACTTCCGCACCCGCGGCCCCCGGTTCGTCCTGCCGGACCGCGCCCAGGTGACCATGACCCAGCCGTTCATGCGCGCCTACACCGAACAGCTGGTCCGGGCCTGCCACAAGCGCGGCGCCATGGCCATCGGCGGCATGGCCGCAGCTGTCCCCAACCGCAAGGACGAAGCCGCCAACACCAATGCCTTCGAAAAAGTCCGTGCAGACAAAACCCGCGAGGCCAACGACGGCTTCGACGGCTCATGGGTCGCCCACCCGGACCTGGTGCCGGTCTGCCGTGAAGTGTTCGATTCCATCCTCGGCGACCGTCCCAACCAGCTGGACCGCACCCGCGAGGACGTCACTCCCGATGACCGCGCCCTGATCAACGTGGCCGCCACCGAAGGCACCATCACCGAACAGGGCATCCGGAACAACATCGAGGTGGGGATCCGCTACATCGAATCCTGGCTGCGCGGAAACGGCGCGGTCGCCATCCACAACCTCATGGAAGACGCCGCCACCGCCGAAATCTCCCGCTCCCAGCTCTGGCAGTGGATGTTCGCCTCCGCCATCACCGACCACGGCGAAATCATCACCCACCACTGGATCGAGGAACTGCTCGACGAAGAGTTCGCACGGCTGGAACGCTTCGACGGCGACCGCTTCGAAGACGCCCGCGACATCTTCGAAGAAGTCACCCTCAGCCAGGACTTCCCGTCCTTCCTGACCCTCCCCGCCTACGCACGGTACCTCACCGAAGCACGGGAACGGGCCACCGAGGCCGAAATGGCTGCAGCCTAGCAGCCGCCCAGATTTCCGTCCGCCGGGCAGGCACGCCCTTCGCAAAAGATAGTGAGAGAGCATCCGTGGTTAAGCCACATTAAGTGAGAGAGCGTCCGGGGGTGTGGGAACGGTGAGCGGTTTCGGCAGGGGCGCGGGGAAGGGAAGGCGGAGTACGACGGCGGGGCGCGGCCGGGTCAGCGGCCCTTCGGCACCAACCGTACGGAGGACGTGGTGCCGACGAAGAACATCAGGGTGGACGCCAGGACCAGGAGCAGGGCCGGGGTCCAGGATCCTGTGGAGTTGTGGACGAAGCCCACCAGCGGCGGTGCCACGGCAGCAAAGCAGTATCCGAGGCCCTGGACCGTGGCGGACATGCGGCCCGCGGAGGCCTGGTCCTTGGCGAGTTTGATGATTGCAATGAAGATCAGGGTGATGCCGCCGCCCTGCGCAACGCCGCCGGAAGTGGACCATAGCCACCACAGGTCCGGGGCAAGCATCAGCCCGGCAGGCACGGCGATCCACATGAGTCCCAGGGCGACCGAGACCGTCGTCGTACTGAAGTATTTGGCGGCGAACGGAACCCCGAGGCCGCCCACGATGGCGAAGATCTGGAACAGCGAGGACCCGGCCCCGGCCGCGGAAGCGGACATGCCCAGTTCGTCGTTAAGGTAGCTCGGCAGCCAGGCAGTCACAGCGTAGTAGGAGAACGCCTGACCGGTGAAGCCGGCGGTCAAACCGGCGGTGATCCAGCCGGATCCTTTGACTGCCGGGTGCACTTCGCCGCCGTTCACGGCGGCGTCCGAGGGAACAAAGGCCGCGCGCGGCCCCACCGCCAGGGTCCAGAAAACTATGGCCACCACGGCCAGGATGCCCACGGACGCCAGGGCCACCCGCCAGCCCGCCAACTCGGCCAGCGGAGCCGTCACCATGGACGTCAGGAACGAACCGATGTTCAACGCCGCCGTGTATACGCCCATGGCCGTGCCCTGCCGCTTCGGCGAAAAGTCCCGGCGGACGATCAGCGGCACGGCGATATTGCCGACCGTAATCGCCAGGCCGATGACCACCGTTCCCGCAATCACCAGCGCCGCGCCGCCAGCCGAACGCACAATCACGCCGGCCAGCACGCCGAGGATGGTCAGGGTGACGGCGAACTCCGCACCGAATTTCCGGGCGGTCAGGGAAGCCAGCGAGGCGGCCACGGCAAAGCACAGGACCGGGATACTCGTCAGCAGCCCCAGGACCACCGGTGAGAATCCCAGTTCCGCCTGGATCACGCCCACCACCGGCGGGACGGCCACAAACGGTCCGCGCAAATTCAGCGCCAGCAACCCGATGCACGCGAGCAGGATCCAAGCCTTGGGAACCTTGGCCAACAACTGTCCGCTCACAGGATGGCTCCAGGGTATAAAAATGATTTCATCACCCCCATTGCTATCACGACTCACCGGCGGGGAGCCTTTGCCCGGACAAGGCGTCCTAGAATGACGGGAACCGGCATCATCTGGACACAAACCCGCGCAGCCCGCCTCCCGGACGAAGGAACCTCACATGCAGCAACGGCTTGCCATCCTTGACGACTACCAGGACGTGGCCCACGGTTTCGCGGACTGGTCCGCCCTGCAAAAGTCCGGTATCACCACCTCCGTCTTCCGGGAGCCGTTCCAAACAGAGGATGCGGTTGCCGCGGCCCTGGCCGATTTCCAGATAGTTGTGGCCATGCGGGAGCGGACCCCTTTTCCGCGTGCGGTGCTGGAGCGGCTGCCCGGGCTCAAACTCCTGGTGACCACCGGCATGGCCAACGCCGCCATTGACGTTGCCGCGGCAGAGGACCTCGGCATCACCGTCTGCGGCACGCCCGGCTCCCCCACCGCCGCCCCGGAGCTGACGTGGGCGTTGCTGCTGGCGCTGGCCCGGAACCTGCCCGCGGAGGAACGCTCGCTGCGGGCCGGCACCTGGCAAACCTCTGTGGGGATGGAACTGTCCGGTAAGACGCTGGGCGTGGTGGGCCTGGGCAAAATCGGGCGGCGGATCGCGGCGTTCGGCCAGGCCTTCGGCATGGAGGTGCTCGCGTGGAGCGAGAACCTGACGGAGGAGACCGCCGCCGAGGCCGGCGCCCGGAAGGTCAGCAAAGAGGACCTTTTCAGGAATTCCGACGTCGTCACCCTCCATTTGCGGCTCTCTCCCCGTTCCGAGGGGATCGTGGGGGAACGCGAGTTGAAGCTCCTCGGCCCCGAAGGCCTCCTGGTGAACACCTCCCGCGGCCCGCTGGTTGAGCAGGACGCCCTGGTGCGCGCACTCAATGACGGCTGGATCCGGGGAGCAGCCTTGGATGTGTTCGATACTGAACCCATCCCGCCGGCCCACCCGCTCCTCAGCACCCCCAACACGGTACTGTCCCCGCACCTGGGCTACGTCACGCAGGAGAGCTACCGGCAGTTCTACGGCGGCGCGTTTGAGGACGTCAAAGCCTGGCTGGCAGGATCACCGGTGCGGGTGATCCTGCCCTAGCTCAGCCCGTGGCCTGAAGCGTGGCTTCGATAACCGCGGGCGACAGGACGTGCTGCGTCACCATCCGGCTTGCCCCCAGGATGGCCGCCTTGTCCCCGGCCACGGACAGCGCAATACGCAGATGGGTGGTGGCCAGCGGCAGGGAGCGCCGGTACACCACTTCGCGCACGCCCGCCATCAGGTGCTCCCCGGCCTGACCCAGGCTTCCGCCGATCACGATCACGGAGGGATTAAGCAGGTTCACCGCCATCGCCAGGACATCTCCCAGGTCCCGCCCCGCCTGGCGCAGAGCCTGGATGGCCTGGAGGTTGCCATCGCTGACCAGCTTCAGGACGTCGCTGCCCTTGCGCGCGGGCACACCGTGGCGTTCCAGTTCCGCAGCCACGGCCGGCCCTGATGCAAGGGCCTCGAGGCAGCCGTAGTTCCCGCACCGGCACAGCACGTCATCGCCGCGGGGCACCCGGACGTGGCCCAGGTCGCCCGCTGTTCCGTTGGCGCCGCGCTGCAGTTCACCGCTGCTGATGATTCCGGCGCCGATGCCGGTGGCAACCTTGATAAAAAGGAAGTTCTCGTGCTCCGGCCAATGCGCCGTACGCTCACCGAGCGCCATGATGTTCACATCGTTGTCCACCAGCACCGGGACGGGAAGGGATCGCTGGACGTAACGGACAACGTCAAAACCGTCCCAGCCGGGCATGATGGGCGGCTTCACGGGGCGGCCCGTGGCATGTTCAACAGGGCCCGGCAACCCGATTCCCACGCCGGCCAGGTCCTTGAGGGTCCGTCCGGCCTCGGCCAGGACCGCCAGTCCCTCTGCGGCCACGGTATCCAGGACAGTCTCCGGACCGGCAGCGACATCCTGCGCCAGCCGCCGTTCGGAAAGGACGTTCCCGCCCAGGTCCGTGACGGCGACGATCACGTGCGTCGCGCCCACATCCACCGCCAGCACTGAGCGCGCGGCAGGGTTGAAGGCAAAGCGCGACGGCGGCCTGCCGCCGCTGGAGCTCGCCTCACCGGCCGGGCCCACCAGGCCGGAAGAGATCAGCGCGTCAATGCGTGACGCCACCGTGGACCGGGCCAGGCCCGTGGTCAGTGCCAGTTCGGCGCGCGTGCGTGCCTTGCCGTCACGGAGCAGCTGGAAAAGATCACCCGCCCGGGAAAGACTCCCTGCACCCTCGGGGACGGCATCTGCTCCGGCTTCTGTGCCGGATACTCCAGGCGTGGGATTCATGAATCAGTGATAGCACGAAGCACTTCCGCCTGTCACACCCACGAAAGAATGACGGCTACATTTCAACTTTTGCTTGACGCCCGGCAAAAGTCCTTCTACCTTGATTGTGAGCGGTGTCACTTCAAAGGCACCCACGCCACACCTTCCAGCTAATACATCGAGGTAGATGACTTGTCGAGCCAAGCAGCGGGATCTCCGGCAGTGATCGGCGTCGGAATCCTCGGCGCGGGCCCTGTCACCCAGGCGATCCACCTGCCGTCCCTCGCACGGTTGGGCCACCTCCTGGAAGTCCGGCACATCATGGACGTGGACGCCGGTGTAGCCGAAGCGGTGGCCGGCAGGGTGGGCGCGAACTTCAGCACCAGCATGGACCATCTCCTCGCGGACCCCGCAGTGGACGTCGTGGCCATCTGCAGCCCGCATCAATTCCATGCGGCACAGGTGATCGCCGCCTGCCGGGCCGGCAAGAAGGCCGTCCTGTGTGAAAAGCCCTTCGCCATGAGCGGTGAGGAAGCCGCCAGCATTTCCGCCGTTTCGGCCGAGACGGGCGTGCCCATCATCGTCGGCGCCATGCACACCTTTGATCCGGGCTGGCTCGCCGCAGAGCAGGCCTGGGGCGACCTGCCCGAGCAGGTCCACACCGTCCGGTCCACCATTGTCCTGCCGCCCAACCCCCGCTTCGAAGACTTTGCCACCGAGATTGTGGGCCGGGCGCCCGTGCCGGCCCGCGACTTCAATGACCCGGAGGTCATAAGGGCCATGCTTACCGGCGGAGTCATGGGCCTGGCCATCCATGACCTGCCCCTGGTGCGGCGCTTCACTCCCGCATTCGCCGACGTCGAGGTCCTGCATGCCGAAGTTGTCCGCCCGTTTGGCTACGTCATCTCACTGCGGGCCGGGAACGTGGGCATCGAGCTTCGTGCGGCGATGAACGGGACGTGGGAACCGTCCTGGGAATTTGAGGCAATTGGCGACGATGCCGCCCTGAAGATCGATTTCACTCCTTCCTATGTCCACGCCGGCTCCGCAACAGCCCGGATCAGGACGGCCGGGAAGGTCACCGTCCTGGGCCCCTTTGGCCACAACGGCTATGAGGGAGAGTGGCGCAAACTCGCCGAACTTGCGGCGGGGAAAGGCACGCCACCGTCCGCCGACACCGTGATCCACGACCTCGAGTTTGCGCTGGCCATCGCCGAAGCTGCCGCAGCCCGGATCGGGACAGACCGCATCGAAACAGGCACTAATGATTCCGAACCGCTCAATGACGAGCAGAAGGTCAATGCATGAGTACCCAACTATCTGTGTCGGCGGGTCCCGGGGCTGACGCAGCGGGTACCGTGTCCGCCGTCGTCGCTTCCCTTCCGGTCTCGTTCGCTCCGGCGGCGGAGTCACCCGACGTCGTCGCTGTGGCCGGCCATGCCGGTTGGACGGTCCGGGCCATGGACGCAATCCGCGGCGGAGCCAAGGGGGTTGTGGTGTCCGGCCCCGCAGCCGAGGATCCCGCCGCGCTCAACTCCGCGGCGAGCGCTGCCGAAGCCGTTGTGGTGCTGGACCGCCGGTGGGCCGGGAACGTGGCGCTGGACGCCGCGAATGACACGGTGCGCGGCGTCATTAACACGGCCCTTGGTAACGCGGTCCTGGTGGACTCTGTGGCGATGGCCGCTCCCGGCACCGAGCCGCTCCATCTGCTCGCGGACCAGTTCGCCGTGCTGGTGCAGTGCGGGATCGACGTCCGCAACGTGCGGATGGTCCAATGCAACCGGAACGGCTACACCGTGGCCGCCGTCCTCGGCGACGGGATCCCCGTGGCTCTGCAGGGCATCCTCACGTCAGTCCTCCCCGCCACCGCCAGCCTCACCATCCTGACGGCCGCCGGCCGTGCGGATATTGTCCTGCCGGACCCGGCAGCCGCGTGGCCGGCTGAAGTCCGCGCCGTCACCGCGGAAGGGTCGACGACGCTTCCCACACTTTACGAATCGTCCCACCGGAGCACCTGGTCGAGGGTCCATGCGCACCTCACTGCAGGGACGGCCCCTGACGACCTCGCCCAGCTCGCCACTGTCCTGTCCCTTCTCAGCCAACTCAACCGCTAAGCCGCACTACCCGCAGTTCCAGTACCGCAAGTCAACATCCGCTCACTGTCGAGAGGGGCCCGGGCATTCAGTCCGCTCCGGGCCCTGAAAGGAAACCATCGTGTTTAACAAGTCCTCCATCGCATCCTCCCCCCTCTCCCGGAGGGGATTCCTGGGCCTCACCGCAGCAGCGGCGTCCGTTCCCCTTTTGGCTGCCTGCGGCGGCGGTTCCGCGTCACAGGGCGGCAGTGGCGGTGCGGGCGGGACCATCAAGTTCTGGGATATGCCGTGGGCCACCCCGGCCTACAACGACGCCGCCAAGAAGATTGCTGAGGGCTTCTCCGGAGCCAACAGCAAGGCGAGCTACCAGATCATCCAGTGGAATAACTTCTACCAGACGTTCTCCTCGGCCATCGCGTCAAAGACCGGCCCGGCAGTGTCCACCGGCGGCGGCTTCCAGGCCTTCCAGTTCGAACAGCAGGGCCAGATCGCGTACGCCGACAAGGTCATCGACAAGCTGAAGAGCGATGGCAAGTTCGATGACTTCCTGCCCGGTGTACTGGACCCGTTCAAGACCGACAAGGGCTACGTAGCCGTCCCGTGGCAGCTGGACATGCGGGTGTTCTGGTACCGCAAGTCACTGTTCGAGAAGGCCAACGTGGCACTTCCCACCGACTGGCCGTCCCTCCTCGAAGCCGGCAAGGCACTCAAAAAGGTGGGGGCCTTTGGTTTCACCACCGGTGCCGGGTCAGGAAACAACTACGCCAACCACTCCATGATCATGATGATGGTCAACAACGGCGGCGGCGTCTTCACCAAGGACGGCCAGCTCGACCTGATGAACGACCGCAACGTCGAAGCCATGGAGTTCGTCCTGGAGCTCGTCTCCAACGGCATTGTGGATCCTGCCGCCGTCAGCTACACCACGGACAACATGTCCGCCCAGTGGAAGGACGGCAAGGCCGGCTATGGCCTCTTCCAGGTCAATGTTCCGCAGCGGGTGGGCGATACCTCCGGCGACCTGCTCGTCGCGGACCCCATCAAGGGCCCGCACGGGGACAAGGCAACCATCGTCTTCCCCAACAACATCATGATGTACAACAACACCCCCTCCCAGGCGGCATCCGAGGAATTCCTGGTGTACTACCTGGGCCAGATCAAGGAACTGTGGCGCCAGAAGCTGATGTCCGCCCTGCCGGTGTTCAAGTCCATCACCGAGCTCCCCGAGTTTGCCTCCGACCCCAACAACGTCAAGATCGTCAAGGACTGGCAGCCCATCGCCAAGACGTTCGCGTCGCAGGGCAACACGCTCAATGCCAACCTCGCGGCCCTGGACGGCGGCCAGGCCCTGAACCAGTTCAGCCAGACGATCATTACTGGTAAGTCTGATGCCAAGACCGCGCTGCAGACCTTCCAGTCCGCTCTCGAATCGGTCCTGAAAAAGTAGAGCGCCACACCATGACTACCTCCACAGCGCCGGCGGGATTGAGCCGGGCCCGCAAGGGAATTGCTCCCGGCGGGGGCGGCACCGTCAATCGCAAGAGCAAACTGTCCGCCCAAACCACTAGGACATTCTTCTGGCTCCTGCTCCCTTCCGTGGTCCTGCTCGTCCTGATCCACGGCTATCCCCTGATCTACGCGGCCATCCAGGCCACCCATGACGGCGACCTGCTCCAGACCGGAAACTTCATCGGCGGGGACAACTTTGCCAGGGTCCTGTCTTCGCCGGCGTTCTGGAAGGCCGCGCAGTTCACCCTGATGTTCACCATTGTGGGTGTCTTCGGATCCTGGCTTGTGGGGTTGGGGCTCGCGCTGCTGCTCCGCACCAGGATTCCTGCCGGCGGCACCTTCAAGGTCCTGCTCCTGCTGCCCTGGGTGGTTCCCATTGTGGTGTCCTCCACGGCATGGAACTGGCTGGTGGCCACCCCCGACAGCCTGGTTCCGTCGCTGTTCCGCAACCTGGGGCTGGGTACTCCCCTCTTTCTGGCTGATCCCAATCTCGCGGCCATCACAGTCATGGTCTTCAAGGTCTGGGTCAGTTTCCCGTTCATGATGATGATGATCTCGGCGGCGCTTGCCTCCGTGGACACCACCGTTTACGAGGCGGCGAGCATGGACGGTGCCACGCGCTGGCAGCAGTTCACCCAGATCACGCTTCCCCTGATCGCCCGGTCCACGTACATCTCCTGGATCCTGATGACCATCTTCTGCGTCAACGACTTCCCCACCATCTACCTGCTCACCGGCGGCGGACCGGTCAGCGCCACCACCTCCCTGGTGGTCCTCGCCTACCGCACGGTTTTCCAGGACTTCGCCACCGGCCCCGGCGTCGCCATCGCGTTCCTCATGACCATGACCCTGGTGGTCATCTCCGTCGTCCTGTACCGCCAGATCCGAAAGTCGAGTGTTGAATAATGAGCGCTGCAGTCCACGCCCATCCCCAATCCGGCCCGGCTCTGGGAGTCGCTGACTCCGGCCAGAAACGCCGTGTACTCTCCGACGCGGGCGATCGCGGCCGCTGGTGGCGGTTCACTGCCATCCTGGTCATCACCGCGATCGTGCTGGTGCCCATCATGGTCACGGTGGTTCTCGCGTTCACGCCCGGGCCTAACAGCACCGCAACCGGCCTGACCTTTGAGAACCTCGCCAACGTCTTCTCGGGCACCCTCGCCGCCACCTGGCTTCAGAACAGCCTGATTACCACCCTGTCCACGGTGGTGGTTGCCGTGGCTGTGGCCGCCCCCGCCGGTTACGTTCTCTCCCGCGGCCGCAGCAAGGCGGTGTCCGGCTACTCGCTGCTGCTTTTTGTGATGCAGTCCCTGCCCATCATCACCTCGGTGGTGCCGCTGTTCATCCTCTTCGCCGGCATGGGACTGGTGGATAACCTGCTGGGGATCACCATCATTTATGTAGGGTCCACCATGACGGTGGCCACGTGGATGATGGCGGCCTACTTCGACTCGATCCCCATCAGCCTCGAGGAGGCCTCCTGGATTGACGGCTGTTCCGTGTTTGGATCCTTCACGAAGGTAGTCCTGCGCAACTCGCTTCCCGGCATCCTCTCCACGGCCATTTTCGCCTTCCTGCTGGCGTGGAACGACTACCTGGTGGCCATCGTGTTCCTGCGCTCGAACGAAATCTTCACCCTTCCCATGGGCGTGCAGTCCTTCTTCCAGCAGAACGCCACCGACTGGACCTCGGTCATGGCCCTCGCCGTGGTCATGATGCTCCCGCCCATCATCGTCTTCGCCACGCTGAACAAATATTTCAGTGTGGGCGGCATCGGCGGATCCCTCGCCGGCCGCTAGCCCCTCAAACCGTTTCCTGAACACTCCGCAAAAGGATTACAAAATGTCATACTCCCTGCAGCTGTACACGCTCCGCAACGCCATCCAGGACGACCTGCCCGGCACCATCCGGAAGGTCGCGGAGATCGGTTTCACCCAGGTTGAGCCTTACAACTTCGTGGCGACGGCGGAGGAACTCGGTAAGGCACTGAAGGAAAACGGCCTCACCGCGCCCTCCGGCCATGCACCGCTCCTGAGCCAGGACCAGGACGAAATCTTCGCCGCAGCCAAGGCCCTGGGCATCAGCACCGTCATCGACCCGTACCTGCCGGCCGAGCACTGGCAGAAGGCCGAAGATATCCAGGCCACGGCGGCGAAGCTCAACGAAGCCGCAAAGAAGGGTGCCGAACACGGGATCCGCGTTGGCTACCACAACCACGCCTGGGAGCTGGAGTCCAGCATCGAGGGCCGGACGGCGTTTGAATACTTCGCGGATCTGCTGGATCCCGCAGTGGTGCTCGAAGTGGATACCTACTGGGTTGCGGTGGGCGGCCAGGACCCCGTGGAGGTCCTGGACCGGCTGGGCGACAAGGTGAAGTTCATCCACATCAAGGACGGCCCGCTGAATACGGATACGAAGGCGCAGCTGCCGGCAGGCAAGGGGAAGGTTGCAGTCCTGGATGTCATCGCTGCCGCCAAGTCCCTCGAAGTGGGCGTGGTGGAGTTTGACGACTACGCCGGCGACATCTTCGAAGGCATCGCCGAGAGCCTCGCCTACCTGAACGCCAACACCGCCGAAGGGGCAAACGCATGAGCCGCGAAGCAGCAGCCGGCAAAGGCCCGGTGGGCGTCGCCGTCATCGGCGCCGGAAACATCAGCAAGCAGTACCTGGACAACCTCACGGTCTTCCCCGACCTGAAAGTCCACGTCATCGCGGACATTTTCGAAGACGCAGCAGCCGCCCGCGCCAAGGAGTACGGCATCCCCGAGTGGGGGCCGCCGGAGCTGGCACTGAACCACCCCGCCGTCGAAATCATCGTCAACCTGACCATCCCGGCGGCGCACGTGGAGGTGGCCACGGCCGCCGTCAACGCCGGCAAGCACGTCTGGACGGAGAAGCCGTTCTCCCTGGACCGCGAATCCGGCCTGGGGTTGCTCAAGGCCGCCGACGCTGCCGGCATCCGGCTCGGCACCGCCCCGGACACCTTCCTTGGCGCCGGAATCCAGACAGCGCTGCGCCTGATCCAGCGCGGGGACATCGGCACGCCCCTGACGGCCATGACCACGTTCCAGACGCCGGGGCCGGAGTCCTGGCACCCCAACCCCGCCTTCCTCTTCCAGCACGGCGCCGGCCCGCTCTTCGACATGGGCCCGTATTACCTCACCGCCCTGGTGCAGACCTTCGGCTCCATCCGCAAGGTGGCGGCTGTCGGTTCCAAGGCCAAGGACGTGCGCGTGATCGGTTCCGGACCCAAGGCCGGCGAAAAGTTCACCGTCGAGGTCCCCACCCACGTTTCCGCGATGGCGCAGTTCGAATCCGGCGCCTCCTCGCACAGCGTGTTCTCCTTCGAGTCCCCCCGCACCCGCATGGGGTTCGTGGAAATCACCGGTACCGAGGCCACCATCTCCCTGCCTGACCCCAACTACTTCACCGGCGACATCAAGCTCTGGCGCGCCGGCGACGAGGACTGGACCACCGTCCCGGCCACCGGCCCGGCGAACGGCCGCGGCATGGGTGTCCTGGACATGGCACGCGCCCTCCGGGCCGGCGTGCCGCACCGGGCGACCGGCAACCTCGCCTACCACGTGCTGGACACCATGGTCTCGATTTCGGAGTCCGTGGAGTCGGGCACCTTCATCGACGTCGAAAGCTCCGCCCCGACGTCCCCGGCCCTCCCCGAGGACTGGAACCCCACAGCAGCCACTCTCTAGGATCCACGCCATGAACTCCCCTGACAGCAAGAATGGCACCACCCGGGACGGTCCGCCCTTGGGCGTGGCGATGATCGGATACGCCTTTATGGGCAAGGCCCACTCCAACGCCTGGCGGAACGTCGCAGCCTTCTTCGACGTCCCGGCCTTCGAGCAAAAAGTGCTCGTGGGCCGGGACGCCGGGCAGGTAGCGGCGGCAGCCTCGAAATACGGCTGGACTGAATCCGCGACGGACTGGCGCTCAGTCCTGGAACGGGACGACATCCACATCGTGGACATCTGCGCACCGGGCTGGATGCACGCCGAGATCGCCATCGCGGCGCTCGAGGCCGGCAAACACGTCCTCGTGGAGAAGCCCCTGGCCAACACGCTGGCCCAGGCTGAAGCGATGGCCGATGCCGCCCGGTCCGCCCGGGAACGCGGCGTCCAGTCCATGATCGGCTTCAACTACCGGCGCGTCCCGGCCCTGGCCCTGGCCCGGGAATTCATTGCTGAAGGGCGGCTGGGTACGGTGCGGCACGTCCGCGCCGCCTACCTGCAGGACTGGCTGGTGGACGCCGACTCCCCCATGACATGGCGGCTGAACAAGGAAACCGCCGGTTCCGGCGCGCTGGGCGACATCGCTTCCCATGCGATCGACCAGGTCATGTTCCTCCTCGGCGGCTCCGTCACCGAAGTTTCGGGCCGGCTGCACACCTTCGTTTCCAGCCGCCCCGGGGCGGAGGGCCCCGAGGAGGTAACGGTCGACGACGCCGCCTGGGCCACGCTGACCCTGGACACCGGGACCATCGCCTCCGTGGAGGTATCCCGGATGGCCACCGGGCAGAAGAACTCCCTGAAGCTGGAAATTTACGGGGACAAAGGTTCCCTCCTGTTCGATCTGGAAACCATCAACGAACTCGGCTTCCTGGATGCCACTGTTCCCATCCGGGAACAGGGTTTCCGGCGGATCCTGGTGAATGAACCGGAACATCCCTACATGGACGCCTGGTGGCCGCAGGGCCACGTGATCGGATGGGAACACACCTTCACCCACGAGATCCGGGACTTCCTCACCGCCATCCACGGCGGCGCCGCGCCGTCGCCGTCGTTCGAAGAGGGCCTGGCCGTGCAGCGGGTACTGGCCGCGATCGAAGAGTCCGCCAACGCCAAATCCTCCATCATCCAACTCACCACCGCAGCCGTCCCCGCCACCGAAGGAGCCTGACATGCCCCGCCCGTACACCCTGTTCACCGGCCAGTGGGCCGACCTCCCCTTTGAGGAAGTGGCCAAACTGGCGTCCGGCTGGGGCTACGACGGCCTTGAAATCGCCGTCTCCGGTGACCACCTGGACGCCTGGCGCTGGGACGAGCCCGGCTACGTCGAGTCCAAACTCGCCGTCCTGGAGAAGTACAACCTGAAGGTCTGGGCCATCTCCAACCACCTCAAGGGCCAGGCCGTGTGCGATGACCCCATTGACTTCCGCCACGAGGCAATCGTGGGGTCCAAGGTCTGGGGCGACGGCGATCCCGAAGGCGTCCGCCAGCGCGCCGCCGAGGAAATGAAACACACCGCGCGGCTCGCCAAAGCCCTCGGCGTGGACACCGTGGTGGGCTTCACCGGTTCCTCGATCTGGCAGTACGTGGCCAT
This sequence comes from Pseudarthrobacter sp. IC2-21, assembly GCF_034048115.1. NCBI lineage: Bacteria > Bacillati > Actinomycetota > Actinomycetes > Micrococcales > Micrococcaceae > Pseudarthrobacter > Pseudarthrobacter sp. IC2-21. The sequence goes on along the minus strand of NZ_CP139145.1, from coordinate 592,624 downwards.
GTTCCCGCCCGTCCCGGAAAAAGTCATCGACGCCGGCTACCAGGACTTCGCCGACCGCTGGAACCCCATCCTGGACGTCTTTGACGAGTGCGGCGTGAAGTTCGCCCACGAGGTCCACCCCTCCGAAATCGCCTACGACTACTGGACCACCGTCCGCACCCTCGAAGCGATCGGCCACCGCGAAGCGTTCGGCCTGAACTGGGACCCCTCCCACATGATGTGGCAGGGCATGGATCCCGTCTCGTTCATCTGGGACTTCAAGGACCGGATCTACCACGTGGACTGCAAGGACACCAAGCTCCGGCAGACCGGACGCAACACCGTGCTGGGCTCCCACCTGGCCTGGGGCGACCCGCGCCGCGGCTGGGACTTCGTGTCCGCGGGCCGCGGGGACGTCCCCTGGGAATCCTCGTTCCGGGCTCTCGCGGCGATCGGCTATGACGGGCCGATCTCCATCGAATGGGAGGACGCAGGCATGGACCGTCTCCACGGGGCGCCCGAAGCTCTTGCCGCGCTGAAGAAGTTCGACTTCCCGGCGTCGAACACGTCCTTCGACGCCGCCTTCAGCTCCAAGGACCAGGCCCCCGCCACGTGAACCGCACCCTGCAGGCCGGCCGGCGGCTGTGGGTCAATGACCCATCAAAGGACTGAACGCATGACCCAAGGCAACGGCACGTCGGACGGAACAATCCGCTGGGGAATCCTCGGCACCGGCTTCATCGCCGCCCTGCAAACCCGTGACCTGAACGAACATGGTTTCACCGTGCAGGCTGTTGGCTCCCGTTCACTGGATTCGGCCAGGGCGTTCGCGGAACAGCACGGTGTGCCTGCCGCGCATGGCAGCTACGAGGCCCTGGTTGCAGACCCCGCCGTGGATGTTGTCTACATCGCCACCCCGCACCCGTTTCACCACGCCAACGCCCTGCTGGCTCTCAATGCCGGGAAGCACGTGTTGGTGGAGAAGGCCTTCACCATGAATGCCCGCGAAGCTCGGGAGGTTTTCGACCTGGCCGCGTCCAGAGGCCTGGTGGCCCTGGAGGCCATGTGGAGCCGTTTCCTCCCGCATATGATCCGCCTGCGTGAAGTCATCGCGGACGGCACCATCGGTGAGGTCCGGAAAATCATTGCCAGCCACAACCAGGATCTCCCCAAGGATCCCGGGCACCGGCTCAACGATCCTGCCCTGGGCGGCGGAGCGTTGCTGGATCTGGGCGTCTATCCTGTCTCCTTCGCCATCGACATCCTCGGAACTCCGGACACTATCCGGGCCGGCGCGTCCATGACGGCAACCGGCGTGGACCGCCAAACCGCGGCAATCTTCGGGTACGGAACGGGGCAGCAGGCCATCATTGACTGCGAGCTTGACGCGGCCGGGCCCAACCGCGCCGTGGTGCTCGGGACGGACGGATGGATCGACGTCGAACCCACCTGGTACAACCCCACGCCCTTCACCGTTTTTGATGGACAAGGCAACGTCCTCGAGCGGTTCGACCTGCCGGTGAGCGGCCGGGGCATGCAGTACCAGGCAGCCGAACTGGAACGGCTGATCCGGTCCGGTTCCGCTGCCGGAACAATTCTGCCGCCGGATCAGAGCGTCGCGGTGATGGCCGCGATGGACGAGATCCGCCGCCAGATCGGGCTGCGCTACCAGACGGACGCCGTGGCGGATAAACACTGAGCGTCCCGGCGGGCGGTTAGAGTTTTCTGCATGACCCACACCATCCGAAACGCTGTAGCGGACGACGCCGGTGCGCTCGCCGAACTCGCCGCGGTCACGTTCCCGCTGGCGTGCCCGCCGTCGTCCTCACCGGAGGATATCGCCGCGCACCTGGCCAATACGCTCAGCGAGGAGCACTTCCGGAGCTACCTCGCGGACCCGGACATCACGGTTCTAGTGATCGACGCCGGCGGCAGCCTGCGCGGTTACAGCCTCCTTGTGAACCGTCCCGCTGCGGACGCGGACGTGGCGGCGGCATTGACGCTCCTGCCGTCCATGGAGCTCAGCAAATGCTATGTCCACCCCGGGCACCACGGCCTGGGCGCGGCGGCGGAACTCATGCATGCCAGCCTCCAGGCGGCCGCCGCGGCGGGCGCAGCCGGCGTCTGGCTGGGCGTCAACAACCAGAATGCCCGGGCCGTGCGCTTCTACGAGAAGTCCGGCTTCCGGAAGGTGGGCAGCAAATCCTTCAGGCTGGGAAGCACCGTGGAACACGACTTCGTCATGGAACGCGCCGTCTCCTAGCCGCCTGCCCTGCCTAGCCGCCCGCCCTGCCGCCCAGGCCCTCGTCCAGCGGCGGACGCGGCTCCTTCAGCAACTTCAGCTCCGGCGGGAGGCCCTCGATGTTTCCCTCGGTGCGGTTGGCGGTGATGGAGATCCTGGCATGGCCCAGCCGAACGTTGTCGGCCCTGAAGTCGCCCTTGTCCTGAGCGAGGAACGGGGCCAGATGGACAACGCCGCGGGTGAAGTCCGGATCAAAACGCAGCAGGATACGGGCCAGCTGGATGGGCGCCGCGGCCGCCCAGGCCTGCGGGGAGCACGCCGTCGGATAGGGCACCGGCCCGGAATATTCGCTGCGGTCAAACCCGCAGAACAGCTCCGGAAGCTGCCCGTCGAAGTAGGCCGCGGCATCAAAGATCCCCCGCGCCACGCGCTTGGCCTCGGCCACGAAGCCGTAGCGCATCAGGCCGGTGGCCACTAGCGCCGAGTCGTGCGGCCATACCGAACCGTTGTGGTAGCTCACCGGATTGTAGGCGGCCATGTCCGAGGCAAGCGTCCGGATGCCCCAGCCGGTGAACATCATTGGTGACATGAGCCGCTCCACCACCTGCGGCGCTTTGTCCTCATCCACGATGCCAACCCACAGGCACTGGCCCATGTTCGATGTGCACGAGTCCACCGGCTTCTTGTCCTTGTCCAGGGCAAGGGCGAAGTAGCCTTTGTCCGGCAACCAGAACGTCTCGTTGAAGGCCTTCTTCAGCGTGGCTGCGCGCTCCGCCCAGCGGTGCTCGGTTTCGGTGTCACCCAGGGAGCGTGCCAGCAGTGAGCGGGCCACGTACGCGGCGTAGACGTAGCCCTGGACCTCGCACAGGGCAATGGGCGGCTCAGCCATCCGGCCGTCCGCGAAATTGACCCCGTCCCAGGAATCCTTCCAGCCCTGGTTCACCAGCCCGTGGGTGTTGGGCCGCAGGTACTCCACAAACCCGTCACCGTCGCGGTCCCCGTACTTCTCGATCCATTCCAGGGCACGGTCTGCATGCGGCAGGAGGGAGTCCACGATGTCATCGGACAATCCCCACCGGCTGAGTTCGCCCAGGACGCTGACGAACAACGGCGTGGCGTCAGCAGTTCCGTAATAAGCCGTCCCGCCCAGGGACAGGCCTGCGGTCACACCCAGGCGGACCTCGTGCGGGATGCGGCCGGGCTGTTCCTCGGAATCGTTATCCACCTTCGTGCCCTGGAGGGCGGCGAGGGTCTGCAGGGTTCCGGCGGCCAAGCTGGAATCCACCAGCATGGCCATGTAGGAAGACAGCAGCGAGTCCCGGCCAAAGAGTGCCATAAACCAGGGCGCTCCGGCGGCCACGGCAACACGGTCCGGATGCTCGGCGTCGAAAATCCGGAGCAGGCCCAGATCCGTCTGGCTCCTCTCCAGCGTGGACTCGATGCTGCTGTCCGCCAGGGAAAGCCGCGGTACGTTCTCTTCCCACGCCCGTTGCCGCTGGACCCCGAGCCGGAGCCGGGGCAGGCCCGCCTCCGTGAACGGGTCAGCCGGAGCCGCACCGTTGATCAGGGGAACCACAATAACGCTGGTGGACCACTTGCCGCGTGCCGGAATGTGGGCGCGGAACCGAAGGGCATCGGTGCTGACCTCGGCGCCGGCGGCCCGGATGGCGGTGCCCCGGCGCTGGCCGTTGCGGACCGCATCGATGAGGAGCTCGCCGTCGGAACTGCGCCGGATCACCTCGGCGCCCTGCGACGGGCGGCCGCCCTTGACGTCGAAAAGGTCGGCCTGATCGGCGTCCACCAGAAGTTCAATCTCGCAGCTGACGGCCTCGGACGAATAATTCTCCAGGGTGATATCGTCCTGCATTCCCGGGCCCACGTGGCGTTCCTGGCGGACAACAAGGGGGCTGTCGAAGCGTCCATCCGGCCATTTGGCGCGCCCCACGAAGGTGGCCTCATAGGCGTCCGGCCGGTGCGCCACCAGCGGTTCGCGGAGGGCGCCGTTGATTCGAAGGATCCACCGCGACACAATCCGGGTGTCCTGGTAGAACGCGCCGCTTGTGCCGCCGTCGTTGTTCATGTCCCCGCTCGGGGCGGAGATGCAGAACGATGACCCTTCCACCAGGGTTACCGCTTCGGAGCCGCCGATATCAGCTTCCGTGTCGGCGTTCCATGCAGTCATGACGGCCCTCCTTGCCTCGGTGCCTCACTGCCGCCGGGGGGCCATCGATTCTCCGCCCAGGGCCTGGACAACTGTTCCCCCTCCTCGATTCTGCTGCACGAAGGAACGGTCAGGAACCCCTGCAGCCTGACTCTTTTCAACGAGTTTTGCGTACAGGTCCAGGTGGTTCCGGACCATCCGTTCGGTGCTGAACAGCTTCAGCGCCCGCTCCCGGCAATGGGACCTGTCCAGCGATGCCGCAAGGGGCAACATGGTGTGCAGTTCCTCGGTCACGGCCAGGTAGCCGGTCTTGCCGTCGTCCACGATTTCAGGGGCCGACCCAATGGGGGTTCCAACCACCGGAGTGCCGGTGGACAGCGATTCGATCATGACCAGGCCAAAGGGTTCGTGCCACTGGATGGGGTTCAGGAAGGCGATCGCCTCGCCCATGAGCCGATATTTTTCCGCATCCCCGATCTCGCCCAGGAACTCCTCATTGGGGCCGAGCAGCGGCTCAACCACGCTGTGGAAGTACTCCACTTCCGCCCGCTCCCGGATCTTTGCCGCGATCCGCAGCGGAATTCCGGCGCGCCGGGCAATCTGGATGGCTTCCACCACTCCTTTGTCAGGGCACATTCTGCCCACAAAACAGGCATAACCGCCCTGGCCCGAACCAACCGGGACGGCGGCAACGTCCATGCCGTGATGGATCACGCGCGTGATGGGCACGTCCGGCACAAGGGAAGCCTGGTCCCGTGAAATGGCGATAATGGCCGTGTCCGCGGCCATGGTCCGGTACAGGTCAGCGGAGGACGGGATGAGGGGGCCGTGGATGGTGGTCACCACCGGTGCCCCCGACGCCCGCCGGGCCAGCAGAGGCCCCGCCAGGGTGTGGTCGTGAATGATGTCCACATCCTCGCCCAGGCCTTCATAAGCCCTGATGACGTGGCTCAGTTCTGAGAGCGAAAGCCCCATTTCCGTCGGTTCGGAGGGTCTCATGCCCGGCGCCAAAGGCACCGGACAGGTGCTGTCCGAAGCCGCGGCCAGCACCACTTCGTGCCCGGCCGCCGTGAATCCCCGGGCGAGGAGGTCAACAACCCTTTCTATGCCGCCGTATCCCGAGGGCGGGATGGGAATCCAAGGTGCTGCAATCAGTCCAATACGCATGCTTTCCTCCGCAAAGGATCACATGCCACGCCCCCAGACCTGGCGTGTGAGCTATCAGTCGAAGGCCTTTGCTTGACCTTTTGTTCTGACTATTACCCCGGCCGGGGTGCGTTTTCAACCCCCAGCTGTGACAGGTCCAACACCCTGCCGGGGAATGGCCGCGGGAGCTGCGCCGTTGTGTCAGGCATGAAGATAGAGATCTGGTCAGACGTTGCGTGCCCGTGGTGCTACATCGGCAAACGCCGGTTCGAAGCTGCCTTGTCCGAGTTCCCGCACCGCGATTCGGTTGATGTCACTTGGCGCAGCTACCAGCTGGACCCCAGTCTTCCGGAGCACTACGACGGCACCGAGCTTGAGTACCTGAGCAGGATCAAGGGCATGCCGCACGCGCAGGTTTCGCAGATGTTTGAGCACGTCACCGGGCAGGCCAAGGCTGAAGGCCTCAACTACCGTTTTGACCAGGTGGTGGTGGCCAACAGTTTCACGGCCCACCGCCTGATCCACCTGGCTGCCGAACATGGCCGGCAGGATGCTGCCAAGGAACGGCTCCTGAGCGACCACTTTGAGCACGGCAAGGACATCGGCAGCCGGGAGTACCTGACGGAGCTGGGCCTTTCGCTGGGCCTGGACGCCGGCGCGGTGGAGGAGTTGTTCACCACGGAGAAGTACTCCGACGACGTCCGCTTCGACTTTGAGGAAGCCCGTGCCCTGGGCATCACCGGGGTGCCGTTCTTCGTCATCGACCGCAAATACGGGCTCTCCGGGGCACAGCCCGCCGAAACCTTCACCGCAGCGCTGACCCAGGCGTGGCAGGAGACCAACCCGCTGGTGCTGGTCAACGCGGCGGACGGTGAAGCCTGCGGCCCTGACGGCTGCGCCGTCTAAGGTCCCGCTGCTCACGGGCGGCGGGGCGCCACGGACCCCGCCCCGGGGCTGCGATGCCCGATTTTACTGACACATCACGATAAAGTGTCTGCATGCCCAGGATTTCGGCGGCCACCAACGCCGCTCAACGAGCCGACACGCAGCGCCGGATCCTGACCGCCTTTGGTGAACTCCTCTTCACCCACGGCCTGCCCGGCCTGACCATGACGGACGTCGCCCGGCACGCCGGGGTGGGACGGACCGCGGTCTACAACTATTACGCGGACATTGAAGAGCTGCTGATCTCCTACGCTTTGGATGAGACCGAGCGGTTTCTCGCCGAGCTGCGGGACGCCCTGGCCGCCGTGGACAACCCGGTCGAACGGCTGGCGCTCTACGTTCGCACCCAGGTGGAGGACCTCAGCCGCCGCCACCTCCCGCCCGGACCTGCGATGGCAGCGGTGCTCTCGCCGTCGTCCTTTGCCAAACTGGCGGACCACGTGGGTGAACTGAGCGTCATGCTGCAGGGCATCCTGCGTGACGGCATGGCGCAGGGCTACCTGCCGGAGGCGGACATCGGCCAGCTTGCGCAACTGATCCACGGGACGCTGTCCTCCAGTGCCGCGCGCGGCAGCAACGAACCCGCCGAGCTGGAGGCGCGGATCGCCAGGACGGTCCGGTTCATCCAGTTGGGTGCCGGAGCCAGGTTCGACGCCGGGAGCGCGCCGCTGCGCGTTCGCTAAGGCGAGGGTGTCGCCGTCGGAAGGACGGGCCACTTGGCGTCGTCAGCGATCCGGCGGCTTTCCCGCGGACAGCTGAGCTTCCCGGGAGTCTGATCCACCCGGTCCGCCGCGGCAAGCTCTTTGTAGTCCCCGGAAAGAATCACGTCCACGCTCGCATCCGACCGGCCGTCCTGGAAGTAGTCGGAGCCCGGCACGTTCCGCTGGACGGTGAAGGCCGCGGACTGCCCGGCCGCACCGGAGACCACCGCGGCCACGCCACGGTAACCCGCTTCGGTGTTTGCCACGTTACCCACCACAAACTTCCGAGCGAGGAGTTCGTCCGCCACCGTGCGGGCCAGCCCGGGGCGGCTGGTGGAGTTGAAGACGTTGACGTTCACTTTCTCGGGCGGCACATAATCATAGGTGGCCGCCGGACAGGCACTCTGCGGCGCTTCACTGGCGGCCGGCGCGGGCAGCTTCAGGTGGCCGTTGATGATGGCGAACGCGGTGATGACGCCCCCGGCGATCAAACCCAGCAGCAGGACCAGCACCATGCCGTGAATTACCCTGCGCCGCACGCGGATGGGGTCGTCCGGATCATCGGCGGCTTCAAAAGTTGCCCGGAGTTCCGGCCCGGTCACCACCCGATGGCCGTGCAGGATCCGGGCGTCCTTGGGTTTCCTAGCCATCTATCACCAGCACGCGGGCATGGATTGCGGTGCGCTGGTGCAGCGCGGTCCGGACGGCGCGGTGCAGGCCATCCTCCAGGTAGAGGGTTCCCTGATACTGCACCACGTGCGGGAAAAGGTCGCCAAAGAACGTCGAGTCCTCCGCCAGCAGCGCTTCAAGGTCCAAGGTCCGTTTAGTGGTTACCAATTCGTCCAGGCGCACCGGGCGCGGGGGCAGCGACGCCCACTGTTTGGGCGTGCTGAAACCATGGTCAGGGTACGGGCGTCCCTCGCCCACAGCTTTGAAGATCACCATGCAACCCTAGGCACCCGGGCGGCACAAGAGAAGAGTCATGCCCGCGCCGTTCCAAGGTTGTAGCCAAACAGTGACCAACCGTTACTGGAGCAGGGCCCCGCGGCCTGCCACACCGGGCAACACACCCGGACCTAGGCCCTTGGCTGACACAATGGAGGCATGACCGCATCCGATTTTCCGGCCCGCCCCGCCCCCGGCGTGCGCCTGCTGTCCACCCCGCCACTCGCCCTTCTGCTCGACGTTGACGGCCCCGTGGCGAGCCCGGTTACCCGCGACGTGCAGCCGGGCATCATCGCTGACATGGTTGCCCTGGCCAGCGCCGGCATTCCCGTTATTTTCAACACCGGCCGCTCCGATGCCTTTATCCGCGAACAGGTTATGGAACCCATGATCGCCGCAGGCATGCCGGCGGGAACCGTCATCCACGCCATCTGCGAAAAGGGTGCGGTCTGGTTCAGTTACACCGCAGCCGGCGCGGGCCCCGTCCACGTTGATCAGGAACTGGCCGTTCCCAAGGCCTACGGCGATGACGTCCGCTGGCTGGTGGCCGAGGACTATTCGGCCCATATGTTCTTCGATGAGACGAAGCGTGCCATGGTTTCGGTTGAGCAGCACATCGAAGTACCCTCCGCCGAGTACCTCGCCGAACAGGCGCTCTTCGACACCGACGCGATGGACCTGATGGCGCGCCATGGCCTGGGGGTGGTCCGGCTGGACCACCACGCGCCGAATTCCGACGACGCCGTGGACTACCGCGTGGACCCCACCATTATTTCCACCGACATTGAGTCCGTGCGGCTGGGCAAGGACCTGGGCGCCAGCCGCGCCGTCGAGATGCTCGCAGCGCAGGGCATCACGCCGCTGGCGTGGCGGACCATGGGCGACTCCCGCACGGACTACGCCATGGCCGACTGGCTGCACCACAACGACCATCCGGTGAAGCACATCGACGTCCGTCCCGCGGACGGCGTCCCGGTCAAACCCTACGATGTTCTCACCGCCGCGGACCTGGGACTTGACAGCAATGTGATCCACGACGACGCCGGCGCGGCTTTCCTCCGGAAGTGGCGGGAGGCGGTGGGCAGCTGAGCCGCGTTCCGCCTCCTGTAAACGGTCCCGTTTTGAGGCTACCGCTATCATTTCAAGTAAGAACGCTTACCAGTTAATCGCGACGGAGACAACCATTACAGAAGCACCCGTTACAGAAGCAGCTGTCCAGGATGAGATCTACTACGGCGGACAGGCGTCGGTAGAACCGCGAACGCATGCGGAGGTCACCTCTCCCGCTGCTGAAGCCAGGCTCAAGCACCGCGAGGACGTGGTCCGGCACAAGGGCCGGTATGCCCTCATCAACCACAACCGGACGCCATACCAGGCCATGGTTGAGGATCTGCTCTTCCTGCGCAACGTCCTGGCCGGCGCCGGGCTGGACTACCTCCTGGTCCGCGGCAACAATGACCGCCCGGTCATCGCCCTGGACTGGAAGAACCGCAAAAAGCTGCGGGCAGCCCTGGTTGCCGCCTGCCGTAACGAGCCCGTTTACTCCATGACGGTTGACGCGAAGAAGAAATCCTCTGTCCTGGTGGCCGACGGCGAACTTTCCCGCAACCGGCAGGCGCGCATCTTCCGGATTTACCGTCCCCGGGTGGAGCCCGACGGCGGCTTCGAGTTCGGCTCCTCCGCCGGCGTCCAGATTGAGCTCTGGAGCTTCGACGGTAACGAGATCACCCTGCCCATCGAGAACTCCCTCACCCGGCGCACCATGCTGGCACAGGATGCCGTCCGCGGGACGGTGGAGCGTTACGGCCACTCCTGGCCCACCATCGAGAACATGTTCGCGGACCACGCCAGCGACATCAGCTTCGATATTGATCTGGTGTTCTCCTGGGTGGACGGCAGTTCTCCCGAATACATCGCAGCCCGCCGGGCCCAGCAGAAGGACGTAGTCCTCGGCGAGGGCGACGATCATGAAGCCCGGTTCCGGCAGATCAACGAACTCAAGTACGCCCTGCGCTCGGTGTACATGTTTGCACCGTGGATCCGCCGCATTTTCATCGCCACGGACTCGCCTGCGCCGGAGTGGCTGGCCGAGCACCCGTCCGTGACCATCGTCCGCAGTGAGGAGTTCTTTTCGGATCCGTCCGTGCTGCCGACGCACAATTCCCAGGCAGTGGAATGCCAGCTGCACAACATCGAGGGGCTCTCGGAGCACTTCCTCTATTCGAACGATGACATGTTCTTCGGCCGGCCGGTGGGTCCCGATCTGTTCTTCACACCGGGCGGGATCACCAAATTCATTGAGGCCGAGACGCGGATCGGGTTGGGCGACAACGACGCCGAACGCAGCGGTTTCGAAAACGCCGCCCGGGTGAACCGCAAGCTCCTCTGGGACCGCTTCGGGCGCATCACCACCCGGCACCTTGAGCACACTGCGGCGCCCCTGCGGCGCAGCGTGGTGGCCACCATGGAACAGGAGTTTCCGGAGGAATTCCGGAAGACCGCCGCCAGCCGGTTCCGTGCTGCGGACAACATCTCGGTGACCAATTCGTTCTACCACTACTACGCGCTGCTGACCGGCCGTGCCGTCACCCAGACGGCGGCCAAGGTGCGCTATGTGGATACCACCATGCGGGCCGGGCTGAACTACCTGCCCAAACTCCTGGCCAAACGAAACATGGACTTCTTCTGCCTCAACGACGGCAGCTTCCCGGAAGTCCCGGCGGACGAGCGGGCCGAACTGGTGACCGACTTCCTGGAGAAGTACTACCCCATCAAGGCGCCCTGGGAGCTCTGACCGGGGCGGGTGCCGCTACGTGGCGTAGGGCAACGCAACCTTCGTGGGCGATGCGACTTTGGCTTTCTCCGGTATGGTGACTCCGGCTGCGGCCAGGCGCCTGGCGCTCATTTCCGCGGTAACGTGCTCGCCCACGGTGGGCATGCTCCCCACCGGGACCACGGAGTGAACAATGGTGTGCTCGTACACGTGGACCAGGTTGAACGCCTGGCCGCCGTCCTGGCCACGGGTGCCGCCGACACCGACGTTAAGATCCTGCGTGTAACAGGTGGCTGAGGCCACGGACACCGGAATGCCCGCAAAGGTGGCGGTGGTTGAATAATGCAGGTGCCCCGCGAGAATGCTCCGGACGTCCGAGTTGCGGACCACTGCGGCCAGGTTCGCCTGGTCGCGCAGTTCCACCAGGACGGCCAGATCCAGGACGGACGGAACCGGCGGGTGGTGGAGTGCAAGGATGGTGCCGTCGGGCGCCGGCGTCTCCAGCTCGCGGGCCAGCCACTCCAACTGTGAGGTACTCAGCTCACCGTGGTGGTAGCCCGGGACTGAGGTATCCAACGTGATGACGCGCAAGCCGTTGACGAAGTAGCTGTGGTCCACGGGTGAATCGCTGGCCGGCTGATCCAGCAGGCCGGTGCGGAAGTTGGCGCGGTTGTCGTGGTTGCCCATGGCCCAGATGACCTGAGCACCCAGGTCCTTGCACGCGGGGTCCACGATTGCCCGCAGCTTTGAATACGCCTCGGGATGGCCCTGGTCGGCAAGGTCGCCGGTGAAGATCACGGCCTCGGGCCGGGCCCCGGACGCCCGGACTTCGTCGAAAAGCTGTATGAGCTTGGCTTCGCTGTCAACTGCGCCGTAGAGGGGATCCGGACCTCCCATCAGGTGGGGGTCGCTCAGGTGAAGAAGGAAGTGGCGCGGCCGGGGGTGTTCGGCCTCGATGTGCTTCATTGCTGCCTCTGTGGTCGGTGGGAAACGGCGCTTCCCTTCTACCCTTCAGTAACTATTATCCAACCAGACATTGGGGAAATTTGAAGTTAATTTCCCCCGGCAAGTTGGAAAATGCCAAAAGAATTAGGCTTTTGAATGAGATGAGGTGCTCTTCGGTTCATCAAATTCGGCCAGCGCCTGCTGAATTGCTTCGAGGATCTCCGGAGAGTCGGGAACTACGGTGGGGGCGAAGCGTCCCACCACCTCACCCGTGCGGCTAATCAGGAACTTCTCAAAGTTCCACTTGACCAGGCCCGGCAGCACGCTGGTCTTGAACTTGGTCAGTTCCGCGTAGAGCGGATGCTGGTCCTTGCCCCGCACATTGGCCTTGGCGGTCAGCGGGAACGTCACGCCGAAGTTCCGCTCGCAGAACTCGGCGATCTCGCCGTCCGTGCCCGGTTCCTGGCCCGCGAACTGGTTGCACGGCACGCCGAGGATCTCAAACCCCTGGTCCCGGAACTTCTCATAGAGAGTCTCGAGGCCGGCGTATTGCGGTGTCAGGCCGCACTGCGACGCCACGTTGACCACCATCACCACGTTTCCCTTGAACCGGCCGAAGTCAGTCGGGGTGCCGTCGTTGAGCATCAGCGGGATGGTGTACAGAGAGGTCACAGCGCCGTCCTTGGTGAGGTTGGTCATGCAGGTGATTCGTTGCCAACCATCAACAGTACGGGCGGACGCTGGGAGTTTTCTGTCAGTGCTTCGCCGGCGCGGTCGCCGGGGACGTGGTTGGCGTTTCCCCCGGCTGCTCCGACTGCTCCGACTCGGAGGGAGACCGCCGTGCCGGCGACGATGTGGCGCCGGGGACGGCGGCCGTTGGCGCCACCGGGGCGGTTGTCGCTGTGGGTGATGCCGGCCGGGTCGCCGGAGGGGCGGTGGCGGTACGGGAAGCAGACGCGGTGGGCGTCGCAGACGCAGTTGCCGTAACCGTCGGCGTCGGAGTCACGCTCTGCGTTCCGGTGGCCGTACCCGTTGGCGAAGGCGTCGCAGTTGCCGTTCCCGTTGCTGTCCCCGTTGGCGACGGCGTCGAAGTTGCCGTACCTGTTGCTGTCCCCGTTGGCGACGGCGTCCCCGTTGCCGTACCCGTCGGCGACGGCGTCGAAGTTGCCGTCCCTGTTGCTGTTCCCGTTGGTGACGGCGTCCCGGTCGGCGTGCCCGTCGGCGACGGCGTCCCCGTTGCCGTACCCGTCGGCGTCGGCGTCCCGGTCGGCGGCCCCGTCGGCGACGGCGTCGAAGTTGCCGTTGGCGTGGCGGAAGGGGTCGGCGTCGGCTGAGCCTGGGCGGCGGGCGGCGGCGCAGGCAGTTCGTTATCACCGTGGAGAACCGTGTGGCTGTTGTCTGCGGCAACGGGGATCGCCCACGGCAAAGCGGTTCCGGCATCCGCGGCCTTGCCTTCGTAGCTGACCATCGCAATGTCCGCCAGCATGTCCACCTGGTGGATGGGCAGGAGCGTCCAGTTCAGAGGACTGGTATGGATCCCGTGGAGGATGGTCTCAAAATGCAGGTGGCAGCCCGTGGACCACCCGGTGGTGCCCACGCGTGCAATGATCTGGCCCACCTGCACGGTATCCCCCGTCCGGACGGCAATCGCCTGCAGGTGGTTGTAGGTGGTGATCAGCCCGTTGCCGTGGTCAATCTCCACGCGGTTTCCGCCGCCCCATGGGTGCCAGCCAGCGGCGCGGACCACGCCCGTGTCGGCCGCATAGACCCTGGTGCCGCACCCGGCGGCAAAATCCTGGCCCAGGTGGAAGTCCCCGAGGTGGCCCGTGATGGGACTGATGCGGAACCCGAAGGGTGAACTCGCCGTGAGTTCTTCAAGGGGGGCCATCAGGGAGCCTTCCGGCGGTCGCTGCAACTGGGCGGAGGCCACATTCAGCGGAGCCTTACCGTCCCTTGCGATCGTTCTGACAAGGGTGCGGCCAAAGGGAACAAGCGCCCTTCCGTCCGTCAGGAAGGCTGGAGTCAAGGCCGGCGCAGAAACGTAACCGGTGGCAGCCTCCGGCAAAGCGCCCGCGTGTTGGAGCGGCGGGAGGGCGGGAAGCCCTAGAGCGAAAGAAGCCGTGACCATGGCGGCGCAGGCCGCCAAGGCGCGTACCGCCGTCGCGCAGGCGCCTGGAGATTCTGTGTCCCGGCCGGAACCCCAATGATTTCCCACTCGCTGACTCCCGGTTGGCCCGTCGGACCCCAATCCGGACGGACTTTCCATCCCATGGGACCACACGCGCCCCATGCCTGTGAACCCCGTAAACGTCATTCGTGGGCTATTTGTGGCTCTGCGGAAACCCACCTCCGCACGGTCATCGGCAAGAATGGGATATGCACAATTTCCTCAGGGAATGGCAGGGCGAACTGAAGCGCGTCTTCACAGGAAGCGCGGACGCCCTGCCTGAGTGGGTTCCTGGGCTGGCGGACGGGAACGACGCCGGATATCACCTTCCGGGTTCAGCTGTCTGGGCGGTGCACGGGTCCATGACCCCGATCGTCGCCGGCATCCGCGCGCTGCTTATGCAGTCGCTGCACCCCGCCGCGTTGGCCGGCATCCACGAGCATTCCGATTTCCGCGCAGATCCGCTCAGAAGGCTCGCCCGGACCATCCAGTGGATCTTTACCGTCACGTACGGCTCCACAGCCGCCGCCGAGCAGGCTTCGGCCAGGGTACGGCGCCTGCACGTGCCGGTCCAGGGCAGCTATAGCGACCGGCACGGTGTCCGGCACACCTATTCGGCCAACGATCCCGACCTGGCCCGCTGGGTACACCTCGCGTTTGTGGACGCATTCCTTGCAGCCCACAAAATCTGGGGCGGCAGTATCCCCGGTGGTCCTGACGCGTACGTCCGTGAATGGGCCCAGGCGGGACGGCTGATGGGAGTGGCGGATCCGCCGCTGAGCGAAGCTGAGATGAAGCTGCAGCTGGACAGCTACTACAGCAGCGGCGAACTGCTGGCGGACAGCCGGGTGGCCGAGACCGTCGGCTTCATCCGCAACCCGCCACTGTACCCCATGCTCCGGCTGGGGTACCGGATTTTCTTCGCCGGCGCCGTCTACAGCCTGGAACCTCGCTTCCGCCAGATGCTGGGGCTCAAGGTTCCACGGCTGGGGCCCTTCCCGCTCCCGGTCAGGCTGGCCACCAAGGTGACCCTCGGCGTCGTACGCCTTGCCCTGGGGCGGGGCCCCGGACCAAGCGAGCAGGCCGCCCGGCGGCGGCTCCGCCGGCTCGGCTATCAGGCCGGGTAGCGGGTCCGATACAGCAAAAACCCGGCCCTGACAGGTCAGGACCGGGTTTTCGTTTGGCGGAGAATGGGGGATTTGAACCCCCGAGGGCGTTAACCCAACACGCGTTCCAGGCGTGCGCCATAGGCCGCTAGGCGAATTCTCCAGCTGCTTCTGAATCAAAAGCAGGTACTAGACTACCTGAACTTTCCAGCATCGCCCAATCGGGCTCTTTCCGGCCTCCTGGAATGGCCGTTAACGTCAAAATGGACGCCCCCAATGCGCCCATTCCCACGGAACACCGTTGAGCTGCCGGGTCCAGCCCTCCAGCCAGGCCCCGCAGCTCACAACCTTGAGATTGCCCCAATCGGTGTACATACCCATGATCGGCCCTGCCCGCCGGATAAGCAATGAAAATAGCTCCCCTTTACCAGGGTGCTTTGGCAGGATGAAGCCATGACACAGCTGCACGCCATGGTGGCTTACGTTCCGGAGTCCCACGCTGAGTCGCTCCTCCAGGCAATTGGCGAGGCCGGCGCAGGGCGGATCGGAAACTATTCGCATTGCTCCTTTGTAGCGCCGGGGACAGGCCGGTTCACGCCGCTGGATGGCGCCCGGCCCTATATTGGCGCCGTGGGATCGGGCGAACGGGTGCCTGAGCTCCGGGTTGAGTGCGTTGTGGAGGAAGAGATGCTCGACGCCGTTGTGCTGGCACTGCGCGCCGCCCACCCCTACGAGGAACCGGCATTCATGACCTGGCCCGTCAACGGCTGGCGACGGTAAGGCGTGAAAGGGAAGCAGCTGCCAGGCCTGCCGTGGCGCCGGTTCGAGCCGCAGCAAAAGTTCGGGTAAAGTTGTCTGCGGCCCCTCATGTGGCGTCATCCTGTTGAACTCCCCCAGGACCGGAAGGTAGCAAGGGTAAACGGGCTCTGGCGGGTGCATGAGGGGTCTTTACTATTCCCCCACAGGGCGACCGCCAGCGGGGGATCTGATTGTCTGCCCGGATTGGTAGGGTTTTTACGTGACTGTTACAACCACCGCCCTGTACCGCAGATACCGTCCGGACTCCTTCGCTGACGTTATCGGGCAGGAACACGTCACGGAGCCGCTGATGACGGCCCTGCGCAAAAACAGGGTGAATCACGCCTATCTCTTTTCCGGTCCGCGCGGCTGCGGCAAGACCACCTCCGCCCGCATCCTGGCCCGCTGCCTGAACTGCGCCCAGGGCCCCACGGACACGCCCTGCGGAACCTGCCCCAGCTGTGTTGAACTTGCCCGCGGCGGCCCGGGGTCCCTCGACGTCATTGAGATCGATGCCGCCAGCCATGGCGGCGTGGACGATGCCCGCGATCTTCGCGAACGCGCAACCTATGCCCCGGTCCGTGACCGCTACAAGATCTTCATCATCGATGAGGCCCACATGGTCACGCCGGCCGGCTTCAACGCGCTCCTCAAGATCGTCGAAGAACCGCCGGAGCACATCAAGTTCATCTTCGCCACCACGGAGCCGGACAAAGTCATCGGCACCATCCGCTCGCGCACCCACCACTACCCCTTCCGGCTGGTGCCGCCTGAGCCGCTGATGGCGTATCTGGAACTGTTGTGCAACCGGGAAAACGTACCGGTGGCGCCGGGCGTGCTGTCCCTGGTGGTCCGGGCCGGCGGCGGATCCGTCCGCGACTCACTGTCCGTGTTGGACCAGCTCATGGCCGGCGCCGGAGCCGACGGTCTTGACTATGAGCTCGCCGTGGCCCTCCTCGGCTACACCCACGCATCGCTGCTCGATGATGTAGTTGAGGCCGTTGCCGCTTCCGATGCCGCCACGGTCTTCAAAGCAGTGGACCGTGTCATCCAGACCGGCCACGATCCGCGACGGTTCGTCGAGGACCTACTGGAACGCTTCCGCGACCTCATCATCGTCCAGGCCATGCCCGAAAGCGCCCAGGTCATTCTGCGCGGCATGCCGGCGGACCAGATCGCCCGCCTCCAGAACCAGGCGCATAACCTCGGTGCCGCCGAACTCTCACGTGCCGCGGATGTCACCAACACTGCGCTGACCGAGATGACCGGTGCCACGTCGCCCCGGCTACACCTTGAACTTCTCTGCGCCCGGATCCTGCTGCCCAGCTCGGAACAGACCGAACGCGGAATCGCTGCGCGGATCGACCGTGTGGAGCGCCGTCTGAACTACGCCGGGGGCGAGGACGCTGCGCCGCCGGCAGGTGCCCCGGGTTCAGCCGTACGCGTCCCGGCAGCGCCGGGTTCAGCGCCAGCCGCCCGGGTGCACGCTGCGCCCGTTCCGCCTGCCCCCGCGCCCGCAGTGCCGCTTCAACCCGCGCCGCTGCAGGCAGCGCCGGTACAGGCAGCGCCAGTACAGGCAGCGGCCGCTCCGGGAGTGCCTGCGCAAGCGACACCGGTTCCAGAGAGAGCCGCCGCCTCGGCGCCGGCCACCTCCCCCGGCCCGGACCCTGTCCGGCAGCCGGAAATTAGCGCCGCCGACGCAAGGACACCGCTGACGCCGCCACGGGTCAGCACCAGCGATTGGCCCGTGGACGAGAACTCGGGTGCCCGGCCGCAGGCTGAGGCCCGCACCCGGCAGTCAGAGGCCCGTCCCCCGGCTGAGGCCCGCACCCAGCAGGCAGAGGCGCGGCCCGAGACAGCGGTGCAGCAGCGGCCCGGTTCATCCGCGCCTTCGGCTCCCGCTGGCCCCGCTGCGACAGGTGACGTTGAGGTCCTGCGCCGCGCGTGGCCTGAGATCCTCCAGACACTGTCCAAGATCAAGCGCAGCACCTGGGCCCTGGTGGAACCGAATGCCCAGGTGGGCACCTTCGACGGTCAGGTCCTGACCCTTGCTTTCACCACCACTGGTTTGGCCGGCGCGTTCGGCCGGGCTGACCATTCGGAGAACCTCCGGCAGGCGATCCACAAGACGGTGGGAATCGACTGCCAGATCACGGCCGTCGCCGGGGGCGCCAACAGCTCAGCGAGCTCTGAGCCAAACCCAAAAGCACCCGTTAGCGCCCAGGCCCCGCCAAGCTCCGCAATCGCACCAAGCTGGGCAGATGTCGCCTGGGGGCTGGCCCCCGCAGGCGTTGCTGCTACGGCCCCCGGCCAGGCCGCGCCACCAGCCCAAGCACCGGCACCGGCACCGGCACCCAGTCAACCCCAAGTCGCGGCAGCCACCCCGGCCGCCGGCCAAGAATCTTCGGCTGTCCCGCCCCCGTCCCAGGTCCCGGCCCCGGCTGCGACGACGGCTTCAACGGCTCCCGAACCGGCCGCATCAAGCACGGCCGCCGTCGAGCCTGCAGCAGAGACGCCGCACGGAAGGAACGGGCTGGAGCAGCAGGTCCAGCAGCCTCCCGTCGAGCCTGAGGCCGGCTCTTACGCCTACTCCGATGACGACTGGGGTCCCCCGCGGGACGAGGATGCGCCTCCTCTCGACGAGGAACCGCCCCTGGACTGGGATCCTTCTACTCCGCCCGAACCGCGGCGCGTCACGCCACAAGCCCGGCCGGCTGCGGCGAAAGACGGTAAACGGCCACCCCGGCCCGGTAGCGTGGGGTCCGTCTCCGGCAGTGCGCCAACGACCGCCGCTGCGGGCGTCGTCGCGCCCTCACCCGATACCTCCCATGACCCTTGGGGCCGCGCCGTGGAGCAGGCGCCGGGCGTTTGGGTGGTGGGCACCGAGCCCAACGTTGGGAAGAGCCCGGCAGCATCCGTCCCGGACGAAGCCGCTGCAACGCCCGCACCTGACTACGAGCCCGCCACTGCCCAGATCCCCGCAGCTTCGGCCCGCACACAGTCGGCAGCAGACGCCAGCTGGGGCCTGCCGCCCGCGTCATCCAGCCCTTCTTCGGATCATTCCGCGGCCGCCGTCCGTTCAGCGGATACCGGCTCGTCCGGAATCAGCGGAGGCGAGGTCCCCGCGGCCCGCGTGGCTACGGCCGAGCCCCCCGCATCTCCGGCGGGGTTCCCGCCGGCTCGCGTTCCTTCAGCGGACGCCGGGACGCCGCAAAGCCCCGCGGCCGGGCATGCCGCCGCCGGGGCAGGAGCACCGGGAAGCCCGTCCCCGGACGGGGGCGCGGTTGCCCCCGCACCGGCCGAGGTCCGCGAGTATGCCATGGCGTCGACGGCGCCCGTGGCATCAGCTGCGGCGCCGGCACCCTTGCAGCCGGCACCGGCCACATCTGCTTCGGCTGCCCAGGCCCGGCAAAGCCTCTACCAGCGGCTCTCCAATAGTCCCGAGGCCGAGGCCGGGCGTGCCAAGGCTCCTGCCCGTGCGGCGGCCGCGACGTACGTTCAGGACATCCCGAGCGCGGACGACGAGACCATCGAGGAATCGGGCGTCTTCGGACGTGCCGCCGTCGAGCGTATTCTGGGCGGGAAGCTGATCGAGGAGCGCTCCCCGGACGGAACCCCGATCGTTCCCCGTTTCTAGGCACAGTGTTTCCAGGCACAGTGTTTCCAGGCCCCGGCGCCGCCGGGGCACCCCGCTCCATTCATCATCCGAGCCAAACCAAAAGAGGAAAACGTGTACGAAGGCGCAGTCCAAGAGCTGATCGACGAGCTCGGACGCCTTCCCGGCGTAGGTCCAAAGTCGGCCCAGCGGCTGGCGTTCCACATTCTCGAAGCCGACCCGCAGGATATGAAACGCCTCGTGGAGGCGATCACCACGGTCAAGGAACGGGTGAAGTTCTGCACGGTCTGCGGGAACGTCACCGAGCAGGAACTGTGCAACATCTGCCGGGACCCCCGGCGTGACCCCTCCGTCATCTGCGTGGTGGAGGAATCCAAGGACGTCCTGGCGGTGGAGCGCACCCGGTCCTTCCGGGGCCGGTATCACGTGCTGGGCGGGGCCATCAATCCGATCGCCGGTGTGGGACCGGAACAGTTGCGGATCCGTGAACTCCTGACACGGCTGAACGATGGCGCCATCCAGGAAGTCATCATTGCCACCGACCCCAACCTCGAGGGTGAAGCGACGGCGACTTACCTCGCCCGGATGCTGAAGACCATCGGCATCGCCGTCACCCGCCTTGCCTCCGGGCTGCCCGTCGGCGGCGACCTTGAGTACGCGGACGAAGTCACCCTTGGCCGGGCCTTCGAGGGCCGCCGCAACGCCCTGACCTAGGCAGGCTCAGGCGATGCGCGTTCCCCGCGCAAGCCGGTGGGCGGGGGTGCGCAGTTCACGCCATCCCAACCACAGCAGCAGCCCGGCAAACACACACTGCAGGCCCAGCCCGAGCGGCCACAGAGGCGAGGACTGCGCCAGGTACCTTGGCTTGGCTTCCCCGTTGGCGCACGGGTAGGTGCCGTCCGGCCCTGCCATGGCGTAGCGGGCACCCTGGCTGATGGTCTCAATGGCGCCCACCGGTGATGACATGCCGTAGGCATTGGAGGTCCGTACCGGGTAGGGAATGGCGTCGGCCACCACCACGTAGGGGTTCATGGCAAGCATCCATGCCACCCGCTCAGTGTGCACTGCCGGCTGTTCGCGCAGTGGACCGGAGCACGTGTATTCGGGGTCCGCCGGGGCGGGTTGCTCCTCCATCGGCACATATGGAGAGTAGCTGCGGTACTGCGCCTGGTTGGCCATGATGGTGCCCTGCGAGAGCCCCGTTCCCAGCCCGAAGGCGATCAGGGAGCCGAAAACCAGCCCGGCCACGGCAAGGTAGGTGACCACAATGGAGAACAGCGGGCGTCCTGCGAGCGCGGAGATTCCGACGCCGACGGCACACACCACGCCCACTTCCACGGCGAGCATCAGCAGTGCCACCAACACGTGCCCCGGCGTCATGCCGCCAAGGGCGACGCCCGTAATTAGGAACGGCGCACTGGCTACCAGGAACGCGAGGGCGGCCGCCCAGGCGGCGAAGAATTTGCCCCACAGGATCTGCCCGGGCCGGAGCAGTGTCACCTGCAGGATGGCAAGGGTGCCGCCCGCCCGGTCGCCGTTGACGGCATTCGCAGACAGCGCAGGGGCCACCAGCAGCGCGAAGAGGAGGACAAACGCGAGCACCACTTCGAAGATCATGGACCCGGGCCCCGTCGCCGCCGCCGCACCGCCCGGATAGGACCGCTGCGCTTCCTGCTGGGCGTTCCAGGCGGCCCACGTCAGCCAGGTCACGAGCCCGGTCAGGAGGAACCAGATTCCCAACATGATGTACCAGCCGCGAGACCGGAGCCGCTGCTTGAGTTCAAGGACCACCACATCCCAAATACCGCCAAAGTAGCCGCCCCCACGTCCCTGCACGGGCGGCGGCTGCGTTGTTTCCGTCCGCTGGCTCATCGCCGCTCCCCCTCCAGATTCATGTATGTCTCTTCCAGGGCACCCGAGGCGGGCGCGAACGAGCTGACGGGGACGCCCGCCAGCACCAGGTCGCGCAGAAGGCGCGCGGCGTCGTCGTCGTTCATCAGCAGCAGGCTGACGGCCGGCCGGCGGCCGTCCTCCACCCGGAACGTCAATCCCAGTTCGTTGAGTTTCGCGGCGAGTGCGGCGCCGTCCGTTGCCGAGATGGCGTAGCGCCGGCCTGCTGCGGCCGCCTCGTCGGTGGTCTGGTGCCGAATGGACCGTCCGCGGTCAACGAACACGGCGGCGTCGGCAATTTCGTCAAGCTCGCTGAGCACGTGCGAGGAGACCACAACGGCCTTTCCCTCCGCCGCCAGCTGCCGCAGCATCACGCGCAGTTCCACCCGTGATCCCGGGTCCAGTCCGGACGCCGGCTCGTCAAGGAGCAGGACGGAGGGATCGTGGATCAGGGCACGGGCGAGGCTGAGCCGCTGCTGCTGCCCGCGGGAGAGGACCCGGGCCGGCTGGTCGGCGAGATCGCCCAGGCGGACCCGGTCCAGCATGTCCGTGACCCTCGTCGGAATGCCGGCTTTGGGCAGCCGGTAAAAGCGGGCCATTTGTGTGAGGATCTCGCGGGCGGTCAGCGACTCCCATACGCCCAGGGTGTCCGGCATCCAGCCGATCCGCCGGCGCACCTCGGCCCGGTGGTGCTGCGGGTCAAGCCCCTCCACGGTGACGGTACCGGAATCCGGCGCCAGCAGTGAGGCGAGCATCAGCAAGAGGGTGGTTTTTCCGGCCCCGTTAGGCCCGATCAGGGCGGTGACTTTGCCGGCCGGAGCATGGAAGTCCATATGCTCGACGGCGTGCACCTGCCCGAAGCTGCGGCTCACCGCTGTCGCAGTAATGCCGCCCGTCCCAACGCCCGCGGGCTGCCGCGATCCATCCGGTTCGTCCCGATTTGCTGTCATTCCCCGTGCACCTGTCCCCCAAGCCATTGCATGCATACCAATCATCCGAGACTACGCGTGCGGCGGCGGCGCCGGCTCAACCGGAAGGCTGAGATTCGGTCACAATTCCCCGCCTGCGGCCCGCGGCGATAAACTGGCGTGAACACGTCACGCCGTCCAGCCGCATATGGCCGTGCCTGACCCCCGAACTCCGATTGATCCAGTGAAGGTACGCGCATGAGTACGCCCACTTCCGAAGTGAACGCAGCCAGCCAGCAGCAGATGCTGCCCGAAAGTGCTGCCGTCACCAAACAGCTGATCGTGCAGAAGTTCGGCGGTTCGTCCGTTTCGGATGCCGACGGCGTCAAGCGCGTCGCCAAGCGCGTGGTGGACGCCCAGCGCGCCGGCAACGAAGTGGTGGTAGTGGTCTCAGCGATGGGTGACACCAC
The DNA here is from genome assembly GCF_034048115.1 of Pseudarthrobacter sp. IC2-21. Lineage (NCBI taxonomy): Bacteria > Bacillati > Actinomycetota > Actinomycetes > Micrococcales > Micrococcaceae > Pseudarthrobacter > Pseudarthrobacter sp. IC2-21. Next base: position 569,832 of record NZ_CP139145.1, on the reverse strand, counting down.
CGACGAACTGCTGGACCTCGCCAGCCAGGTCACCGATTCCGCCCCCGCCCGTGAGATGGACATGCTGCTCTCCGCGGGCGAGCGCATCTCCATGGCGCTGCTTGCCATGGCCATCAACAAACTTGGCGCCTCCGCCCAGTCCTTCACCGGCTCCCAGGCCGGCATGATCACGGACGGCATCCACGGCAAGGCGCGCATCATCGACGTCGATCCGCACCGGATCCGCACGTCCCTGGACAAGGGGCACATCGCCATCGTGGCCGGGTTCCAGGGCATGAGCCGCACCACCCATGAGATCACCACGCTGGGCCGCGGCGGCTCAGACACCACCGCCGTCGCGTTGGCTGCGGCACTTGAGGCAGACGTCTGCGAAATCTACACCGACGTGGACGGCATCTACACCGCCGACCCCCGGGTGGTTCATTCCGCCCGGAAGATCGATACGATCTCCAGCGAGGAAATGTTGGAGCTTGCCGCGTCCGGCGCGAAGATCCTGCACCTGCGCTGCGTCGAATATGCCCGCCGTTTCGGCGTGCCTCTGCATGTCAGGTCCTCATTCAGCCAGAACGAAGGCACCTGGGTCATTCCCAGCGCCGAAGACAAGATCACCACTCAAGAGGGAGTTGCCTTGGAGCAGCCAATCATCTCCGGCGTCGCACACGACCGTTCCGAAGCGAAGGTCACCGTTGTGGGGGTGCCGGACATCCCGGGCAAGGCCGCCGCGATCTTCCAGGTCATTGCCGACGCCCACTCGAACATTGACATGATCGTGCAGAACGTTTCCACGCACGGTACGGGCAAGACGGATATTTCCTTCACCCTTCCCATCGTGGAAGGCGCCGAAGCTTTGGCCGCACTCAGGGCTGCCCAGCCGGACATCGGCTTCGAAAACATCGAGTACAACGAGAAGATCGGCAAACTGTCGCTTATCGGTGCGGGCATGCGCTCCCACCCCGGCGTCTCCGCGACGTTCTTCAAGGCCCTGTCCGATGCAGGGATCAACATCAACATGATTTCCACGTCAGAGATCCGGATTTCCGTGGTCACCCACGCGGACCTTCTTGATGACGCAGTCCGGGCCATCCACAAGGCCTTCGACCTGGACAGCGAAGTCGAAGCCACGGTCTACGGCGGCACCGGCCGCTAGGCGCACCCCGCCCGATCAACGCGACTCAACGCAACGCGGGGTCACTCCCGGCCCGATAACTATGGTTTATCAGGCCGGGAGTGACCCCGCGTTTTTCTGTCGAGAGCGGGCAGGGGCCCTAGGCGGGTCAGGTCAGCTTGTCCAGGTCTTCGCGGCGAATCGCGTAATGATGCCCCTCGGTATCCGTCTCTACAACAAAGTGCGAGAGATCCTCGTCAGAGGCCTGTTCGAACTCGTCATGCTTGTGGACCACGGGTGCATCCGAGTCAAGACGCGTTGCCGGTCCAAAGACAAAACGGAGCCTGTCGGTCACGTTCATAAAGCCAGTGAGCGCGTGTCCCATTATTTCCACCCCCTTCCCGCGTTACGGGCGAAAGAGCTGCTGACCCCTCCTGGAGCCAGTGCCCTTATTTTACGCCCGCATCCCAAAAAAGGATCCGGACGTGGCGTCGGCGGGGCAGGCGCAGGGAGCTTAGCGCAGGGACTGGTCCTCGGGGTTCCGGGGAACCACATAGGTGCTGCCGTCGGCGCGCGTGACCGTTTCCCACTGCTGGGTTTCCCGCTCACGCTGGACGAGGAGGGCCCGGTTCTCTTCGGTCATGTCATGCACCAACGAACTGCGGTTGGCCGGTCCGAAGATGACCCGTAGCTTGCCGGTGGCCCGCATGAACCGCTGGGACGCGTTGCCCTTGCCGGCTGAATTGCCTTTGCCCATTGACGTCAACCCTTCGCTAAACCAATGACTGGTTCCAGTGTACGCTAACAATTAGTGCACTAACCTTTGGAGGATTGTGATGACGGCCCTATCCAACGCCGCCGAGCTTCAGGACAACGATCTCCTGCTGGAACAGCAGCTCTGCTTTGCTCTCACTGTGGCATCCCGAAGCGTAGTGGGCGCCTACAAACCGGTCCTGGACACTTTGGGGCTGACCCATCCGCAGTATCTGGTGATGCTCTGCCTGTGGGAGTCGGCTCCCCGGACGCTGCGGAACATCAGCGAAGCCCTCGCCCAGGCGCCGGCCACCATCTCACCGCTTCTTCGGCGGCTCGAGGAAGCTGGGTTCGTCACGCGCCAGCGGGTGGACGGGAATGAACGCACCCTGGCAGTGGGCCTGACTCCCGCCGGCGCCGCGCTTCGTCAGCAGGCCTTGGCAGTTCCGGGCATCATGATGGACCGGCTGGGCCTGACCCGCGAACAGGTCAGCGAACTGCACAGTTCAATGATGGCGCTCATTGCCGCGACGACGGCCGAACAAGCGGCGGCAGACCACGCGGACGCAGGCAGCGCGTAAAATGGCAGCAATCTAGGAGGGTACATGTCTTTGCGAACCGTACGGCCGTTCCTGGCAATTCTTGCCGTGGCCGGGCTCGCTGCGTGCACGGCCACGCCCGGTCCGGCCCCGTCATCGGGCGGCCCGACGGCCAGTTCCTCCGCCACGGAAAGCGCCTCGGCCACCCCGGCTCCGGACACCGAGACCACCGTTCCCGCGCCGTCGCCGTCCGCACCGCCGGGCCCTACAGCGGGCCCGGGCGCCGGCAACGCCGAGCTTGCCATCATGGTCAAACCGTCCCCTACCGAACCGGCCCTGAATTACACCCTCGTCTGCCGGGACGGAGTCCCCGCTCCCGAAAGCAACCACCCTAAGGCTGACGCCGCCTGCGCCGCCCTCAAGAGCAATGCAGCCCTCCTTAGCCCTGCTCCAAAGAACACCAACCGGGTCTGCACCGAGCAGTACGGCGGCCCGGAGACCGCCACGGTGACCGGCATCGTGGACGACACCCCCGTGGACACCTCCTTCGCCCGGACCAACGGCTGCGAAATTGGGGCTTGGACAGCAGCCGAAGACGTTCTGGGTGCCACCGGTGGAGCCTCTTAGCCTCCTGGCGGGCGATGAGTGGCGCACCCGCGAAGAAGCGCACCAGCAACGCGTCCGCCGGTACGCCGATCCTTACCTTGCCCGCCGCTCCGCCGGCCGGAAGCACCCCGTGGAGGACTTCCTCTTCACCTACTACACCCAGAAGCCCGGCCAGCTGCTGCGCTGGCACCCGGGCTCCGGCGTCGTACTCGCCGGCGAAGCTGCGGCCGCCCGCAGCGGGTGGAAGCATTACAGAACGCTCGACGACGGCGAACTCGCCGCAGCCGGGCTGCCTCCGGGGACCACGGCGGTCACCTTTGACCGCGGCGCCTTCCTGGCGGACCGGCGTGAGGCTGTGGCATTCGTAGACATCATTCTCCGCGGCACCGCCGCCCGGCCCGCCCAGTTCGGCTGCTTCGGCCTGCACGAGTGGGCCATGGTCTACCGCCAGGACAAATTCGACCTGCGTCACGAGTACCTCCGGCTGAGGCTGGGTTCGGAGGGGACGGACAAGGTGGTGGAGGACAACCGGATCCGGTGCTCACACTTCGACGCCTTCCGGTTCTACACCCCCGACGCCGCCGGGCTCAACGAACTGACGCCCACCCGCGAAAACCAGCGGCACATGGAGCAGCCGGGGTGCCTGCACGCCAATATGGACCTTTACAAGTGGGCCTACAAGCTGCTGCCGGCGCTCCCCAGCGAACTGGTCATGGACTGTTTCGAACTGTCCTGGCGGATCCGGGCCATGGACATGCAGGCCTCGCCCTACGACCTGGCCGAGTGGGGCTACCCGCCCGTCCAGATCGAGACCCCCGAAGGTAAGGCCGCCTACGTGGAGCACCAGCGCGCCTTCGCGGCGGAGGCAGCTGCCCTCCGCTCGCTCCTCGCACAGTCGCTGGCCCCACTCTCTGCAACGGTCCTGCCGTGACCGGACCGGCCGGTGAGAACACGGACGGCGTGGACCTTACCATCAGGCTCCGGGAGGATCCCGCCGCCGGAGAGTACGTGTTCCGCCTGGTGGCAGCGGGCGGCAGGGTCCTGGACGGCTCCACGCTCCCGGCGCCGGTTGCGGCACTGGAGGCGGTGGAGCGCTTCGGACAGGACACGTTCTTCCCGAAACCGGGCCCGCCGAGGCTCTGCACACAGCAGTATGGCGGACCGCAGGTGGCCGAAGTGACCGGGACTTTTCACGGGCGCCGTGTGCGGATGGTTTTCCGGCGCACGGACGGCTGCGAGATCGCCCGCTGGAACGCTATGTCCGCACTGCTCGGCGGAACACCCGGGGCAGGGAAGCCCGCCCCTTAGAGGGTCCGCCGCCTGCGGGGTGCAAAACCGAAAGCGCCCCGGCCGCAACTTCACGGACCGGGACGCTTTCATTCCTGCACTTGGAGCAGTCGGTACTTATGTGGTGCCTACTCCTGTTTCAACCGGCGAACCTAGCCGGCCGGGATCCTGTCCGCCGGCGCCATCTGCGGTGCACCCGCCGGGGCCGGGGTACCGGCGCCCACCTGGACGTTGACCAGAGTTTTGATGCCGTTGGTCCCCAGCTTGAGGCGGGACAGGTAGGAGCCCTCCGTGAGCCCCTTCCAGTTCAGCGTCGCTGCCGTGGCTGTGCCGTTCGGCGCCACGATCGGGTTGGGGGTGACCGTGAGGTTCGCGGCGTCTCCCGAGAGGGCGGCCGCCTGGACGGTTGCCTTGGCGGCGCCGTTGTCCGGCGTCGAGTAGAGGTTGGCCACAATGAAGTAGGTGCCCGCCCGCGGCGACTCGAGTTCAAGGAACTCACTGGCGGACGCCGTCGCTACCTGGGTGGGAACCAGCCCACCGGCACCATTCGGGACATAAACCACCATGTCCCAGTCGACGTCGTTCCGTTCCGACTGGACCCCGATGCGGGCGAAGGTGGCACCCGCAGGAACCGTCACGCTCAGCAACGCATTGTGCGCATCATTGGTTGCTGCGTACGCACCCGGCGTCTTGGAAATGGCAGTCTGGCTTACCGGGGCGAGTCCCTCAACCGCTACGGCGAGCGGAGCGTCGGAGCCGGACACGAGGTCCATTGTTCCGCTGCCGGTCCCTGTGGGGGAACTGAAGGAGAAGGACGGCGCGATCCTTGCATCAACGGGCCGCACGGCCATGGGGGACGTGACGGTCCGCGGACCCTTCCAGGTCAGCGTGCCGGTGGTGAATTTACCGACCGGCGCACTGACGTTGCGGATGGTGAGCGTGACCTCGCGGGTCTGGCCTGCCTTGGCGAAGTTCAGCGCCTGCGGCTCCACTGCGACGCTGAATCCGGGCAGGTCCACCTGCGGCCGGTACATGCCCGGAACCAGCGCCGTCAGCCGGCGTTTGACCTGTACTTCTCCCACCAGGCTGCCGACGGCGATGGACGGCAGGTTCAGGTCCTGGGCAGCGACCGTCCCGGCCTCGGGTGCGCCCGTCGCAACACCTTGGCCGTTCAGGAAGCCCAGCCAGTCCTTGACGCCGGAGTCATAGACCAGGCCGGGATCGAGGACACGGAGGGAATCGATGTGCCCGGCGCCGCCGTCGAACGGATTTTTGTTGGGCGTGCCGTCGGCGTTGACCAGCGGGTAGGCGGTGGTCATCATGGCGGACTTGACCGTGGCAGGGCTCCAGCGCGGCTGCGCGCTGAGCACCAGGGCGCCGAAACCGGCGATGTGCGGTGCTGCCATGGACGTGCCGGACATAAACCCGAACTGGGCACCCTTGTTGCCGATGGTTGAAACACCGGCGAGCACGTTAACGCCGGGGGCGGAGATGTCCGGCTTCAGAAGGTCGCCGCCGGACGCGAGCGTGGGGCCGCGGGAGGAGAACCCTGCCACCTGTGGTGCGGGAGGGAGCGGTTCTCCGGTGAGGTCTCCCTTGAGGAGGCTGACCGTCAGCGCCGTGTTGCCGGCGAGCTTGGACTTCAGTTCCAGGCTCTTGGGGGCATTGACGTGGACCGTGGGGATGACGTGGTTATCGGCGTCTTCCGAGCTATTGGTGAGGTTGACCAGGATCATCCCCACACCGCCCTTGGTCTGGACCTCGAGGCTCTTGGCCGTCCGGTCCACCACACCGCGGTCACAGACCACAACTTTGCCGGTCACCTTGGCCGCATCGAGGGTTCCGGGGCCGCACAGGTTGGGGTTGGCCGCACCGGCGGCTGCAGCGTCGGCGGCAACAATCGCGGGTTTGTCCGTGACTTCGGCCTTCATGATGGATGCCCCGCGGTACACGCTTCCGTCTGACAGCTTGACTGTGCCAAGGAGTTCACTGGGGAACGTGGAGGCCGCCACGGTGGTCAGCCAAGGTGAGGCATGGTTGACAGTGGATGCGCCCGGCCCGGAGTTGCCGGCGGAAGCGGCGACGAACACTCCGGCCGCGGCAGCATTGAGGAATGCGAGCGCTACGGGATCACTGGTGCTGTCCGTGTTGCCCGAAATGGAGTAGTTCAGGACGTCAACGCCGTCCTGAACGGCGGCGTCAATGGCTTCGATGGACGCCGAGGTGTAGCAGCCGCCGGTGGCCGGGTTGTCATCCTCCCAGCAGATCTTGTAGACGGAAACCTTGGCGGCCGGTGCCACTCCGGAACTCTTGCCGAAGCTCATGCCGTCGAGTACCTGTTCAACGTTGGCGTTGCCGGCCGCGGTGGTGGCCGTGTGCGTGCCGTGGCTCCCAACGTCCACGGGAGAGATCAGTTCTTGCGGTGCACGGTTTCCCGGCTTGACGGACTGCAGGAAGGCGTCAGCAAAGTAGCGGGCGCTGACCACTTTGGAATTGCACAGGGTTCCGTCGAATGCTGCTCCGGTGTCCACACCCTTCTGGCATTCGCCTTTGAACGTGGTGCCGTCGGCCTTGAGCATGGCGATGCGTCCGTCGGTATCGCGGTAGGGCTGGCCCATCTGGGCGGGGCCGCTGAGCGGCTGGACCGGCTCACCCTTCAGGAAAGGGTTGTCCGGGGCATAGCCGGAGTCAATGACGCCCACCACGACCCCCTTGCCTGCGTTCGCTTCGCCGCCGAAGCGGGTCGCCCAGGCACCCTCTGCGCCGGTGAGCTTCAGGAAGTCCGTGGTGGTGTAGTCGGGTGCATTCTCGACGTCGGGTTGAACCGTCAGCACCCTGGCATCTTTGGAAAGCTCGGCGGCCTGCGCTGCCGTCAGCTCTGCCGCGAACCCGTTCAGGGCCGCCGTGAACTGTTTCGACGGCGTCACTCCCTGCCGGGCGGCGACGTCCTGCTGCGTCTTGCGGAGGTGGGCATCGTATGCCTTGAAGTTAGGGCTGCCTGCGTCGAGCTTGCGGCCGTTCTGCGGCTTGGTGGCCAGCAGGCCCGGCGTCTCCCCCTCATAGGCGGCCGCGGCCTTGGCCGCGAGGACCACAATATAGCGGCCATCCTTGAAGTCACTCGCGGCAGACTTCTGTGCGGTTACTGCCGTATTCAGGCCGGCGGGCGCCGCGGTAGCGGGGCTCATCGCCATCGAGGTGAGGAGCAGCGGCAAGCCCACGGCAAATGCCGTAGCTTTCCGGAGTCCCCTGCCCTGGACGGGGCGTTTTGCAGTTGATTTCACGAGCGACTACACCTTTCACGAAGAACGCCGGCCAGGTCGCCGGTCTGGAGCAGCTGGAGCGGCAAATCGCATTACAGGTTTTGTAATGCTGTGACCAGCCGCTACAAACAGTACAGACTGAGAGCTCAATATGACATAGAACACATCCATGTTTTGTGCTCAATCATCCAACTTTCAGGCTGGCACCGGAAGACCGGCCGGGGACGCGCCGGATCCCCGGACTATGAGGGCCGGCGGCGGGGGTCAGCGATCCACCCCACAACGCCGTGCTCCGCGGGCGACGGCGTGTCAACAGCTTGACAGGGAAGTCACTTCAATGACCCGGGGGACTTGGGCGGGACCGGCGCACCGTCGAGACCGCGGAAGCTCTCTGTGGCCGGGGCTGGTGGTCCGCGGTGACGGGTCGCCTCCCGGCCCTGACACAGACACAGACACACAAAAGCGGGCGCCCCGACAAGGGACGCCCGCTTCCAAAGCTTTCTGGTGATGTGCCCGGCGGCCTACTGCCTCGGAGTGCGCACCACGTCACTGATCCACTGCCGGGTCTTCTCGTCCACGGGTCCGGCTACCCGGGTTTCCCGGGCCGCCCTGTCGGCCTTGATCTTTTGCATGACCATCCGCCCCAGCCCGGCGAATACGGCAACGGCCATGACCGGCAACAGCAGGGACTTCGATTTTTCAGCCATGACGCCATCCTAGTGACGCCGCCTCCACGGGGCCAGAGCCGCCGTCGTTCATCACCTCCGAGAACCCGGAGCCCGCCTGATGAAGTGACGGGGCCCACCGAATACGGGGTGCGGCGTTCCGGCCGGTAGAATGGGCTGGCAAGCTCGCGGAGCGCCCGTCCTCACTGTAAAGGCACTGTTGAAAAGCAGGCCCCCAACAACTTCTGGAACGGCGTAAGACGGCACCACTCCGCTGCGCCCTTACCCAAAGCTCACGCACAGGAGTTGCCGGATGCCCCGGATCGTTGTTGACGTCATGCCCAAGCCCGAGATTCTGGACCCGCAGGGGAAGGCCATCGTGGGTGCACTCCCCCGGCTGGGTTTCACCGGCTTTAGCTCTGTCCGTCAGGGCAAGCGCTTTGAACTGACGGTTGACGGCGAGGTGACGGACGCAATCCTGGCCCAGGCCCGCGAAGCGGCCGAGACCCTGTTGTCCAACCCCGTGATCGAAGACGTGGTCAACGTCGAGGTCGTCGAGGCCTGAGATGAGTGAACTTCCCCTGATCGGCGAGGCGGCCGCCGTCGACCCCGATGCCCGCAGGCTCGCCGGGGCCCGGATCGGTGTTGTCACCTTCCCCGGCACCCTTGACGACCGCGACGCCGCCCGTGCAGTCCGGCTTGCCGGTGGCACCGCGGTGCCGCTCTGGCATGCAGACACCACGTTGGGCGACGTTGACGCCGTGGTGATTCCCGGCGGTTTCTCCTACGGTGATTACCTCCGCGCCGGCGCCATCGCCCGTTTCGCGCCGCTGATGTCCAAGATCATCGACGCGGCCAACTCCGACGCCAAGCTGCCCGTCCTGGGCATCTGCAACGGCTTCCAGATCCTAACCGAGTCGCACCTGCTGCCCGGCTCCATGATCAAGAACGACCACCTGAAGTTCCTGTGCCGCGACCAGGTCCTGCGCGTGGAGAACAGCAACACCGCGTGGACCCTCGACTACGAGGCCGGCCAGGAAATCACGGTGCCGCTGAAGAACCAGGACGGCCAGTACATCGCCGACGAAAAGACCCTGGACGCCCTCGAGGCTGAGGGCCGCGTGGCCTTCCGGTACGTCGGCTTCAACCCGAACGGCTCGCGCCGCGACATTGCCGGCATCTCCAACGCCGCCGGCAACGTGGTGGGCCTCATGCCCCACCCGGAACACGCTACCGAGGTTGGCTTCGGCCCGGAATCGCTGGATGGGATCGGCGGCACGGACACCGACGGCCTCGGCTTCTTCACGTCCGTCCTGAACAAGATTGTGGGAGGCGCCAAGTGACCACGGAAACCACCAAGAAGTTCAACATCGACACCGTCGAGAACGCCGCCAAGACCCCGGACACCGAACTGCCCTGGGCCGAACTGGGCCTGAAGCAGAACGAGTTCGACGAGGTAGTCAAGGTCCTGGGCCGCCGCCCCACCGGCGCCGAACTGGCCATGTACTCCGTCATGTGGAGCGAGCACTGCTCCTACAAATCCTCCAAGAACCACCTGCGCCAGTTCGGCGACAAGGTGACCGAGGAAATGAAGAAGGACATGCTGGTGGGCATCGGCGAAAACGCCGGTGTGACCAACCTCGGGGACGGCTGGGCCGTAACCTTCAAGATCGAGTCCCACAACTCGCCGTCGTTCGTGGAGCCCTATCAGGGTGCTGCCACGGGCATCGGCGGCATTGTCCGCGACATCATCTCCATGGGCGCCCGCCCCGTGGCCGTCATGGATCCGCTGCGGTTTGGCGCCATCGACCACCCGGATACCGCCCGCGTGATGCACGGCGCAGTGGCCGGCATTGGAGGCTACGGCAACTCGCTGGGCCTGCCGAACATCGGCGGCGAAATGGTGTTCGACCCCATCTACCAGGGCAACCCGCTGGTTAACGCCCTCGCTGTTGGCGTCATGCGCCACGAGGACATCCGCCTCGCCAACGCTTCGGGCAAGGGCAACAAGGTGGTCCTGTTCGGTGCACGCACCGGCGGCGACGGCATTGGCGGCGCGTCCGTGCTGGCCTCGGAGTCCTTCGATGACACCAAGCCCTCCAAGCGCCCCGCAGTGCAGGTGGGCGACCCCTTCGCGGAGAAGGTCCTCATCGAGTGCTGCCTGGAACTGTTCAAGGGCTCACTGGTTGAAGGCATCCAGGACCTCGGCGCGGCAGGCATTTCCTGCGCCACGTCCGAGCTGGCATCGAACGGCGACGGCGGCATGCAGGTTGAGCTGACCTCCGTCCTGTTGCGCGATCCCACCCTGACCCCGGGCGAGATCCTGATGTCCGAGTCGCAGGAACGCATGATGGCCGTGGTCACCCCGGAAAACATCAAAGCCTTCGAAGCCGTGATGGACAAGTGGGCCGTGGAGTACTCCTGGCTCGGCGAAGTCACCGACACAGGCCGCCTGATCATCACCTGGGACGGCGTGGTCATCGTGGACGTTGACCCGCGCACCGTGGCACACGACGGCCCGGTCTACGACCGCCCGTATGCCCGCCCCTCATGGCAGGACTCGGTCCAGGCCGATTCCTTCACCGGTTCCGTACAGGACGCCGGCCGTCCCGCCGCCCCCGCGGAACTGGCTGCCGCTGTCACCGAGCTCATCGCCTCGCCGAACATGTGCTCCAAGGCCTGGATCACCAACCAGTACGACCGCTACGTGGGCGGCAACACCGCCATGGCGTTCCCGGACGATGCCGGCGTGGTCCGTGTTGATGAGGAAACCGGCCTGGGCGTCGCCCTGGCCACCGACGCCAACGGCCGCTACACCTACCTTGACCCGTACCACGGCGCACAGCTGGCCCTGGCCGAGGCCTACCGCAACGTGGCCACCTCCGGCGCCGTGCCGATGGCAGTCAGCGACTGCCTGAACTTCGGCTCCCCCGAGGACCCGGACGTGATGTGGCAGCTCGCCGAAGCCATCCGCGGCCTGTCGGACGCCTGCATGGAACTGGGCATCCCGGTCACCGGCGGCAACGTCTCGCTGTACAACCAGACAGGCACCATCCCCATCCACCCCTCCCCCGTGGTGGCGGTACTGGGCAAGCTCGACGACGTTGCCCGCCGCACGCCGTCGGGCTGGCGGGAGGATGGCATGGCCATCTACCTGCTGGGTACCACGGGCGCCGAGCTGGACGGTTCCGAATGGGCCAACATGCGCGGCCACCTCGGCGGACAGCCGCCCAAGGTTGACCTCGCCGCCGAGCGCGCACTGGGCGAGATCCTGATCAACGCCTCCCGCGACGGCATGGTGGACTCCGCACACGACCTCTCCGAAGGCGGCCTCGCGGCAGCCCTCGTGGAGTCCTCGCTGCGCTACGGCGTGGGTGCCCGGATTGCCCTGCAGGACGTCATGGACCGCGACGGCGTCGACCTGTTCACCGCGCTGTTCTCCGAGTCCCAGGGCCGCGCCATTGTAGGCGTGCCCCGCTCCGAGGAAGTCCGCTTCCAGGACATGTGCACCGCCCGCGGCTTCGCCCACCTCCGCATCGGTGTGGTGGACGCGGCAAGCGGCCAGCTGGAGATCAACGGCGTCGACACCCTGTCGCTGGATGCCCTCCGCGAGGCGCACGAAGGGACCCTGCCGAAGTACTTCGGCTAGTCCCCACCTCCCCCATCGATTGCTCCGTAACGGCCCTTTTGAACCCTCAAAACGGCAGTTGCGGAGCAATCGATTTTTAAGCCGCCATCTCGCCGCCGGCCCGGGCAACGAAATTCATCAGGACCAGCCGGTGGTTTGAGTCCAGGACGCGTTGGGGCAGTGCTTGGCCGAGGTCTGCCCACAAGATGCCAAGGCTGCCCCGCATCTGAAGCTGACCAATCGGGCGGCCCATAAACCAGAAGTGCAGGTGCGCCCCTCCGTCGCCCCACCGGTTGACGTGTGCCCTGCCCACAAATTCCTGCGCCTCGATGGCCGCGGTGAGGTGGTTCATCAGAACGCCGAGTTCGGCAGCCAGCTCGTCCGGAAGTTCCCCGGCGTCGTAATGGTCGACGGGTTGGAGCATCAGCCCCACGGGCATGAGCGTCGGGTTCAGTTGATGTATACGCCAACGTCCGTTCTGCCACAGGCTGCTCGCTTTGCCCTCGCAATCAGTACACTCTTCGCCATTCTCGCCACGTCGGGGCGGCTCCGGCATTTCCGGGGCAGTAAGCGCTTTGGTGGTCAGTGGCCCGGCGAACGGGAAGGTAGGCCACTCGGCAAACTCCGTTGCCGGGTCTTCGTCATTGGGCTGAGAGGCAAATTTGAAGTACTCGTCCGGGGTCATCATCTGCGTCATGGCATCAGACTAATGCCTGGCCGTGGCCGCCTCCGCCTCCATCCGTTGCTCCGTGAGCGCCCTTTTGAGCCTTTAGAACGGCAGTTGCGGAGCAATCGATGCTTAATAGCCCTTGCGCCACCCTGCCTGTATCAGGGCCGCTCGGATCTTGGCGACCGCGGGCTTGGCGTCGTTGAGCATGTGCCGCTTGGAAATGCGCACTTCCGCCCAGCCCACGGCGTGATAGTTTTCGGAGCGGGCAATGTCCCGGACGATCTGCCCTCCGTCGCCGTGGTGTTCGCCTTCGTACTCGATCCCGATCCGGTACTTTCGGTACGAGAGGTCCGGCTCGTGATGACGCAGGCCGTCCTCGCCGATGATCGGGACGTTCAGCTCGGGTTCCGGCAGTCCGGCCCTGACCATGGCCAGCCGAAGCAGCGTCTCCTGCGGCGAGTCGGAGCCGACCCGGATGAGTTTAATGGCTTCCCTGGCCTTACGAAGCCCGCGCTTTCCCTTGTGCCGATCGATCATCCGTTGAAGGTCAGCCAGGCTGCATAGCGGCATGTCCCTATCCTCGAAGTCCGGCCGCGGCAGCCGTACACAGCTGTCCCCCATGGCCACCAACTCATCCACCGTGAGCATTTCCGCCATGTCCAGCCAAGTTCGCTCAGGAGTGGTCACGGGCACACCGTCAACTGTGGTGACCTCGTCGCTGTAGAGCTTCATGCGGTGCACAATGACATGCGGTCTGTTCAGGTGTGCCGAGCCCTCAGGCCTGATGACGTGATACATCTCTGGTGTCCCCTTCTGCTGACGTCGCGGCAGCACAAGGAGTTCAGCCGCGGTGAGGTGCGACGCGGCGCATCGCTCATTGACCTCGATGAACGGTCGCACTCTGGCACTCAAGGTGAGCTCCGCCGTCGGCCCTTCCGACCGGATCCCTTTCCCCAGGCGATGCAAGCTGCGGTGCCGCAGCCGCTTGTGCGACACTCCGGCCCGCGCCGCTTCGACAACCGTAAACGGGCGGTCCCGTAGTTCCTCTGGTAGCGGGCGCGGGATCTTCATGGATTCATCAGAGCAGAATAAGGCGAGCGCTGCAGAAGTTATCCACAGGCTTCATCGATTGCTCCGCAAACGCCGTTTTGATCGCTCAGAAGGGCGTTTGCGGAGCAACCGATGGGGGTCAGTCCTCGCTGTGGAGCTCCCGCTGCCGGGCGCTGAGCAGCTCGATTTCCGGCCTCGCAGCCACAAAGCGTTCGACGGCGGTGAGCACCTCCACGAGGTGCGTCCGGTCAGCTGCCACCAGGCCCGCGCCAAGCTGCGAGCGCCGGTACTGATCGTGGTCCCCCACCTCGGCCACCGACACATCAAAGCGGCGCTTGACCTCGGCGAGCAGAGGCCTGATGACGGAGCGCTTTTCTTTCAGGCTCTGGACATCGCCCAGGAGAATGTCGAATTCAATCCAGCCGATCCACATGCCGTAATCGTATCGACTGCTCCGTAACCGCCGCTTTGGGGGCTCAAAACGGCCGTTACGGAGCAATCGATGGGGATTAGATGGTGAGTTCGCCCATCCGGTCCCAGCCGTCGCCGTCGAGTTGGCGGCTGATGATTCGGGGTGTTTCCGCCAGGGCCTGCGGCATGTCCGCCATGGCCTGCTTGAAGTGCGCGCTGTTGACGTGGTCCTCTGCGGCGTCGTCCTTGAAGGCTTCCACCAGGACAAACTCGTTGGGGTCATCCACGCTGCGGGACCAGTCGAACCAGAGGTTGCCTGGCTCCTCCCGGGTCGCTTTGGTGAAGCTGTCCACGAGGCCGAGCCAGCGCTCGGACCAGTCGGGCTTTACCTTGAATTTGACCACAATGAAGATCATGGTTGTTCCTTTCCGTTTGGTGATGATTGAACTACTCGGACGTCCCGGACTGCTCCGCCATTGAACTACCCGGCCGCAGTCATGTCCAGCTCACAGGCGAGGATGGCCTCGCGGGCATCCTGCTGCTGGGACGGGGTGCCGGCCTGCTCGGCCCACTGCTCAGCCAGCTGGAACTCCACCAGGGCCTGGGTGAACCGGCCCGCAGCGTGCAGCATCCAGCCGAGGTTATTGTGCAGCCCGGCCATCCAGCGCCGGGTGTGCGGGTCATGCGCGGTGGAGGCGTACTCGAGCGCGCTCCTGGCCCAGGATTCAGCATGGGCGGAGTCCGCCACGGCGAGCATCTGCAGGGCGTCCACTGCCAGGAATTCCTCACCAAGGTGGTCCCCCAGTTCGGCGGCCTGCTCAAACAGCGGCACCGCCATGGCCGCGTGGCCGCAGGAGTTCAGGAGCCGCCCGCGCTCCAGCAGGATGCGGACCCCGACGGTGGGCTCCTCCTCGCCGTCAAGTGAATCCAGCAGGGCGTCGGCTTCCTCGTAGCGGCCCTGCAGGCCGATGGCGCGGCCCAGTTGGGTGGCAAGTTCGGCTTTTTCGTCCGTGTTGTAGGCCGGATCGTCGAGGGCATCCCGGAAACGCTGTTCGGACAGCTTGGGATCCTCGAAGTTCCAGAGGCGGTCAAGGGTAGCTTGGTCCAGCATGTACCTTCTCCTGATCAGCTTTCACCTGCGGCGAGTTGGCGTGCCCCTTCAACGTATCGCGAAGTGACGTACCTCTGCGCCGCCCGGGTGACCACCCCGCCTGCCCGGTAGAACCAGTTGGCCGGTTTGCTGAAGGCCGTGATCTTCAAAAACACCTGTCCGGTGGCGTCCATCTCCACTTCGAAGGCCTCCTCGCCGCGGGCAGGGTGGCCCGGAAGTGTCCCGTACCCGAAACCCGCAGACTGCGGCCCGTCACCGGGTCCCGGCCGCCGGACCCACACCACTTCACAGGGCGCGTTGACGCGGAAAGGCCCGACGCCGAAACCGCTCACCACACGTGTTCCCGGCCGGACAACGCTGGACTCCGCCCTAACCCGCAGCCCGGACCTGCGCTGCAGTTCCCAGCTCAGGATTCCCTGCGCCACGCGGCGGTAGAGCTCCGGTCCGTCACCAAGGTAGACCTGGGACATCTGGGACGGGTACCCGGCCGGCGGCCGGCCGTTTTCCGTCGCGCCGACACCGGGGTAGTCGAGCCGGCCGCCCACCAGGCGCTTCTCCGTCATGCCCGTTCTCCCGGCCGAGTGGGGCCCGAAGCGGAGGCGGAGAGCCGGGCCCATCCGAGCTGTTCCTGCTGCTTGCGGCTTAGCGTGGCCACCACCAGGTCATAGGAATCCTCCACCATGTCACGGACCATGGCATCCGGGAGCGCTCCGTCCAGCCGCACCCCGTTCCAGTGTGTCTTGTTCATGTGCCAGGCACCGGTGATTTCGGGGTGCGCGGCGCGCAGCTGCTCCGCCAGGGCGGGTTCACATTTCAGGCTTACCGACAGGTCCCGGGCATCCAGGGCGGACGCTGCAAACATTTTCGCTTCGTGCCGGGCTCCCCCCGAGACTGCGGCGCGCACTTTGAACACGGAAGTCTCCGGGCCAAAGGGAAAGTCCTCGAAGGCGCCGGGGAAACTCAGGCAGATCTCCCGGAGTGCAGCAGCATCCATGGGATGAGCCTATCCGGCCGGCCGCGACTAGCGTCGGGTGGGCACATCCCCGATGCTGTGCAGTCCTTCCGGGATGGTGCCGTTGACCTCGTAGTCGCCCACAATCCTGGCTTTGAACACCGCCGGGTTGTGCGTGGAGACGGTGCGGGCATTCCGCCAGTGCCGGTCCAGGGACTTCGCTTTGGACGTGGACGAGGCTCCGGTGACGTCGAAAAGCTGCTGGGCGGCCGCCTGCACCAGCTCGGGAACCAGCAGCTGGGCCTTTTCCACCGCTACGTCGCCCCGGACGTAGCGCTGTACCGGGGTGAGGTGCAGCACCGGATCCGCGGCGGCGTCAAGCTCCCGGGCAGCGGCCAGCACCACGGACTCGGCCGCGAAGGCCTTGGCCGAAAGATGGCCCACCAGCTGCAGGATCAGCGGGTCGTGCCGGAACAGTTCGCCGGACCCGGTGTTGAAGGTGCGCTTCCGGTCGCGGACCAGCGCCCGCGCATCAGCCAGCGCCGCCCGGCCAATGCCCGCAAGGACCGCGAGCAGGACCAGCTGGAAGAACGCGGGTTCGTGAGTTGTGGACACCGAACGCTGAACAATGTTTGCGGCGGGCACGACGGCGTCGCGGAAGATGGTGGTGCCCGTCCCCGTCAGTTGCTGGCCGAAGCCGTCCCAGTCGTCGAGGATTTCCACGCCCGGCTGGGTGGTGCTCACCACGGCGTACTGGCGGCCTTCGATGCCCTCAGTGCTGGCGGTGACCGCAATCCACTCGGCGAAGATGGTGCCGGTGGTGTAGAACTTTTTGCCGTTCAGCAGCCAGTTCTCACCCTCCCGGGTCAGGCTGGTGCCGGTGGCGCCAAGGACGTTCCCGGACTGCTCAGTGGCCGCGTTCCCGAAGATCTCCCCGGCCACCACCCGCGGATACCAGCGGTTCTGGAAGTCCGCGGGCTCCAATCCCACCGTTTCCACGAAGGCGAAGTGTGACCGGTAGAGGTGTGCCACGGACGAATCAGCTTCCGCCAGTTCGATGAGCAGGCGGAAGAACGGTTCGAAGCCAATCCCGTCACCGCCGTGCTCCGCGGGAACGCGCAAGCGTCCGAAACCGGCATCGTTCAGCCAGCGGACCTGCTCGAACGGCAGGACGCGGTCCTGTTCCCGGGCCAGCGCCCCTTCGGCTATCCGCGCAAAGACGGGCCTGAACCGGCCCGCCAGCTTCTCGTAGCCGGCTTCGCCCGATCCTGCCTCCGCGGGCGCTACGGCCTCCGGTGCGTACGTCATATCTTCTCCCCCTTCATGAGCTGCGATGCCTGGTTAGAGCTTGGTAATGTCAGCGGCCGGATCCTGGTCCCACGGAGTGGGAAGTATCCCGTTCTGGTAGCTGGCGAACCAGGCCTTGACCTCGGGCGACTGGAACGCTTCCCTAAGGGCGGATGCCTTCTCCGAACCGGCGAAGTCCTTCCGGCCTGCGACGACGATCCGGAACGGAACCTGGTCTGCGTCGGATTCGAAAGCGAGCGCATCCGCCCTGGTGTGCTTGGCGTCGGCCGCCATGCGGGCCACGAGGAATCCGGCGTCGACATCAGGCAGGGTCTTGGCAAGGGACTGCTGGTCCACCTCCACGAACTGCAGCTTCTTCGGGTTGGCAGTGATGTTCTTCTGCGAGGTGTGGATCACCGTGGCCTCCGAGAGTTCCAGCAGGCCGGCGTCGCGGAGCATAAACAGGGCGCGGCCGTTGTTGGCCGGGTCCACGGGAATCCCGATCTTGGCGCCGTCCGGAAGCTCGGCGAGGGACTTGTACTTGTCAGACCAAATGCCGCCCGGGGCGCTGTAGACGTAGAACAGGCCCACGTTCTCCAGGCCCTTGTCCTGGTTGAACTGCCTCAGGTAGGCGTTGTGCTGGAAGAAGTTGGCATCGAACTCGCCGTTGGCCACGGCAAGGTTGGGCTGGATGATGTCCGTGACGTACGTGGGTTCCAGGGTCCAGCCCTTGGCTGCGAGGAGCTTCTGGGCAATCTTGGTGGGTTCCTGGTACGGAGCCGACTCGGTCACGATGATCTTGATGGTCTTGCCGTCGCCGGCCGCGCTGGCGCCGCCCGGGTTGACAAGGCCGCAGCCCGTGAGGGCCGAAACCGAGACTGCACCGGCGCCTGCGAGGGCATACTTGAGGAAACTTCTACGCTGCATTGTTCGGGG
Source organism: Pseudarthrobacter sp. IC2-21 (assembly GCF_034048115.1). Lineage (NCBI taxonomy): Bacteria > Bacillati > Actinomycetota > Actinomycetes > Micrococcales > Micrococcaceae > Pseudarthrobacter > Pseudarthrobacter sp. IC2-21. The sequence goes on along the minus strand of NZ_CP139145.1, from coordinate 551,572 downwards.
TCCTTTGAGGGTCAGGGTGTGGCGGGGAGGTGGAGTGAGCTAAACGGTGATGGTGGCTGGCTTGTTCTCAGCGGCCGCTGAGAACTCGGTGAAGGCTCCCCGAAAAGCTGAGGCCGGGTGCCGGTCGTTGAGGCGCGGTCCGGCGCCGAAGAGCTTCTCGCGCAGGGTGCCCGGCGCATAGTCCGCCTGAGCCAGCCCACGCCTCCGCAGTTCCGGCAGCACACCCTCGATGAAGTCGGTGTACGAGCCCGGGAGGGTCTGGTTGATGATGTTGATGCCGTCGATTCCGGCGTCCTGCCACTCTTCAACCCGGTCGGCGATCTGTTCCGGCGTACCCACCACGCGGTTGGCGCGGCTGCGGTAGAGGGCAATGTCCCGGAGCGTGGGGTTGCCGCCCCGGACGGAGGCCCGGATCGCAGTCAGGTGGCCCTGGCTGCCTTCGGTCTCAAGGTCGCCGAGCGGGGTGTCCAGCGGCAGTCCGCCGAGATCGACGCCGAAGCCGCCGCCCACATGGGCCAGCAGGGCTTCGATATCCAGAGTCTCCTCCAGTTCGGCAGCCTTGCGGTTGGCCTCCGCTTCGGTGCCGCCCACCACGAAGTGCATGCCCTGCAGGAATTTCACGTCATCCGGGTGGCGCCCTGCGGCGGCGGCCTGTTCACGGACGGCCGCCGTGTACTTCGCTGCCACGTCCGTGTTCGGGGCCAGGGTGAAGGTGGCCTCAGCGTTGGCGGCGCAGAACTGCTGGCCGCGGCCCGAGCTGCCGGCCTGGAAAAGCACCGGGGTCCGCTGCCGTGACGGCGCGGAGAGGTGCGGCCCGTCAATGGAGTACCGGGGCCCGCGGTGGTAGATCTTGCTGACCTTTTCCGGGTCGGCATGGACGCCGGTTTCCTTGTCCAACAGCAGGGCGTCGTCCTCCCATGAGCCCTCCCACAGCTTGTAGGCCGCCTCGACATATTCGTCCGCCCAGTCATAGCGCTCGTCATGCTTGGTCAGTTCGGTGGCGTTGAAGTTCCGGTGGGCGTTCTCCAGCACACTGGTGACAATGTTCCAGGCCACGCGTCCGTTGCTGATGTGGTCCAGCGTGGACATCTGCCGGGCGAACTGGAACGGATGGCTCTGGATGACGGACGAGGTGGCAGCCAGTCCAATCTCCTGCGTCCCGGTGGCGAGTGCGGACAGCAGGATCAGGGGATCGTTGGAGGGCACCTGGATGCCCTTTTTCAGCAGCGACGCCCACCCGCCGTCGTAATCGCCGTACAGGCCCACGACGTCGGCGAAGAAGATCGCATCAAACTTGGCGTCTTCGAGCTGGCGGGCCAGGTCGAGCCACAGCGGCAGCTCGTTGAACCGGTGCTGCTGCGCCTCCGGGCGCCGCCACTGGCCGCCCATGATGTGGCTGGTCGTGTTCATCACGAACGCGCTGATCAGCAGGCGTGGGCGGGGTCCGTCGAAGCGGGTACTGGGTGTTGAAGTCATGGGGGTGCCTTCCGGAAGAAGTGGGTGTGCGGACGCCGGGCAGGATCAGAGCCGCTTGTCCAGGCGCCGTGCAATGTAGGAGCCGCCCAGCTGGACGATGGTGACCAGCAGGATCATCAGCACAATGGCGGTGATCATCAGCGGTGTTTCGTAGCGGTAGTACCCGTAGCGGATAGCGAAATCGCCGATCCCGCCGCCGCCCACCAGGCCGGCCATTGCCGAGTAGGAGATGAAGCTGACGGTCATGATGGTGATGGAGCTGACCAGCCCGGGCTTGGCCTCCACAATGAGGACATCCCGGACGATCTGGGACCGGCTGGCGCCCATCGACCGGGCCGCCTCCACCACGCCGCTGCCCAGCTGGCTGAGGTTTTGTTCCACAAAACGGGCGAAGTAGGGAATGGCGTTGATGGTCAGCGGGACAATGACGGCGGCCGTGCCGATGGTGGTGCCCACGATGAACCTGGTGACGGGGATGATGGCAATCAGCAGGATCAGGAACGGAAAGGACCGGATCAGGTTGACCAGCCCGTCCAGGATGCGGTGCAGCCTGGGGCGGTGCTTCAGCCCGTTGGGCCCGATGGTGTAAAGCAGCACGCCCAGGGGTGTGCCGAGGAGCACCGCCAGCGGAATGGCCACCAGGAGCATGGTGAGGGTCTGGCCCATGGCCACACCGATTTCGGGCAGGACTTCAAGGATGCGGTCAAACATTGAGCAGGCCTTCCGAGGCGGCGGTCGCGTGGGCGGAACGGTCGAGCTGGATCTCGTCAGAGATCAGGTACCGGCCGCTCTGGGTGGCCGGGTGGAAACCCGGGCGCTGCAGCTCGCTAAGGTCGAACTGCTCCACAACCCGGCCCTCTTCCATCACGGCAACGTTGTCCGCGATGGCCTTGATGACGTTCATTTCGTGGGTGACCACCACAATCGTGATGCCGAATTCGGCATTTACATCAGCGAGGTACTGCAGGACAGAGGCCGTTGTACGAGGGTCAACTGCCGACGTCGGCTCATCGCAGAGCAGCACCTTGGGTTCGGTGGCAAGGGCGCGGGCAATGGCCACGCGCTGCTTCTGGCCGCCGGACAGTTTGGCCGGGTACGTTCCGGCCTTGTCGCTAAGGTCCACGATCTCCAGGGTTTCGGCAGCCCGACGGCGGCGCTCGGACTTTCCGATGCCGGCGAACTTCAGGGAAAGCTCAACGTTCTCCTGCGCAGTGAGGTTGTTGAGCAGGTTGAAGTGCTGGAAGATCATCCCGATGTGGTGCCGCTTGGTGCGCAGCTCGGCATCGGACAAGGTCAGGAGGTCAACGCCGTCCACCAGGACGCGGCCTGACGTGGGGCGCTCCAGGAGGTTGATGTTCCTGAGCAGCGTGGACTTTCCCGCCCCGGAGAACCCGATGATGCCCTGGATGGTGCCCCGCTGGATGTGGAGGCTGACATCATCAACGGCGGTGAAACGTCCGTTGGGAGAGTCAAAGGAGGTGCTGACGTTCTGGATCTCAATCACAGGTCATCACCTGATGGGGCTGCCGCGCGGCTGCCGGTCTGTACGTTCATGAATTCCTCCGGGATAACCCGAGGAAACCTTCGCAGCCCGGAACCCGGGGTCGCTTGCGCAGCCCAAGGGCCGGGAACACTGAGGTTCTCCATCGGTCCTGGCAGTAGCACCGTCTTCAAATGAAGGGGGTTGCTGCGGCGTCACAGAGCCAGGTCTCTCAGCCGCTCGAGATGGTTACAGCAACGAATCTGGCACACGCGGCACCGGATGAAAAACTAAATGTCACAAGGCGTAAGGCGACGACACCCAACTCAATGTGGGGTGCCCACGGGGAGCCGGCCGGTGCTAGTCTGCGAAGATGTCACCCGATCAGGCAACCATCCCCGTTCTGGACATGAGCGCCGCCCGCCAGCCGTACGGTTCGTTCAGTCCCGAGTTCATTGACCAGTTGCGGGATGCTGCCCACAACGTGGGGTTCTTCCAAATCACCGGATACGGAGCCGCGCCCGGCCAGGCCGAGGAGCTCCTGGCCCTCATCAAGCGCTTCTTCGACCTGCCCCTCGAGGAACGGATGAAGCTGGATAACAGGCTCTCCCCACATTTCCGGGGCTACACCAGGATGGGCACCGAAGTCACCCAGGGCAGGGCGGACGCCCGCGAGCAGATCGACTACTCCCCCGAGCGGGAACCCGTCCACGACTACCCTGCAGACCAGCCCTACTGGCTGCTGCAGGGCCACAATCTGTGGCCGGATGAGGCAATGCCGGAGCTTAAGCCGGCAGCCATGGCCTGGGCCGAGCTGATGTCCGAGGTGGGCATGGAGCTCCTGCGCGGCATCGCCGTGGCCCTCGGCTTGCCCGAGGACCACTTCGATGAGCCCTTCGGTGACGAACCCGCCTGGATGGGCAAGCTGGTGCACTACGTTGGCGGTGTGGTGGAAGCGGCCGGCGATCAGGGTGTGGGCTCCCACGCCGACTACGGTTTTGTCACCCTCCTGCTCCAGGACGACGTGGGCGGGCTCGAAGTACTCCCGCCGGGAACCACCGAATGGGCGCCCGTTGAGCCTATTCCGGGCGCGCTGGTGGTGAACCTGGGTGAGATGCTCGAGGTGGCCACCGAAGGGTACCTGGCCGCCACCATCCACCGGGTGCAGGCGCCGCCGCCGGGGGTGGACCGCTACTCCGTCCCGTTCTTCTGGTCCCCGCGGCTGGACGCCGTGATCGACCCGGTGCCGCTGCCACCCGAACTGAAGGCACAGGCACGCGGAGTCTCAGACGATCCGAACAACCCGCTGCTCGCCTCGTTCGGCCTGAACATGCTCAAGGGCCGGATGCGCGCGCACCCGGACGTGACCGAGCGGCACTACCCGGAACTGATGCAGCGCTGACCGCTGGTGATGCAGGAGTGACCGCTGGCCGCGCCCTCCCCGGGGCCGGTCAGAGGTTGTATTTCCACGCCTGCTGCGCCGGGCAGACGTTCATCACCACATCGAGGCCGGCGACTTTCGCCCGCTCGGCGGCGGCCTCGTCTATGACGCCCAGCTGAAGCCACACGGCCTTCGCCCCCACGGCGATGGCCTGGTCAACCACCGCGCCCACTTTCTGCGAATTCACAAAGCAGTCCACGACGTCGATGGGCTGCTTTTCCGCCGGGATGTCAGTGAGGGTGCGGTACCCGGTTTCGCCGTGCACCGGGTCTCCGGGCAGGTTCACTGGGATGATCTCCATCCCCAGGCGGTCACGGATGAACAGCGAGGTGTCGTACGCGGCGCGCCATTCATTGGTGGTCAGCCCAACAATGGCCCACCGCCCTTTGTTTCGCATGAGGCGTTCTATGACTGCAGGATCGTTGGTGTGGCCCATGCCCCCAGCCTACGCCGCTTTCCCAAGCTCCCTGTGGCCGAATTTATGAATGATGGTGCAGGTCCGCAGGAGATGTGAACGAACATTACGTGCGGCGAGCCGCGGATTTGGATTGTTTGTTCATCTCAGGTCTAGTGGGTAGTGACCATCCCGAGCGGCCGAGAGACCTGGATCGATGAAGCCGCAGCAACCCTGGTCAGCGTGAGCCCCCACGGCACACGCTGATAACAAGGAATGAGCCTTGGGGTACGCGGAACTGACCATTCCGCTAAGAGGCTTGACTCCGTAGGGTGCTACTGCCAGGACCGATGGAGTGATCCCATGACTGCAGTCCTGTCTTCCGAGCGTGCCGCCGACCATGCCGGCACGTCCTCCGCACTTTCCGTCTCCTTCCGGGGGCTGCGGCGCAGCTTCGGGACCGGGGAGGCCGCCCACACCGTGCTGCAGGACGTCACTTTCGACGTTGCAGCAGGTGAGGTGCTGGCCATCCTGGGACCGTCCGGCTGCGGCAAATCAACCCTGCTGCGCGCCGCCGCCGGTCTGGACTCGCCGAGCGCCGGTTCCGTTGTCATCCAGGACACCCCCGTCCAGGGCATTGATCCGCGCTGCGCCTTTGCCTTCCAGGAACCCCGGCTGCTGCCCTGGCACACGCTGCAGGCGAACGTGGCGATCGGCCTGCCCACCGGCTGCAGCGCCAAAGAAGGCAAGGCCAAGGTGTCCAGGCTGCTCGAACTCGTGGGCCTGGACAGCTTCGCCAAGCACCGTCCCCGCGAAGTCTCCGGCGGGATGGCCCAGCGGGCCTCGCTTGCCCGGGCCCTGGCACGGAACCCCGGTGTCCTGCTGCTGGATGAGCCCTTCGGCGCCCTGGATGCACTGACCCGGATCAAAATGCAGGACCTGCTCCTGGACGTTCACCGGGCGGAACCCACCACCGTGCTCCTGGTCACCCATGATGTTGATGAGGCACTGCAACTGGCAGACCGCATCATCGTCCTGGGCGCAGCCACCCATGGCCCGGGCGCCACGATCGTCCGGACCGTCGAGGTCCCCGGCAGCCGCCCCCGCAACCGCGCCTCGGCAGAACTCGCCGCCCTGCGCGCCTCCCTCCTCGCCAGCCTGGGCGTGGACGGGCACTGACTCCCCGCGGCACCGCCGGCAAGCCGATTCACGCACGCAGGCTCCGCCGTCGGGCATTAACCCGCCAGGGCCGAACTCTTCATCACTCCGCATCACCAGCGCAAAGGAAAACAATGCAGCACGCACGCCCCCTCACCCGCCGTTCCCTCCTCGGGGCGGCAGCCGTAGCAGCCGTTTCGGCCCTCGCGCTGACCGGCTGCGTTGCAGGCGAGGGCTCTTCCGGCCAGGCGGCGGCCGCCGGCAGCACCTCGGGCAGCACGCTGAACATCGACTTCGCCACCTATAACCCGCTCAGCCTGGTCATCAAGGACCAGGGCTGGCTGGAAGCCAGCCTCAAGGACCAGGGCGTCACCGTCAACTGGGTCCAGTCGGCTGGTTCCAACAAGGCGAACGAGGCACTCCGCGCCGGTGCCATCGACGTCGGATCAACCGCGGGCTCCGCCGCCCTCCTGGCCCGCTCCAACGGTTCGCCCATCCGCACCATCAGCATCTTTTCCCAGCCGGAATGGGCGGCGCTGGTTGCCCCCGCCGGTTCGTCCATCACGTCCGTGGCCGACCTCAAGGGCAAGTCCGTAGCCGCCACCAAGGGCACGGACCCGTACTTCTTCCTCCTCCAGGCCCTCGAAGCGGCCGGCCTGAAGCCTGGCGACGTCACGGTCCAGAACCTGCAGCACGCCGACGGTCGCACCGCACTGGAGAACGGCTCGGTCCAGGCCTGGTCCGGCCTGGACCCCATCATGGCCGGCGCCGAACAGAAAGGCGCCAAGCTCTTCTACCGGAACCTGGACTTCAACACCTACGGCTTCCTCAACGCCACCGAGTCCTTCCTCAAGGACAAGCCCGAACTGGCCCAGGCCGTAGTGAACGCGTACGAAAAGGCCCGCGCCTGGGCCGCCGCCAACCCTGACCAGACGGCCCGGATCCTGGCCAAGGTGGCCGGCCTTGACCTGTCCGTGGCCAAGACGGTGGTGCTGGAACGCAGCAACCTGAACGTAGACGCCGCGCCCGGAGAGGCGCAGCGCAAAGTACTGGAGAAGATCGGCCCCACCTTCGTGGAAACCGGCGACGTCAAGACCCAGCAGCAGATCGACGACGCCGTGGCCTCCCTTCTCGACGACTCGCTGGTGAAGAAGGCTGATCCGTCAGCCATTAAGGGTTCCTGATGAGCACTCCCGGAAGCCCCTACCTCACCGGCAACAGTGTTGCGGATGAGCGCGCTGCAGCCGCTCCCGCAGCAACGGCAGACGCCGCCCGGACGGGCGCCCCCAAGGCATCCGCTCCGGCAACGGGATGGTCTCCCGCCGGAGTCCGTTCACGGAACTGGGCGCGTCTGCCCCTTGGCCTGATCATCCCGGCAATCCTGCTGGCAGCCTGGCAGGTGGCCTCCTCCACCGGCCTGTTCAGCGTGGTGCAGCTTCCTCCCCCGGCAATGGTGCTGGGGGCGGCCGGTGAACTGCTGGGCCGCGGCGAACTGGGCACCCACATTGCCATCTCCACACAGCGGGTGCTGATCGGGTTCCTGATCGGCGCCGCGCTGGGCCTCATCCTGGGTGCCACCGTGGGCCTGTCCAGGATTGCCGATGCCCTGCTTGCCCCCACCATCGGCGCGCTGCGCGCCGTCCCCTCACTGGCATGGGTTCCGCTGCTGATCCTCTGGCTGAAGATTGGCGAGGATTCCAAGGTCACGCTGATCATCATCGGCGCCTTCTTCCCGGTGTTCACCACCGTTTCGCTGGCGCTGCGGCATGTGGACCGCAACCTCGTGGAAGCCGCCCGGGCGTTCGGGCTCAAAGGGGTCCGGTTGCTGACCACGGTCCAGTTGCCCGCCGTGGTTCCCGCAGTGTTCTCCGGACTCCGGCTGGCACTGGCGCAGGCGTGGCTGTTCCTGGTGGCGGCGGAACTGATTGCCTCCTCCATGGGGCTCGGCTTCCTGCTGATCGATTCACAGAACAACGGCCGCACGGACAGGCTCTTCCTCGCCATTGTCCTGCTGGCCGTGATTGGAAAACTGACTGACGCCCTGCTGGGCCTGGCAGAGAAATGGGCGGTAAAACGATGGGCCTGAGCACCTTGGAAACAGCGCACCCCGGCACCGAGGCGGAACGGATCGCCTTCTGGGAGGACGCCGCCCGGCGCCTCGAATGGGCCGAACCCTGGCACACCGCCCACACCTTCGAAAAGGCGGTGCGCCTCAGCGGCCCGGACGTCCCGGCCGACGAGGCGGAATACTCCGTTCCGCGGATCGAGTGGTTTGCCGGCGGACGCCTGAACGTGGCCTACAACTGCGTGGACCGCCATGTGGAGGCCGGCCGCGGCGACAAGGTGGCGCTTTTCTTCGAAGGCGAGCCGGGTGACCGCCGCGCCATCACGTACGCCGAACTCCAGCGCGAAGTCGCCAAGGCCGCCAACGCGCTCCTGGACCTCGGCATCACCAAGGGCGACCGCGTGGTCATCTACCTCCCGGTCATCCCCGAGACCATCATCATCACCCTTGCCGTGGCGCGGATCGGTGCCATCCACTCGCTGGTGTTCGGCGGTTTCTCGGCCGAAGCCCTGAAGTTCCGTGTTGAGGACACCCGGGCCAAGCTGCTGGTCACCACCGACGGCCAGTTCCGCCGCGGTGTGGCCGTGCCGGTCAAGGACAACGCGGACGCGGCCGTCGCCGGGGACAACGCCATCGAGCACGTCCTCGTGGTCAACCGCACCACCGCCGCCGGGGACCTGGACAGCGTCGCCATGACGGAAGGCCGCGACGTCTGGTGGCATGACGCCGTCGGAAACGCCCCGGACGTCCACGAACCGGAAGCGTTCGACGCCGAGACTCCCCTGTTCATCATGTATACCTCCGGGACCACCGGTAAGCCCAAGGGCCTGGTGCACACTTCGGGTGGCTACCTCACCCAGGCGTCCTGGAGCTACGAGCACCTGTTCAGCAACCCCGATCCCGCCCTCCGCGAGCAGGATGTGCACTGGTGCACGGCAGACCTCGCGTGGGTCACCGCGCACACTTATGAGATCTACGGGCCGCTCTCCAACGGCGTCACCCAGGTGATCTTCGAAGGCACCCCGAACACCCCGCACCCGGGCCGGCATTTCGAGATCATCGAACGCTACGGCGTGACGCAGTACTACACCGCACCCACCCTGGTCCGCTCCCTCATGGGCTGGTTCCCGGACGGCGTGCCGGACACCTACGACCTGTCCTCCATCCGGATGCTCGGCACCGTGGGCGAGGCCGTCAACCCCGAGGCGTGGCGCTGGCTGCGGCAGAACGTGGGCGCCGGCACCGCCCCGGTGGTGGACACGTGGTGGCAGTCCGAAACCGGGGCCACCATCCTCTCCCCCGCCCCCACGGACACCGAGTTCAAACCCGGCTGCGCGGCCCGCCCGCTGCCCGGGGTCAGTACCAGGATCGTGGACGACGCCGGCAATACCGTTCCGCCGGGCGTCCAGGGCTTCATTGTGGTTGACGCTTTCGGGCCGTCCATTGCGCGGACCGTCTGGGGCAACCCCCAGCGCTACCTCGACTCCTACTGGCGGCAGTACGCCGACCAGGGCTGGTTCCTGGCCGGCGACGGCGCCAAATATGACAAGGATGGCGATATCTGGATCCTGGGCCGCGTGGACGACACCCTTAACGTGTCGGGCCACCTGCTGTCCACCATCGAGATCGAGTCGGCCCTGGTGTCCCACCCGGACGTGGTGGAGGCCGGCGTCTGTCCGGTGGCTGACGCCAAGACCGGGCACGCGATTGTCGCGTTTGTTGTCCTGCGGGGCGACGCTCCGCAGGACTGCGCCAACGACCTCCGCAACCACGTCGCGAAGGCAATCGGCCCCATCGCCAAGCCGCGCGACGTCGTCGTGGTTCCCGATGTTCCCAAAACCCGCAGCGGCAAGATCATGCGCCGGCTGCTGACCCAACTTTTTGAGGGGACCGCCCTGGGCGACACCACCTCACTCCAGAACGAGCCGGCGATAGCCGGAATCCAGGACGTCCTGCGCGAGCGGACCCTAGCAAAGGAAAATTCATGAATGACATCAGCAACGTTGCCCGTCTTTCCGAGCCGCTGAAGTTCGCCTACTGGGTGCCGAATGTTTCCGGCGGCCTGGTGGTCTCCACCATCGAACAGCGGACCGGCTGGGACTTCAACTACAACAAGAAGCTGGCACAGATCGCCGAGAACTCCGGCTTCGAGTACGCCCTCACCCAGACCCGGTACGCCGCGTCCTACGGTGCGGACAAGCAGCACGAGGCCACGTCCTTCAGCCTCGCCCTGCTGGCAGCCACCGAGCGGCTCAAGGTCATCTCCGCGGTTCACCCGGGCATGTGGCACCCCGGCGTGCTGGCCAAGTACATCATCACCGCGGACCACATCTCCAACGGCCGCGCCGCCGTCAACATCGTCTCCGGCTGGCTCAAGAACGAGTTCACCAACTTTGGCCTCGAGTGGCTCGAACACGACGAACGCTACGTCCGCACCGAGGAGTTCATCCGGGTCCTGCGGGGCCTGTGGACCGAGCAGGAGTACAGCCAGTCCGGCAAGTACTACAACATCACCGATTTCACGCTGAACCCGGCCCCGGTGGATGTCCCCGGCCGTGCGCACCCGGAGATCTTCTTCGGCGGCAACTCCACCGCGGCCCAGGCCACCGCCGGCCGTGTGGCGGACTGGTACTTTTCCAACGGCAAGGACCTGGAAGGCTTCAAGGAGAACATTGCCGGCGTTGTTGCTGCTGCCGGTGAAACGAAGCGCGGCACCGACGGCGCCCTGCCCGCACCCCGCTTCGGACTCAACGGGTTCGTCATCTCCCGTGACTCGGAGAAGGAAGCCCGCGACACCCTCCGCGAGATCGTGGCGAAGGCACACAAACCCGCAGTCCAGGGCTTCCGCGACGCCGTGCAGGAAGCCGGCGCGTCCACCAAGGACGGCAAGGGCATGTGGGCCGACTCCAGCTTCGAGGACCTGGTCCAGTACAACGACGGCTTCAAAACCCAGCTGATCGGCACCCCGGAGCAGATCGCCGAACGGATCGTCGAATACAAGAAGATCGGCGTGAACCTGATGCTGACCTGCTACCTGCACTTCCAGGAGGAAGTGGCCGCATTCGGCCAGGACATCCTTCCGATCGTCCGCGAACTCGAAGCCGACCTCGCCCGCAGGAACGGCACCGAACTGGACCTCTCCGCTACTCCTGAAAAGGTGGCCGTCTAATGTCTGACCGCAAATTTGGTTTCCGCACCCGCGCCCTTCACGCCGGCGGAACCCCCGACGCCGAGCACGGCGCCCGCGCGGTGCCCATCTACCAGACCACGTCCTTCGTGTTCAAGGACACCCAGGATGCGGCCAACCTCTTCGCGCTGCAGAAGTACGGCAACATCTACTCCCGCATCGGCAACCCCACCGTCGCCGCGTTCGAAGAGCGCATCGCCTCGCTGGAGGGCGGCATCGGCGCGGTGGCCACGTCCTCCGGCATGGCGGCGGAGTTCATCACCTTCGCCGCGCTGACCCAGGCCGGGGACCACATCGTGGCCGCCTCCCAGCTGTACGGGGGAACGGTCACCCAGCTCGATGTCACCCTTCGCCGCTTCGGCGTGGACACCACCTTCGTACCCGGCACGGACCCCGCGGACTATGCCGCGGCGATCCGGGAAAACACCAAGGCCATCTTCGTCGAGGTGGTGGCCAACCCGTCGTCGGAAGTCCAGGACCTTGCGGGGCTGGCAAAGATAGCGCACGACGCCGGCATCCCCCTCGTGGTCGACGCCACCTTGAGCACGCCGTACCTTGTGCGCCCGATCGAGCACGGCGCCGACATCGTGATCCACTCCGCCACCAAGTTCCTCGGCGGTCACGGCACCACCCTGGGCGGCGTGATCGTCGAAAGCGGCCGGTTCAACTGGGGCAACGGCAAGTTCCCCACCATGACCGAGCCCGTGGCCTCCTACGGCAACGTCTCCTGGTGGGGAAACTTCGGCGAATACGGCTTCCTCACGAAACTGCGCTGCGAACAGCTGCGCGACATCGGGCCGGCACTTTCGCCGCTCTCGGCCTTCCAGCTGCTGCAGGGCGTGGAAACCCTCCCGCAGCGGCTGGACGAGCACCTGAAGAACGCCCAGGCCGTGGCGGAATGGCTCGAAGCCGATCCCCGCGTGGCCTACGTCAACTTCTCCGGCCTGCCCTCACACCCGCACTTCGAACGGGCCAAGAAGTACCTGCCGCTAGGCCCCGGCTCGGTGTTCTCCTTCGGCGTGAAGGGCGGCCGCGCCGCCGGGCAGAAGTTCATCGAAGCCCTGCAGCTGGCCTCCCATCTGGCCAACGTGGGCGACTCGCGGACCCTGGTCATCCACCCGGGTTCCACCACCCACCAGCAGCTGAGCCCGGAACAGCTCCAGTCCGCGGGCGTTCCCGAGGACCTGGTGCGCATCTCCGTGGGCCTGGAGGACATTGACGATATCCTGTGGGACCTGGACCAGGCATTGACTGAAGCCTCTGCAGCCGCCGCCTCGACTGGCTCAACCACTGAAGGCTTCGCCCCCGAAGCCGAGTCCTGCACGATCGGAGCACGCGCATGAGCATCGAAACCCGCACCTGGGAGGGCCCTTCCGCTCCGGAACGCCTGAACCTGCTGCGCTCGGCCAAGTCGATTGCCATTGTGGGTGCCTCTGACAAGCCCTCACGTGCCAGCTACTTTGTTGCCACCTACCTGCAGTCGTCCACGCGGTACAAGGTCTACTTTGTAAATCCCGTGGTCAAGGAGATCCTGGGCCAGCCCACCTACGCCTCGCTTGCCGATCTGCCCGAAAGCCCGGACATTGTGGATGTCTTCCGTAAGCATGATGACCTCCCCGGCGTGTTGGATGAAGCCATCGCTGCCGGTGCCAAGACCCTGTGGCTGCAGCTGGGTTCCTGGCACGAGGCCGTGGCCGCTGACGCCGAGGCAGCCGGCCTCAACGTGGTGATGGACCGTTGCGTGAAGATCGAGCACGCCCGGTTCCACGGCGGGCTGCACCTGGCCGGCTTCGATACCGGCGTCATCTCCTCCCGCCGGCAGCTTCTGTCCTGACCGCAGGCGGTTAGTGGTTGAACTTCTTCAGCCAGATCGAACCGGGGCCGGCATCGCCGGCTCCGGTTTTTTCCTTCCTTGCCGGGGCGCGGACGGCCGCCTTCGCGGTGTCCGAGGGTGCGTTGGTCATGAGCTTCCCGGTTCCTGCGAGCCCGTCAGCAGGAGTGCCGCCGGGAACGCCGGGCGCTTCTGCCGGGCGAGTCTGGTTCTGTGCCGGGCCGGCACCGTTTGTGCGGGGCGCCTTCGGTGACGCGCTGTCGCCAGCCGGGGTGCGGACTGCCTCGGCATCCGCCGCCGGGTTATCCGTGCCCCGGTCCGCGGCATCGTGCTTGTCGCCCCGTCCGGAGTTGGCCGTTTCCGCCTCTGCGGATGTTTCGGCATCAGACCCCGACTGCTCCTGCCCGGCAACGCTACGTTCGGCAGGTTCCGAATCCGGTTGTCCGGGGCCGGCAGGCGCCGCATCCCCGGCGCCGGACTCCTGCGCGGCCGTCCCGGTCTGACTATCTGCGGGACCGCCGGCGGCCAGAGTTCCCGCAATGGTCCATTCAGGGGCCCAGTCCTGCAACATCTGCTGGATGGAGGCGCTGGCATGCACTTTCGGCGTGGACACCGTCGCTGCCACTCCGCTGACACCCAACCCCATACCGGCGATCACGGCAAGGCCCACGGCAGCCGTACGGTGCCTGCGGCGCAGCCGGTGGCGGACCAGCAGGGTGGTCTGTGCCGAGAGGAGCGCAGCCAGGTCAGGGCGCGGCTCAGGGACCGGCAGGGACCCGAGGGCTCCGAACGAGACCAGGGCGGCACGGAGCGCCGGGTCGGTTTCGCCGGCGTCGTGCAGCATTTCGTCCACGGTATCGAGCAGGCTGCTGGTGTTGGCCATCATGGCGTTACGTACTCCTTCACTGCGGCCTGCTCGCGCAGCCGGATCAGTGCGCGGCGCTGCAGCTGTTTGACGGCGCCGTTGCTTTTTCCCATCACTTCCGCTGACTGTTCGACAGTCAGGCCCGCCACCAGGCGGAGGGTCAGGACCTCCCGTTGCTCATCCGGGAGGACGCTGAGGAGGTCCTGTACCTCCTGCGGGGCGATGCGCTCCATCACCGTGTCTTCGGCTGATGTCTCTTCCCGCCCGTCCAGGTCGGGTTCGAACGGAAGCTCAAGGGGCGCCCGCCGCCGGCGCCGGTGGTCGTCCACCATCCGGGCGTGGGCCACCGAGAAGACGAAGGTCCGCAGCCCGGCCACGCCACCGGTGACCGTTTCCAGCCGCGGCAGGACGGCGAGGAACACTTCCTGCATAACAGCCTCCGGATCTTCTACCCCGCGGGCTGTGAGGTAGCCCAGGACCTGCCCTGCGTAGGTTCGGTACACAACGTTGAAAAGTTCCGGATCCCGGGCACGCGCACGCAAGGCAGCGTCTGTCAGCGCATCGATCACGGACGTAGGGCCTTCGTTGGGGGGACGGTGTTCCCGCTAACTTTACCCTCCGGTAACCGCATGGCCCCGGAACAACGTGTGTACCCGCGAGGAACAAAAGAGCCAGTCTGAAACCTGATGGGGGACAAGTTTCAGACCGGCGCTTCATAGGGGTAATCGTTCCGGACCTGCCGGGGGTTACGCGCTCTCGGAAAAAGATTTGGAAACTTTCGGAGCTGCCCCGGCCCGGGGACCCGGAGCCGTGCCTATCTAGACGGCGCCCGTCCAGCGGGCCCCGGAAATCCGTCCCCGCACCGCGTTGAAGTGGGCGAAGGCGCGGACCCGGCTGACCGGCACAAACTGCTCGTCGCAGGCCTGCTGGGCAGCGTCCTGAGTCATGGCGGCCGGTGCGGTGACGTGCAGCACCGGAACCGGGGCGTGGACCGGCGTCTGCCCGGGCGCGGCGGAGAGGTCGGTGACGAGCCCCGTTCCTGCGCATTCCCGGACGGCGGCAATGCCGGCCGCCACCGCAGGCCGGTCCTGGAAAGCTCCGGACACGGCCATCACCGTACCGTCCGGAGCCTTGAGCCTGAACCGGAATTGTGAGTCCGCATCGAGAAAAACCTCAAACATGCCGGCCATGACAACATCCTTCCGGTTCGTGCTGATTGGGTCATTCCGTGTTAAAAAGTCTGCTGGCCGCGGCTGCACCCTCACAAGACCGGCACCGTTAACCCTGTGTAAATTGCATCCATCCACACACAACGACGGCGGCGGACCACCCCTCAGGGTGACCCGCCGCCGTCGAACGTCCTCCCCGCTACCTCCCCAATCCCGCAAGCTCGATTGGGGCCCCTCGGTAGCGTGGGCCCACGTGTCAGTCGTTGATGAGGTCGTGGACCACGATGGTCTGGTCACGGTCCGGGCCAACGCCGATTGCGGAGAAGCGGGTGCCGGAGAGCTTTTCCAGGGCCAGCACGTAGTTGCGGGCGTTCTCCGGGAGGTCCTCCAGGGTCCGGGCGCCGGTGATGTCCTCGGTCCAGCCGTCGAAGTACTCGAAGATCGGCACAGCATGGTGGAACTCGGTCTGGGTCATGGGCATTTCGTCGTGGCGGATGCCGTCAACGTCATACGCCACGCAGACCGGGATTTGCTCAATGCCGGTGAGGACGTCCAGCTTGGTGACGAAGTAGTCCGTGAAGCCGTTGACGCGGGATGCGTGGCGGGCCAGCACGGCGTCGTACCAGCCGCAGCGGCGCGGCCGTCCGGTGTTCACGCCGAACTCGCCGCCGGTCTTCTGCAGGTACATCCCCATCTCGTCGAAGAGCTCCGTGGGGAACGGACCGGCACCGACGCGGGTGGTGTAGGCCTTGATGATGCCGATGGACCGCGAGATGCGGGTGGGGCCGATGCCCGAGCCAACGGACGCGCCGCCGGCAGTCGGGTTGGAGGAGGTGACAAAGGGGTAGGTGCCGTGGTCCACGTCCAGGAAGGTTGCCTGGCCGCCTTCCATCAGAACCACTTTGCCCTCGTCCAGGGCGTTGTTGAGGACCAGGGTGCTGTCGATGACCAGGGGACGCAGGCGCTCGGCAAAGGAGAGGAAGTAGCTGACAATCTCTTCCACCTCGATGTCGCGGCGGTTGTACACCTTGACCAGCAGTTCATTCTTCTGGCGCAGTGAGCCCTCCACCTTCTGGCGGAGGATCGACTCGTCAAAGACGTCCTGGACCCGGATGCCCAGGCGGGCCACCTTGTCCATGTAGGCAGGGCCGATGCCGCGGCCGGTGGTGCCGATGGCGCGGCTGCCGAGGAAACGCTCGGTCACCTTGTCCAGCACCTGGTGATAGGGCGCAACCAGGTGGGCGTTGGCGGAAACCCGGAGCTTGGAGGTGTCCGCGCCCCGGGCCTCCAGGCCGTCGATTTCCTGGAAGAGGGCCTCAAGGTTCACCACGCAGCCGTTGCCGATGATCGGAACCGCGTTGGGGCTCAGGATTCCGGCCGGAAGGAGCTTGAGCTCGTACTTCTCACCGCCTACGACGACGGTGTGCCCGGCGTTGTTGCCGCCGTTGGGCTTCACGACGTAGTCAACACGCCCGCCTAGAAGGTCGGTTGCTTTGCCTTTTCCTTCGTCGCCCCACTGGGCTCCTACGATCACGATTGCTGGCATGGGATCCTCCCCCATTCTTTCGGGCCGGTCCCGGAGGGATTACCAGGGCTCAGCGCCGTACATGAGAATGCCCCGAAGTTTCAGGTGCTGTCCGCCGGGAGGCGACGCAAACGCAAGAGTTCCGGGGCCCTTACCACCCAAGTTTAGCCGATGACGGACTTTGTCCCCCCGTCCGGCCCGGGGGGACCGGCAGGAAGACACAATCGACATATAGCCGGGACGACTTGCCGAGGGCCGTCAGATCGAATTAAGTGGGAGAACCCATCCGGAGCGGCCGAGAGACCTGGCTCGTTGACACCGCAGCAACCTCGGGGGCGGCGTTGCTGTCCGCGGAGGTGCTACTGCCAGGACCGATGGAAAGGAAGCTTCCATGCCCCTGAACACTGACCACGTCCGCGTGACCCATGCAGGTTCTTTGCCCCGCACCCCTGAGCTGATTGCGGCAAATGAGGCCAAGGAGTCCAGCGGGGTCACGCCGGAATTCCTGGAGCTCCTGAAATCCTCGGTCGTGGACGTGGTCCAGCGGCAGAAGGACCTCGGCATTGATATCCCGAACGACGGGGAATACGGGCATGCCATGTCCAGCACGGTGGACTACGGCGCCTGGTGGAATTACTCGTTCTCCCGCTTGGGGGGCCTGGAGCCGACCAACGTGGACCGCTGGGCTGACGCCGAGGTTCACCGGTCCTCGCCCGGCAATATTGTGCTCACGTCCTTCCCGGACCGGCGGGACCGGAAGAAGTTCAACGATGCCTATAACGACCCCTCCTCAGGCATCCTGTCCCACCGCAAGAGCGTCGCACAGCCCAAGATAGTTGCTCCGTTGACGTACACCGGCCAGGACCTGGTGGCCTCGGACGTCGCCAACCTGAAGGCAGGGCTTGCTGCCGCAGGCCTTTCTGACGGTTTTGTGGCGTCGCTCTCTCCGGGCTCCTGCGCCCGGGTGTCCAACGAGTACTACAAGACCGACGAGGAACTGGTCTACGCGTGCGCGGACGCGATGCGGGAAGAGTACAAGGCGATCATCGATGCGGGCCTGACGGTCCAGCTGGATGACCCGTCGTTGGCCGAGAGCTGGGACCAGATCAACCCTGAACCGTCGCTGGAGGATTACCTCAAATTCATCCAACTGCGCGTCGAGGCCACCAACTGGGCCCTCCGCGGCCTGCCCGAAGAACAGATCCGGCTGCACGTCTGCTGGGGTTCGTGGCACGGACCGCACACTACCGACATTCCTTTTGCGGACATCATCGGCTCGGTGCTGCAGGTGAACGCAGGAGCGTACTCTTTCGAAGCAGCCAATGTCCGCCATGAACACGAATGGCGCATCTGGGAGGACACCAAGCTCCCGGAAGGCAAGGCCATCATTCCCGGCGTGGTGTCCCACGCCACCAACGTCGTGGAGCACCCTGACCTCGTGGC
The DNA here is from genome assembly GCF_034048115.1 of Pseudarthrobacter sp. IC2-21. NCBI lineage: Bacteria > Bacillati > Actinomycetota > Actinomycetes > Micrococcales > Micrococcaceae > Pseudarthrobacter > Pseudarthrobacter sp. IC2-21. The sequence continues at coordinate 533,538 of NZ_CP139145.1, read as the reverse complement.
CGACCGGATTGTCCGTTTCGCCGAACTGGTCGGCCGGGAAAGCGTCATCGCGTCCACCGACTGCGGGCTGGGCGGCCGGGTCCATCCGCAGATTGCCGTGGCCAAGCTGGAAGCCCTTGGGGAGGGCGCCCGCCGCGCCACCAAACGGCTCTGGTAGGTTCCTGACCGCTTACCACCCGCCGGGCGCCGTCCACTTGCAAGTTAGTGGAGGGCGCCCGGCGTTTCGTTTCGCCGGGCTTGATAGACTGGTGTAGATCGACTAGGAATCGGTCCACACCACATTTCAAACCATCCCGGAATGGTCGCGTCCCCCTGCGCCCATTTTCCGGATTGGCGCAGCACCGAGCCCCGCAGGAGATTTTGCACTATATGACAGCCCTGGCCCCCGAATCCCTCCGTGAACAACTCATGAGCCGCCGTTACGAGCCCAATGTCGCGGCCGTCAACGAGCTGTGCGATTCCCTGCAGAGCGTCAAGCCCCACACCGAAGTTCCGTACGTCGACCCCATGCACGACATCGACGAGTGCCGCATCATCAGCCTGTACTCCAACATCGGGGAAGCGGACCCCTCCGGCTTCATCACCGCCGGCGACGACGACGCCGCCACCCGGATGCTCGGCATCCAGTGGAAGCTGGGCCTGCGCCCGGAGTTCGTGATGCCGTGGAACGTCCACCCGTGGCACACCCCCGGCGAGGTCAACGGCAAGTTCACGCCGGACCAGATCTCCTCGGGCCTCAAGCCGCTGCTCAAGTTCCTGGCCCTGGTCCCCCGCGCCTCGGTGATCGTGGCCCATGGCACCGAAGCCAACCGCCTCGCCAACCTGCTGCTGAAGACCGAGGTGCCCATGATCTGGCGCCGCGGCCTGAAGACCTACAAGGTCCGGTCCCTCAGCGGCCGTGCATTCGCCGGAACCCCTGCCCGGCAGGAACAGTACCTCGAGGAAATGCGCGTCGTTTACGCTGACGCCATGGCCCGCACCGGCCTGGCAAAGGCCGCCAGCTAGAGGCGCCATAAGACAAACGACGGCGGGCGGTCGCCTTTTTCTGAAAGGTAACCGCCCGCCGTCGGACTTTAACCAACAACGCGGGGTCACTTTCTGCCCAATAACAATGGGTTATCGGGCGTAAAATGACCCCGCCTTGCTTTGTTCTAGGCGCCGGCTTCGATGGCTGCCTTCGCGGTGGGGTCCGAGTCGTTCAGGAATTTCTCGATCCGCTCGGGCTCCTCGGCCTCACCGATGGCGGCAGAGGCCCGGCCCAGCGAGTAGAGCGCCCGCAGGAAGCCCTGGTTGGGTTCGTGCTCCCACGGGATGGGCCCCACGCCGCGCCAGCCGTTGCGCCGCAGCGAGTCCAGGCCCCGGTGATAGCCCACGCGGGAGTAGGCGTAGGAGTCGATGGTGCGGCCCTCGGCCCACGCCTCCTCCGCCAGGACGGCCCACAGCAGGGACGATGTGGGGTGCTTCTCCACCAGGTCCAGGGCTTCCGCGCCGGCGTCCAGTTGCTGGTAGACCTCCGTCTCGGCTGGCAGGAGCGTCGGCTCCGGGCCCATCAGGTTCCTGCGGAACTCGTCGGACATCCTAGAACGTCTTTCCGGCGGAACCGAGCTGCTTGGTGGCCTCAGCCACGCGGGCTGCCAGGCCGGCTTCGGCGGAGGCGCCCCAGACGCGGGGGTCGTAGGTCTTCTTGTTGCCCACTTCGCCGTCGACCTTCAGGACGCCGTCGTAGTTCTTGAACATGTGGTCCGCCACCGGACGCGTGTAGGCATACTGCGTGTCGGTGTCGATGTTCATCTTGATCACACCATAGGAAACGGCGTCGGCGATTTCCTGATCGGAGGAGCCGGAGCCGCCGTGGAACACGAGGTCGAACGGGTTGTCCTTGCCGATTTTCGCACCCACCTGGGCCTGGATGTCCTTGAGGATCTCCGGGCGCAGCTTGACGCCGCCGGGCTTGTAGACGCCATGCACGTTGCCGAAGGTCAGGGCGGTGATGTAGCGGCCGTTTTCGCCGGCGCCAAGGGCCTCGATGGTGGCCAGGGCATCCTCCACCGTGGTGTAGAGCTTGTCGTTGATGGCGTTCTCCACGCCGTCCTCCTCGCCGCCGACGGTGCCGATCTCCACCTCGAGGATCATCTTGGCGGCAGCGGTGCGGGCCAGCAGGTCGCGGGCGATCTTCAGGTTCTCCTGCAGGGTCTCGGCGGAACCGTCCCACATGTGCGAGCTGAACAGTGGGTTGCGGCCGGCCTTGACCTCAGCCTCCGAGGCCGCCAGCAGCGGCAGGACAAAGCCGTCCAGCTTGTCCTTCGGGCAATGGTCCGTATGCAGGGCGATGTTCACACCGTAGTTCTTGGCCACTTCGCGGGCGAACGCCGCGAAGCCGAGCGAGCCGGCCACCATGTCCTTGGTGGTAGCGCCGGACCAGTAGGCCGCACCGCCGGTGGAGACCTGGACGATGCCATCGGACTCCGCCTCGGCGAAGCCACGCAGTGCCGCGTTCAGCGTCTGCGAAGAGGTGACGTTGACGGCCGGGAACGCATAGCCGCCGGCCTTGGCGCGGTCGATCATTTCGGAGTAGATCTCTGGGGTTGCAATGGGCATGCTGACTCCTATGGTGAGTTTTCGTCTATGGGTTGTGACCCTGGAGTAGACCTCTTACGGCTAGCCACCATCCTAGCCATTTCTCTGCAGCGGCAGTGTTTCCGGTCACGCGGGCGGGTAACACTTGCGTACACGCCTGCGCCGAGAGCGCACTTCGCGCTAGTGTCCGGCGCCGCGACCAGCACGAAGTGCACTCTGGGCGCGATAGGCAAGGGCACTGCGGACCTTGCCAACGACGCCTTGCCGGTCACCCTTAAGATCGTTCTTCGAAATCCGGACCTCGTGCCATCCATAGCGGGCGGCCACCTCGGCCCGGACTATGTCCCTTTGATACTGATCCTCACCGGTATGGTGCTCACCGTCATATTGCAGGGAGATCCGGTGATCGGGGTAAGCCGCATCGGGCCAGAGAACCGGCAGCCCGGAATCACCACGGACGACGAAGTTCAGAACCGGTTCGGGCAATCCTGCCGTTATGAGGGCTAGACGCATCCTGCTTTCGGGGACGGAGTCAGCACCCACACGGATCAGTTCCAGCGCCTCGCGTGCCTTCCGGATCCCCCGCAACCCAGGATGCCGGTCAATCATGTCTCGCAACTCCTGAATTCTGCATATGGACTCGCGCGGGAACGGAAAATCCTCCCCGTGACTGTTCACCAGGTAGTCCCCCGCGGCTACGAGATCGTCCACGGAGTTTCGCATGGAGGCCAGGTCGAGCCACGTCCTGGCCGGTGTGGTGAGGCGGGCGCCGTCGTACTCCATGACCTCATCCGGTGTCAGCGTCAGGCGGTGCCCCGCTACGTTGGCCCTGCGTGGGGCGGCGAAACCGCGGCGCCTTGCCAGATGGATACGCCAGTCGCCTTCCTGTGGAGCCGGCACCGGTATCCCTATCATCCGCGCGGCCGAGCAAAGGGCGAGTATCGATGCGTCATCCACATCCGTATAGGCCCGCAGCGCGTCAGCACCGGATGGCTGTGCGGACAGCGGAACCCGTATCCCGCGGGACACCGGCACGAGATCCTTTGCCCTGGTCCGGGTGCGTGTCACGCCTGCTTTGTCCGACGTCCGCAGGGCAAAGGCCACGCCCTTGAGATGGTCTGGCAACTCAGCTTTGCGCATGCCTCCCATTGTTGCCCTGGCGCACTGCCTCGCAGGAGTTATCCACAGCCTTGGGCTCGTCGGGTGGAACGAAAGCGCACTTCGCGCTGGTCCAGGGCAACTCGACTAGCGCGAAGTGCACTCTCGGCGAGGTTAGACATGCTGGTTGAACACGTGCCGGCGGATCCAGGCGTGCATCGCGATGGCCGCTGCCGAAGCAGCATTGATCGACCGGGTGGAGCCAAACTGCTCAATGGACAGGGTGGCCAGCGCGGCATCGTGGACCTCCGGGGTCAGGCCCGGACCCTCCTGGCCGAACACCAGGACACAGTCCCTGGGGAGTTCGTAGGTCTCCAGCGGCACGGAGTCCGGAAAGATGTCGATGCCGATAATCGCCAGCCCCTCGCCCTGCGCCCATGCCACAAAGTCCTCCACCGTGGGGTGGTGGCGGACATGCTGGTAGCGGTCGGTCACCATGGCCCCGCGCCGGTTCCACCGGCGTCGGCCGATGATGTGGACTTCCTTGGCGAGGAACGCATTGGCGGTCCGCACCACGGTCCCGATGTTCATGTCGTGCTGCCAGTTCTCGATGGCGATGTGGAAGTTGTGCCGCTTGGAGTCGAGGTCCGCCACAATCGCGTCATGCTTCCAGTACCGGTACTGGTCCACCACGTTGCGCCGGTCCCCGTCCGCCAGCAGCTCTTCGTCCCAATGGTCCCCCTCGGGCAGCTCACCTTCCCAGGGGCCGACGCCGATCTCCGGCTTCGGCGCGTATTCCTCCTCAGGAGGTGGCACGGGCAGCGGCGTTGGGGAATGGGTTTGGGGGTGGTCAGTCACCCTTCAACTCTAGCCGGGGTCAGCCTGCCGGCACCCAGCGGTTGGCCTGGTGGGAGTCGGCGCCCGGGACTGGCCGTTTTGTTTGCCGGCAACGCATGCTCCGGGCCCAAAGAATGACAGACTGGACCAGCGAACAGCGCCTATCTTGTGGAGGTAAAACGTGGCAGACGCAGACGAGGTAACCGGAAACCCGGCCGTATACCGCAGTGGCCAGGAGATCGAATGCTGGCTGACGGACATGGACGGTGTGCTCGTTCACGAAAACCATGCTGTGCCGGGCGCCGCGGAACTGATCCAGCGCTGGGTGGACACGTCGAAGCGCTTTTTGGTGTTGACCAACAACTCCATCTTTACCCCGCGCGACCTTGCGGCCCGGCTGCGTGCCTCCGGCCTGGAAGTTCCCGAGGAGAACATCTGGACGTCCGCGCTGGCCACCGCGCAGTTCCTCAAGGACCAGGTGCGGGGCTCAGGTTCGGGGAACCGCGCCTACACCATCGGCGAAGCAGGGCTTACGACGGCGCTGCACGAGGCCGGCTTCATCCTCACCGATCAGGACCCGGACTTTGTGGTGCTCGGCGAAACCAGGACGTACTCCTTCGAGGCAATCACCATGGCCATCCGGCTGATCCTGGCGGGGGCCCGCTTTATCGCCACCAACCCGGACGCCACCGGCCCCTCCAAGGACGGGCCGATGCCCGCCACAGGCGCCATCGCCGCGCTGATCACCAAGGCCACCGGGCGCGAACCTTACATTGTGGGCAAGCCGAATCCCATGATGTTCCGTTCCGCCATGAACCAGATCGACGCCCATTCCGAAACCACCGCGATGATCGGCGACCGCATGGACACGGACATCGTTGCCGGCATGGAAGCCGGGCTGCACACGGTGCTGGTCCTCACCGGCATTACGCAGCGGGAGGATATTGCGGCGTTCCCGTTCCGGCCCAACCAGGTGCTGAACTCCGTGGCCGACCTAAAGAACCAGATTTAGAAGACGCTCACTTTTGAGCCGCCGCGGGGCAGCGGGAAGAATTCGTCCATCAGCTTTTCCACGATGGGCCGGTAAACGAGCGGACTCCAGCCCGGGCTCGCGTGTGCCGGCAGTGCGCCTTCGGTCTGCAGATCGGTGGACACCATGTTGCTTGCGAACGCAACGGACCACGCGCCCCTGGCCGCCGGGTACCGGACGGTACGGTCATTCGGGTTTCCGATGTACGCCATCCGGGTGCCTCCCAGCCGGTCCACAAAGCGGCTGCCGTCAAAGTGGTAGATATACGCGGATTCAGACTGGATCAGCACGCTGGAGGGAGCGATCGGAGACAGCTGCTCCCACGACTGGTCAATGATCTGGCGCCAGGTCCGCTCGTCCTTGTGGATAACGCGCTCGCCCAACTCGTAGCCGCCGCGGAGCACGGACGGAAACCGGAAGCCGCTCTCGTAGAGGAGCACCACGCCGTCGAACCAGCTCTCGTCGAGCACGTCGCTCCGGCTGTACGGGGTGGAGTCCAGCAGGATGAACTCAACCTCAACCCCGTAGAGTTCCCGCAGCCGCGCGGCCACCTGGGTGGCCACCATTCCGCCGAAGCTGTGTCCGTAGAAGTAGAGCTTGGTGAGCTTCCTGGCGCGCACGTACTCGATGACCGCGGTCACCACCCGGTCGATGTCCAGGCCCTGGTTGGAATAGCCGACGGCGGCGAGCTGGCCCCGCTTGTTCAGCGCCCCCCGCAGGGCATTCAGGATCCACTGCGCTTCTTCCCAGCTGGTCTTGAAACCGGGAAAGAGGAACCAGCTGGCGTTCGGATAATAGGCGTCGGCGAAGTCGTCGGGCACCTGCAGGATCTTGTTGACCCGCCGCTCCGCCTGGACCCGGCGGGTGAAGAGCATGTCCGCGGCGAGCACGGTTGACAGGCCCGCCCCGGTCAGGAAACCGCGGCGGGAAAACCGCTTCAGGGCAGCGGCATCGGCAAGCAGCCGGGCTTGTTCAGCTCCCGGCCGCCTGTGCTCCTCCAGCGGTTCTTCTTCCTCCCTGTACGGCACATCTCTACCGTAGCCACAGGAGAAGCCGCCGCCGCAACCCGGTTTCCATCTTGCTGATGTCCGGGCAGGGGGCGAGGCGCTGTCAGCTGGCGGCTTGCCGCTCGCCGGCGGGGTTCAGGAGCTCACTGAGCGGGGTGCGGCGCAGAATTTCCTGCCCAATGTCGTTGTACCGGCCCAGGAGGTCCGGGCCGCCCACGGCCTCGGGATCGTCAAGCAGCGAAAAGACTTCGTCGCTGGCGAGGAAGAGCTCCTCGTCGGTGTATTCCTCAAGCGGGCGGAGGGACAGCGGCACAGGCGGCCGTTCGCTGGTCGCGTTACCACTTGCTTCAGCTGTCGCGGCTTCCACGGCAGTGGCAAATTCGGCCTCGAGTTCCGCGGAGATTTCCCGCAGGGCCACCACGGTGTGGTCTTCCGACTGTTCGGCGTCAACGCCGGTCAATACCAGGGAGACGCCGCCACCGAGCGTTCCCGGGGCGCCCTCCATGGCGTTCAAATCGCTGCGAAGACCCGCCAGCGCGGCTGACTCCACGCGGACCGCAGCGGACAGGTCCACGCGGATGTGGGATTGGATTCCACGGCCGCGGAGCCTTTGAATCATGGTGACGAGGGACGGCCGGGTTGCGTGGTCGAGGCTTCCCAGGACGTCGATCCGGACGGTGTCTGTCTGCTCGTCACGGTTGGTGGTGGCCTGAAGGCCGGCGCTGCCTTGTGAGGTGCGGTCCATAGGTACTCCAAATAAAGGGGGTGTCTATGGCCGACGGCTCAACCTCCGTAAGCGTAACCTTCGGATTGACCCTGCACAAGCACAGTCGGCTCGCGGGACCCGGCCGGTGCCTGGCCCGGCTGCTGGTAATGGGTGCGGGTGCCGGTGCCGCCCACGGAATCCACGAGCGCCTTGGCAATGTCCCGCAGCTTGGTATTGCTGTTGCTTGAGGCGTCGGTCAGGATCTGGACCGCGGCATCCTGGCTGCAGCGGTTCTGGGCCATCACCACGCCAATCGCGATGTCGATGACGGTGCGGGATTCCAGCGTGGCGCGGAGGTTGGTGGCGTTGTCGCTGTGGACGGCGAACCTGACAGCCAGCTGCAGGGCCTGGGAAATCTCCCGGGTGAATCCGCGGGCCTTGGCTGCGGCATGTTCATCGAACTTGTGCGGCACGTCCGAGTAAAGGTTCATGGCTGCCCGCGCCTCGCCCTGAAGGTTGAAGGGCACCGAAAGAACTGACCGCAGCCCGTGGGACGCCACGGCATCGGCGTAGGCCGGCCCCCAGCGGTCCTCCTCCAACAGGTCCGGCACGTTCACTTCGCGCTGTTCCTCGGCCGCCGTCAGGCAGGGACCCTGCGCCAGGGAGTACTGGATCTGGTCCACGTCGCGGGCGTCGTCGCTGCTCCAGCCGATGGTGGCAGCCTTGCGGTCACGGAGCAGCGTGATTCCGCACAGGGCGTCATCGCCGTCGCCCGCCATCTGGTGGGCTGACAACCTGGCAAGCTCGTTGAGGAACTCCTCGAAATCAGCACTTTCCAGGATGAGGCCCTGGATCTGTTCGGTGGTGTTCAAGGGTGCGTCGGGTGAGAGCATGGTGCATTTCTCCAAGTGGTGCGAAAAGGCCTGAGAATATGATACCGGCCCCTCGCGCTTCTCCGCCCTGCTTCACCCCTCGTGATACTGCGGCTGTTATGAAAGTCCCAGCTCGTCCTTGCCGAACGCGAACAGGTACGGCACCCCGGTCTCGGCCTCAATTTTCTCCTTGGCCCCGGTGTCCCGGTCAACAATGACGGCCACAGCGACCACGTTGCCGCCTGCTTTGCGCACGCCTTCGACGGCGGTCAGCGCCGACCCGCCGGTGGTGGACGTATCCTCGAGCACCAGCACTTTGCGCCCCTCAACGGACGGCCCTTCAACCTGGCGGCCCATACCGTAGGACTTCTGGGCTTTGCGGACCACAAAAGCGTCCACCGGCCGGCCGGCGTCAACGGCTGCATGCATCACTGCGGTGCCCACGGGGTCAGCACCCATGGTCAGGCCGCCGGCGCACTCAAAGTCGATCCCGGCGTCGTCGGCCAATGCCAGCATGACCTGACCCACCAGCTTGGACGCTTCGTGGTGCAGGGTGATGCGGCGCAGGTCAATGTAATAATCGGCCTCGGCGCCGCTGGACAGGGTCACTTTGCCGCGGACAACGGCAAGTTCCTTGATCAGTTCCAGGAGGCGGGCACGTGCGGCTGCGGCATCAAGAGGGGAAGTCATGGTGTCCACTTTAGTGGTTTCCGGGTTTGTGACGGCGCGCCCGGGTGCGGCCGGCAACGGACTGCGGCGGGCAAAAGCCGGCGCATGCTCGGGCCTGGGCCCGAAGGCGATCATCCGGGGCATGAGTCGCCGCGCCACTGAAACATGCCGGACCACAAACAGCACGAACGGCGGCACCCCGGTGCGTTTCCCGGCGAACAGCGGAACGAACACCGTCCGGTGCATGAGGCGTTGGACGCTCTGAACAACAACGGTGGGCATCCTCCGCCGCCGCTGCACCGCAGCCAGGTCCTTCACCGGCACGCGCCCCCGGAGCAGCGCCGGAGCCAGCCTGGCCGCCGCCGCGACGGCATCCTGGATGGCAAGATTGATGCCCACACCCCCGGCCGGCGACATGGCGTGCGCGGCGTCCCCGATGCACAGCAGCCCCTCCACGTACCAGCGCTTCAGCCGGTCCAGCCGCACATCCAGCCAGTGCAGGTCCTCCACCGAACGGATCGCATCGACCCGGTCGGCGAGGTCGGGACGCAGGGCGGCAACCCGCTCCCTGAACCGCTCCACGCCCTCAGCCCGGATTTGCGCGTCCATGCCCTTCGGGCCGAGGTATCCCATCTGGTAATAGTCGTCACGGAACAGGGCAATCATGGCCTCCCTGTCCCGGAATGCGGGCACGATGCCGGCCACCTCGCCTTTCTCGGAGGCAAAGCGGGGAAGCCTGAACCACCACGTATCGAACGGCACCGGGTACTCCTTCGGCTGCAGCCCGGCATCTTGCCGGACCACCGAATGCCGGCCGTCGGCGCCCACCACCAGATCCGCGGACAGTGTCCCTTCACCGCCATCACCTGTCCGGTAGCGGACACCGGTGACGCGGCCGCCGTCGAAGGTCAGTGATACCGCCTCATGCTCCATCAGCAGGGTGAAGGTCGGTTCGCGCGCAGCCGCGCGGGCCAGGAAGTTCAGGAAGTCCCATTGCGGCATCATGGCGATGTAGTTGTACGGGGGCTTGAGGGACGCGAAGTCGCCGAAAGTGAGAAGACCGGCGCCCGGGACAGGCAGGGCAACAGTGTTCAGCCGGCTCTGCGGAAGTTTGCGGAATCCGTCGCCGAGTCCCAGTTCGTCGATCAGCCGGATAGTGGAGGCGTGGACGGTGTCACCGCGGAAGTCCCGCAGGAAGTCGCCGTGCTTTTCCAGGACCGTGACGTTCACGCCGGCCCGGGCCAGCAGGAGTCCCAGCATCATGCCTGCCGGGCCTCCGCCCACAACAGCGCACCCGGTTCGCTCCATGCCCTAACGCTACGCCTGGGAGCCCGCGCTGGGTATGGGCCCCAGGTGCCGTTTTGTCGAGCCGTCCTTAGGTGTGGGCGGCAACGCCCCGACCTGTCGCCCTGGCACGCATTCGTGTCCAGACAGGCTTGAGTCTCACCGCAGTGTCTTTCTCAGTCAGGCTTTCCGCGGCGGCAGTGCGAGCTTGCAGACCTTCGCCCAGGTAGAGCCGACCTGCTTCCAGATGGGGCCGGTGGTGTAAATCAGGCCGTAGCGCTGGCAGATTTCGCGGACCTGTGGCGCGATCTCGGCGTACCGGTTGGAGGGCAGGTCCGGGAAGAGGTGGTGTTCGATCTGGTGCGAGAGGTTGCCGGTCATCAGGTGCATGAACTTGGAGCCGGAGATGTTGGCCGAGCCGATCATCTGGCGGACGTACCAGTCGCCCCGGGTTTCACCTTCCACCATGTCTTCGGTAAAGGTGTCCGTGCCCTCGGGGAAGTGGCCGCAGAAAATCACGGCGTGCGCCCAGAGGTTACGGACGGCGTTGGCTGTCAGGGTGCCGTAGAGGGCCTGTTTGCCGGAGCCCGTGAGCGTGGCAACGGCGGGCGTGGCCGCGTAATCCTTGGTGAACTGGGTGACCACCTTGCGGCCCAGTGCTTTGAGGTCCTTGAAGAGGGCTTCCTTGGTCTTCCTGCCTTCCTTGAATTCGGTCAGCTCAAGGTCGTAGATGGCGATGCCCCATTCGAAGACGGGGGCCAGGAGTGCGTTGTAGAGCGGGTTGCCCAGGTTGTAGGGCGTCCACGGCTGGTTCTCGTCCATGCGGAGGAGGTTGAATCCGACGTCGTTGTCTTTGCCCACGACATTGGTCCAGCGGTGGTGCGAGTCGTTGTGGGTGTTCTGCCAGGCGCGCGAGGGGGTGACGAAGTCCCATTCCCACGTGGTGGAGTGGATGTCCGGGTCCCGCATCCAGTCCCATTGCCCGTGCAGGATGTTGTGGCCAAGTTCCATGTTTTCCAGGATCTTGGCCAGGCTCAGGAAGGTGGTGCCGGTGACCCAGGCTGCCTTGTTCTTGCTGACCAGCAGTGCCGCGCGGCCCGAGATCTCCAGTCCGCGCTGGATCTTGATCATGCGCCGGATGTAGGCGGCATCCGCAGCGCCACGTTTGGCCAGGATGTTGTCGCGGATGGCGTCGAGTTCCCGGCCCAGCTCGGCGACCTGCTCGTCAGAGAGGTGCGCCGCGGACGGCGGCCTCCGCGTGGGGCCGCCGGACTTGGCGAGGGCGCCGGGCCGGATTTTCGCCGCAGCGGGCGCCTTCTTCGTGGGGGCATCGTTCGGCACTGCACCGTCCCCGGAAACATCAGGCCTGTTGGTAATGATCGTCATGTACTGGTACTCCTCAGAGGTCGAGGTTCACGGGGTCCGGCAGTTGCCGAAACGCGCGTCTGGATTAGTTGGTCCGGTCCGCATGGACCTCGCCGGGGCCCGCATCACCGGAATGGCTGGCCCGAAGCGAAGAAGACGTTGGCTGCTCGCTGTCTGTGGTTGCGGCCCTGTCGTCCGCGTAGAAGAGCCAGGGCGGCATGAAGCTCACGAGTTCGCGCGCCAGATCGTGGGCGGTGGAGGGCTGGCCGGTGCTGAAGGCGTGCATCACCCCACTCACGATTAGCCCGCCGATCGAGCTCGCCATGAGGTCAATTCTCGCTTCCGGCCACTGCGGTTGGGAGATCGCAATGATCGGACGGGCGCCCCGGGCGAACCCGTTGATGGCTCTCGCTACTGTGCCGCCGGCGCCCTCGGAGAGCAGCAGGTGCTCGTACAGCTCCCCGTGCTCGAAGACTGACTGGAGAATGAGTTCGAGGGCGAACTCGGAGACAGCTTGTCCCTTGGCGCCGCGCACGGTCCGGGCCTCAAGGTCGAGGGCACCAATCTCGAGGATCAGGTCGTCAAGGATGAACAATGCGAGCTCGTCGACGCTGGCGAACTGCTCGTAGAACCCGCTCCGGCTGAGTCCCGCGTCGCGCGCGATGCGGGTCACGGACGCGGCGCCGAAGCCTTCCGCCTTAACGACCGCCGTCAGCGCTTCGACTAGACGGCGCTGCGATGTGATGGCCCGGGGATCGGTCGATCCCCTCCTGGTCATGCGGGCGTGACTGCGTCCATGCTGTGCCATAAACCCATTCTAAAGACATTTACAGCACATGTGTGCAGTAGTCTGCGGGGAGGCAAATGGCAGGTGATGCGGAAATGGCCTGGCCCTGCGCGTGTCCGCGCAGCGCCAGGCCATTTGCGTTTCCTCCAGTACGGAAGCCCGTTGGGTCAGAGCCGGGTGTCGAAGGAATCGCAGAAGACGTTCTCATTGAACGTCCCCTGGAACTCGGACCTGCCCATGATCTTTTCGATCGTGGCCCGGATGGCCTCCACGGAATCGGCGTGCGTGTGGATGGCGGTCTTGACCATCGGCACATCGATGAGGTGGTTGGGCTGGTTCAGCGATACCAGCACAGTGGGAACCTCGGTGACGTACCACGGGATCTCGGCCGCCATGGGGGTGGACCACTTGATGCGGATAGCCGCTTCCTGGGCGAAGCCCTTGACGTTGGCAAAGATGAACGCGGCGTCATACTTGTCCGCGTAATCCCCTGTGGCTTCCTCGGAGATGACGGTCATGAAGTTGATGCCTGTCTCCCCCGCGGCTTCGCGCTGGGCTGCGGTCTTGAACAGGTGCACCTCGAAGCCGGCTTTCTCCAGCTCAACCTTGACCTTGTCCAGGTAGGCCAACGGGTCAGCCCGGGTAAAGTCCGAGTCACCGGAGATGCCGTAGAGGCGGATCCGTTTGTGCGTTTCCGGCGTGATGGGCAGGTTGTTCGCGGTGTCCTTGACGAGGGTGACGGTCTTGTCCGCCACCTCGGCGGCAACGGCACGGTGTGCCGCGCTGCCGATCCCGGCCAGGGCCTCCACCGGCGGAACCAGTTCGCTGCGTTCCTTGCGGTGCAGTCCCAGCGAGGCCTTCAGCGCCAGGATGCGGCGCAGGGCGTCGTGCAGGCGCTGCTCGGTGATGATGCCGGACTTGTAGCCCTCCAGCATGTACTGGAAATCCTCCGCCGGGTTGCGGAAGAACAGGAACATGTCACACCCCGCGGCGATGGTGGCAGGGACCAGGTCCTTGCGCTTCATGGCCTGGGTCAGCCCGATCATCTGCGAGGCATCCGTCAGGATCAGCCCGTTGAAGCCGAGCTCGCCGCGGAGCAGGTCCTGCAGCAGTTCCGGGGCCAGCGTGGCGGGCTTGATGTCCTTGTCCGCCATGCCCGGACGGAAGTGCCGGGACAGCCCGGGCGCGCCGATGTGGCCGATCATGATCGACTGCACGCCGTGCCCGATCATCTCCCGGTACACGTGCCCGTAGGTTTTGTTCCACTCCTCATAGCCGAAGGTGTTGTAGGACGTAACCACGTGCTGATCGCGCTCGTCCACACCGTCGCCGGGGAAGTGCTTCATGGCGCAGGCGGTGGGTGACTCAGTGATGCCGTCGAAGTACTCCTTGGCGCGCTCCACCACGATTTCCGGGGTGTTGCCGAACGACCGGGTCGAAATGACCGTGTTCCGCCAGTTGTAGTGGATGTCCACAATCGGCGCGAAAGCCCAGTTGCAGCCCAGGGCGGCAGTCTCAACCCCGGCCACCTGTCCCATCTTGCGTGCGATGGACTTGTCCGGGTGCGATCCGGCCTGCAGGTGCGTGGACACAAACGTGCCGTCATCGCAGCTTCCGGCGCCACCCATTTCCGGGTTGGACGCCACCAGCAGCGGCACTTTGGACTTGGACTGCGCGTAGCGGATGTGTTCCTGGACGGCGCCCGAGGGGCCGGGCCGGTAACGCATGCCGCCCACGTGGTAGTTCTCCAGCACACCGTCGAGGTACTCCGGGGAGTAGTCGTTGTTGTGGTTGATGAAGAGCTGGCCGATCTTCTCCTCAAGCGTCATGGATTCCAGGGTGCTGTTCACCCACTCAACCGCAGCGTCATCGAGGTTGAACGGCGCGGCCTTAAGGTCGACGTCGAACTGGCGCCCCTGGGTGCCGGCGGCACCGGGGGTACCGCTCCCGGAGGTACCTGCCGGGCTCCCGACGGCGGGGCTGCCGCTGGCTGCCTTCGCTGCGGTGGCGATTCCCGCCAGCGCGTCGGCCATCACCTGGGTCACCGGGCCGGCGATGTCCACCACAACGCCCACCTCGTCCGCTTCCAGCGGTTCGAGGGTGGCGAGCTGTGATTCGAGCAGGGCAGGCGGCATGAAGTGCCCGGAACGGCCTTCAGTGCGGGCTTTCAGGACCTCTTTGCTGCCGTGCAGGTGGAGGAAGATCGTGTCCGGCGCCTCGGCGCGGATGGCGTCCCGGTAGCTGCGGCGCAGGGCCGAGCAGGCCAGGACCAGTCCGCCGCTGCCGGCGGCCGCCAGTTCCGAACCCACCGTGGCGAGCCACGGCCACCTGTCCTCGTCGGTCAGCGGGGTGCCGGCGGCCATCTTGGCGACATTCTCCACCGGGTGCAGGGAGTCGCCGTCCAGGAATGGCACCCCCAGTTCACGGGCCACAAGGTCGCCGATGGTGGTCTTGCCGCAGCCGGAGACGCCCATGACGATGACGCGCGGGCCCTGCCTGCCTTCGGGGGCAGGGGCGGTGTTGTTGCTGATCACCATGGGTGCCTCACCAGTCATGGACAGTGCCGTCAACCAGGCGGTTGTACGGCAGGTAGGCCTGCTGGTACGGGTAGGCCGCTGCGGCTTCCTCGTTGAATTCGACGCCGATGCCGGGCTTGTCGCCCGGGTGCAGGTAGCCGTCAACGAATGTCATGGACTGTTCGAAGACCTCGTTGGTCTTGTCCGAGTGCTGCATGTATTCCTGGATGCCGTAGTTGTGGATGGCCAGGCCCACGTGGAGCTGGGCCGCGAAGCCCACCGGGGAGATGTCCGTGGGGCCGTGGAAGCCTGACTTGATCTGGTACTGGGCCGCGAAGTCCATGACCTTCTTCAGCGGGGAGATGCCGCCGAAGTGGGTGGAGGCTGCGCGCACGTAGTCAATCAGCTGTTCCTTGATGATGGTCTGGTAGTCATACACGGTGTTGAAGATTTCACCGATGGCCAGCGGAGTGGTGGTGTGCTGGCGGACCAGGCGAAGGGCCTCCTGGTTTTCGGCCGGGGTGCAGTCCTCAAGCCAGAAGAGGTCGTACGGTTCCAGGGCCTTGCCGAGCTTGGCGGCCTGGATGGGGGTCATGCGGTGGTGGCCGTCGTGCAGGAGCGGCAGTTCCGCGCCGAACTCGTTGCGCACGGCTTCGAAAACGGTGGGCAGGTGGCGCAGGTAGGCGCGGGTGTCCCAGTCCTCTTCCACCGGGAAGGCACCGCGGCCGGCCGGCTCGTAGTCGTAGCGTTCACCTGAGGCTTGTGCCTGCGCAGCAACACCGTAGACGGCCTTGATGCCGGGGACGGCGGTCTGGATGCGGACGGACTTGTAACCCAGTTCCAGGTGCTCGCGGACGGAGTCGAACAGCGACTCGATGTCCGAGCCGGATGCGTGGCCGTAGGCGCGCAGGCCGTTGCGTGAGGCACCGCCGAGGAGCTGGTAGACGGGCATGTTGGCCATCTTGCCCTTAATGTCCCACAGGGCCATGTCCACGGCGGCGATGGCCGCCATGGTGACCGGGCCGCGGCGCCAGTACGAGCTGCGGTACAGGAACTGCCAGGTGTCCTCGATCTTGTGCGGATCCTTGCCGATCAGCAGCTGCGCAACATGCTCCTTGAGGTAGGCGGCGACGGCCAGTTCGCGGCCGTTCAGCGTGGCGTCACCGATGCCGGTGACTCCATCGTCCGTTGTGATGCGCAGGGTCACGAAGTTACGCGACGGGCTTGTCACGAACACCTCAGCGGCAATGATTTTCACGGCAGATCCTTTCGGGGACAACAGGTAGTTGGTCGTGGGTGGAGTTATCGGCCGGCGGGCGTGCCGGCGTGGGCTGGGGTGGCAGCATCGGCCGGCTGGCCGGCGTCGGCCGGAGTGCCGGCATATGCCGTTTTGGTGCGGCGGGACTGGATTTCCTGGAGGATTTCCGCGTGCTTGGCGTCAGTGAGGGTGTACTTGGTCATGACCAGTACCGCAAGGATAGTCAATACGGCCGGGAGCGCACCGGCAGCAATCTGGATACCGAACACTGCATCGGCAGTCTGCGTCGCGCCGCCGGACTTGTAGCCGCCCAAAGCGAGGGCGTAGGCGGCGAGGGCGCCACCCACGGCCTGGCCGGACTTGCGGGTGAAGGAGAACAGTGCGTAGGTGATGCCCTCCGTGCGGACGCCGGTCTTCCATTCGCCGTATTCCACGGTGTCCGCTTCCAGGGCCCAGACCACGATGTTGACCGCCAGGACGCCCACCACGCTGATGACCAGGCCGCTGAAGCCGATCCAGACCTGGCTGGCCGGGGTGAAGAAGATGATCGCGCCGCCTGCCACGCTGATGAGCGAGGAGTAGATGTAGACGCGCTTCTTGCCGACATTGCGGACCAGTTTGGGCATGAACGCGGCGAGCACGAAGGTCAGGGCCAGCTGAATGATCGACAGGACGGGGTAAAGGTCCAGCCGGCCCAGGACGTCGCGCAGGTAGTACAGCTGCACGGACGTGAGGGCCAGGTAGCCGGTGAGGAAGAAGAAGGAGCTCAGGCACAGCATCAGCAGGGGCTTGTTGGTCTTGAGCGTGTCCAGGCTCTGCTTGAGGGTCACGTTGGGGACCTCGCGGTGGACGCGTTCCTTGGCGGTCAGTGCCGTGAAGAAGTAAAGCGCCGTACCGATCACGACAAAGACCAGGGTGATGGTGGTGAACGTGGTCTGGAGGTCGGCGCCGGGCTTGATCAGCGGTGCCACGAAGATGCCCAGGCCGGAACTGACCAGCAGGGCACCCACCATGCGGGCCGAGCCGAGTTTGGCGCGCTCACCCGGATCCTGGGTCATGGCGCCCGCCAGCGAACCGTAGGGAATGTTTACGAGGCTGTAGGCCAGGCCAAGGGCGGCGTAGGTGACATACGCGTACAGCAGGGCGCCGGATTCACCGATCTGCGGGACGGAGAAGACTGCCATGCTCAGCAGGAGCAGCGGAATGGAGCCGAACATGATGAAGGGGCGGAACTTGCCGAAGCGCTTGCTGTAGGTCCGGTCCACGATCCGGCCGGCGAAAACGTCAGCGAAGGCGTCAAACAAACGGACTACAAGCAGCAGGGTTCCGGCGGCCGCTGCGGAGATACCGGCGACATCCGTGTAATACACGAGCAGGAACATGGTGGCCGTAGTGAAGGCGAGGTTGTTTGCGGCATCACCGGCGCCATAGCCGACAATGCTGAGCTTGTTTAGCTTTTTCATGATTGGGCTCCTTTACCCTTGCCGCCTTGGGGGCCGGCGAATTTTGAAATGCTATGCAGCGGTGAACCCTCGGCCATGCCTCAACCGGAAATCCACGGGGGACGGCAGTGCCGCCGCCTGTAACTCGTTGTTGTAATCCTAATCACTTGGCAATCAAATGGCAAGCGGTTGCCATAAATTTCTGTTGAAAGTTCATGAAACTGCAGGTCAGCAGAAACAGCTCTGCCCGGTCCGTAACTCCGGACCGGGCAGAGCAATTCTGTTGGACTCCCGGCTAGGAGCCTGCGGTGAATGTTCCGAGCAGGCCGGCAACGAGCTCCACCACGGCCTCATCGGCAGCCAGGGCCGGATCAATGAGCGCCAGCAGGGCCCCAACCCGTTCGGCGCCTTCGAGCGTGTTGGCCGCCGAGACCTCGGCCGCGAGCGGATCATGGAACGCCTCGGCTGCGGCGCTGAAGTCCATCCAGGCGGCAATCATCAGTGCGGCAGCAGCTCCGGTTCGTCCCTGGGCGCGCTCGGCCAGCAGCACCGGCACCGCCCGCATCCGGAGTTTGGTACTGCCGTCCATCGCGATCTGGGCCAGGTGGTGGGCGATCCGTGCATTGCTGAACCGGGCCAGCAGGGCGTCGCGGTAGGCCGGAATCTGCAGGTCGGTGCCGGCGGCTGCCGCGCCGGACAGGTTGGCTTCGGCCTCATCCCAGAAGCTTTCCACGGCCTTTCGGCACTCCGCGTCGGCCAGGGCTTCGGCCACGGTGGTGTGGCCGCGGAGCTGACCGGCGTATGCCAGCAGGGAATGGGCGCCGTTCAGGAGCCACAGCTTGCGGTTCTCGAAAGGCTCGATGTGGTCCACGAACACCGCGCCGGCATCTTCCCAGCGCGGCCGCCCGGCCGGGAAGTCCCCGCTGAGCACCCAGTTGGTGAAAGGTTCGGCAACAACCGGCGAGTTGTCGTGGTACCCGCATGCGGCCTCGACGGCGGCGATGTCGGCTTCCGTGGTGCGCGGCGTGATGCGGTCCACCGACGTGCTGACAAAGCTGACGTTCGCCTCAATCCAGGCGGCGAGGTCCGCGTCCCAGGCAGCGGCGAGGCCGGTCACGGCGTTGTGGGCAACGGTGCCGTTGTTGGCGAGGTTGTCACAGCAGACCACCGCCATGGGTCCGGTTCCGGCAGCCCGGCGGGCGGCGAGGGCAAAGACCAACCGGCCCAGCGGCGTCGACGGGTTTCCGGTGCCTGACTTCAGCAGCTCAAGGTCCGCCGCGACGTCGGACGCGTTGACATCAAGCTGCCCGTCGGCACCGAGCCGGTACGCGGCTTCGGTGACGGTCAGCGTGACCATGGCGGTAGCGGGTGCTGCAACCAGTTCGGCGAGCCGCGGCACGTCCGCGCCGTCCACCGCTTCGGCAATGCTTCCGACGACGGCGAACGAGTCGCCGCTGTCAGCGCGCTCCACCAGCGTGAAGAGTCCGTCCTGCTCGGCAAGTGCCAGGGCGGCGTCCGGGCGGCGTCCCGTGAAGGCCGCGATGCCCCACTCCGCGGCATCGCCGGCCTGGCTGGTGAACCAGGTCTGGTGCGAGCGGTGGAAGGCGCCGAGCCCGAGGTGGACGATCCGGACCGGCGGCTTGGGGGCCGCGTGGAGGGTCCGGTTCAGCCGCGGAAGGTCTTTCGACCCGGCGGCTGAACTGACCTGGTCGGGGCTGCCGTGGTCGGGGCTGGTCTGGTCGGGACTGGTCTGTTCGGTAGTCACAGCTTGAATACCCTTCGCGGGGACGAATCGACGATATCCACGATAATTTCGTGGGCACGGTCCTCACTGACACGGTGCTCGGCCACGAGCCGGGCCAGGAAAGCGGCTTCGATCCGGCGGGATGCGTCGTGGCGGGCGGGGATGGAGCAGAAGGCGCGGGTGTCATCGATGAAGCCGGAGGAGCGGGAGAACCCGGTGGTCTCCGTGACGGCGGAGCGGAAGCGCAGCATCGCATCGGGAGCGTCCAGGAACCACCACGGTGCACCAAGGTAGACGGACGGGTAGAAACCCGCCAGGGGCGCGAGTTCGCGGGAGAACACGGTCTCGTCCAGCGTGAACAGCACCAGGTGGAAGTCCTTCGCCGTGCCGAAGTCCTGCAGCAGCGGGCGGATGGCCTCGGTGTAGTTCACGGCGTATGGGATGTCATGGCCGGTGTCGGCGCCGAAAGCCTCGAACGTGGGCGTGTGGTGGTTGCGGAAGGAGCCCGGGTGGATGGTCATGATCAGCCCGTCCTCCACCGACATGCGGCCCATCTCGTACATCATGTGGGCTTCGAAGGTGTTGCGGTCCTCAGCAGTGGCCTTCCCGGCCCGGGCGAGTTCGAAGATCCGCTCAGCCTCGGCACGGTCCAGCTTCAGCGTGGCGGGGGTGGCCACGCCGTGGTCGGCGGAGACGGCGCCGTGCTCCACGAAGTACCGACGGCGGTTCTCCAGGGCCGTGATATAGGCGCTGTAGCCGGTGGCGCCGTCGCCGGCGGCGTCGATCAGCCGGTCCACGTTGGCGCCCCAGGCGGGGTGCGCGATGTTCAGGTACTGGTCCGGGCGGAACGTCGGCAGGACCCGGCCGGCGAAGGTCGGGTCCTCGGCGATCGCTTTATGGCTGGCCAGGTTATCCAGTGGATCGTCGGTGGTGGCCAGGACCTCGATGTTGAAGTCCTTGAAAAGCTGGCGCGGACGGAACCCGGGCTCAACCAGCTTGGCGGCAATGGCGTCATAGCTTGCGTCAGCGGACATCTCGCCCAGGTCTGCGCCCAGCTTGAAGACGCTGTCGAACTGGGTGCGCAGCCAGTAGCCGGACGCCGTGCCCTCGAAAAGCGGCCAGGCTGCAACGAAGGTGCGCCAGATATCCCTTGATTCGGGCGTGCTGGTTCCGCCCGCGCGGAGCATGTCCAGGGGGACGCCGCTGGCGTGGATCAGCCGGGTGACGTAGTGGTCCGGGCTGACCAGCAGCGCCGCCGGATCAGGAAAGGGGGTGTTGTTTTCGATGACAGCAGCGTCAACGTGGCCGTGCGGGGAGATGATGGGGAGGTCCTGGACGCGCTGAAGAAGGTCGCGCGCGATGCTGCGCGTTCCTGGATCCGCGGGCAGGAGCCTGTCTGGGTTGGCAGCAATCGACTGTGACATAGGTCAATAATCCGGCCTGGTCCCCGCTTTTGTCAACCGGTTGCCAAAAATTGCCAAGTGAAGCTTGCAGCCGCCCTCGGGTGGTCAGGCAGACAGGATCCGTCCGCTCGAACCGCGGAGGACAAGCTCCGTCTCCACACTCAGGGTGCCGGCCGGTTCGCCGGTTCCGTGCAGCAGATCCAGGAGGCGGGTGGCGGCGCCGGCGCCGCACTCCCCCAGCGGCGAACGCACGGTGGTCAGTGGCGGCGTCGTGAAGTCCGCACCGAAGATGTCATCGAAGCCAACGATGCTGATCTGGTCCGGCACCGATATCCCGGCGGCCTGGAGTTCCTGCATGAGGCCAATCGCCAGAAGATCGTTGTATGTCAGCACCGCCGTGGCACCGCTGGCGCGGACATCACGCGCCGTCTGCCGGCCGCCGTCGACCGTTGGTTTGGTGGATTCCAGCCGGACTGCCTCGAGCCGGGACCATTCGCTGGCCGCCTGCACGCCTTCCCAGCGCCGCTCGGACATCCAGGACTCCGGCGGCCCCGCAACGTAGGCGATCCTGTGGTGGCCGTTCCCGGCAAGGCTGCGGACCGCCTCACTGAGCCCCTTGTGCACGTCCGGCACCACGCACGGCACACCCTCCACTTCGCGGTTGATGACCACTACCGGCTTGTCCCGGGCCAGGGCTCGGATATTGTCGTCGTCCATGCGGGGGCTCGCCAGGATGAGGCCGTCCACGGTGGCCATCAGACGGCGGGCGGCGGTCAGTTCCGTTGCCGGGGACTCGGCCGATTCGGCAAGCACCAGGGTGTAGTCACGGTCCGTCGCGGTGGTTTCCGCGCCGCGGATAATGTCGAAGAAGGTGGGGTTGGTGATGTCCGCGACGATCAGGCCGAAGGTGTTTGTCTTCCCGGTGGGAAGGGCGCGGGCAAACGGGTTCACGTGGTAGTTCAGCTCGGCGGCCGCATCCTCGATCAGCTTCTGAGTTTTGGGACTCACCCGGCCAGGCTTGCTGAGTGCCCGTGAAACCGTGGAGGCGTTGACGCCGGCAATCCTCGCGATGTCGTAAATCGTTGCGTTGGATTTTCCGTCCCGGCCGTGTTTTTTGGCCGCGCCGGCAGCGGTGCCGGCATCCGGGGTCTTGGGTTCAGTCACCGGCCCATCTTAGCGATGAAAGCGCTTAACGCGACGGCGGCTGCGGCCCGTTTTGAGGTTCCAAAACGGGACGCAGCCGCCGCGAAGTGCCGCTGTTCAGCCCGGCGTCAGGCGCGCTGCGGGAATTTGCCCTCTTCGGCGATGCGCTTGTTGAGCTCCGCGAGGAACTCGTTTTCGTCGAAGTCCAGTCCCACTTCCTTGCCGGTCCAGGCGGAGAGGTGGATGGCGTTGGCCAGCCGCACACCGTTGATGCCGTCCGAGCCCGGGGCCAGCAGGGGGGTTCCGTCCAGGATGTTGGCGGCGAAGTTCTCCAGCACGCCGGAGTGCTGGGCACCCCAGGCGGACTCAAACTCGATGACCTCGGTGGTGTAGTACTGCTCCGGGTTCAGCTCGCCCATAAAGAGCTTGCGGACATCTTCCATGTCCATGCCTTCGCTGAGCTCGCGCTCGGGCTTGTGCAGCCGGGTGACGGTGGCCGTCTTGCTGTTTTCGACCACGATCTTGCCCTGGTCACCCAGGATTTCGAAGCGGTCCGTGCCGGTCAGATCGTGTGTGGCCGTGACGAAAACGCCGGTGGCGCCGTCGCCGTAGTCCACCACTGCCGTCACTTCATCCTCGACGGCGATGTCGCGCCGGAAGCCGAACGCCACCTTCGCGTAAACCGACTTGGGCACGCCGCAGATCCACTGCCACAGGTCCAGCTGGTGCGGTGCCTGGTTGACCAGGACGCCGCCGCCCTCGCCTCCCCACGTTGCACGCCACGCACTGGAGTTGTAGTAGCCCTGCGGCCGCCACCAGGTGGTGATGATCCAGTTGGTGCGGCGGATCTTGCCGATCTCGCCGTTCGCCACGATCTCCTTGAGCTTCTGGTACAGCGGGTTGTTGCGCTGGTTGAACATGATGCCGAACGTCAGCTCCGGCTTGGTGGCAGCGAACTCGTTGAGTTCCTTGACCTGCTTGGTGTACACGCCGGCCGGCTTCTCCACCAGGGCGTGGATGTTGCGCTTGAGCGTCTCGATGCCCATCTCAGGGTGCAGGAAGTGCGGAACGCAGGTGACGACGGCGTCCACGTCACCGCTTTCCAGCATGGTGATGTAGTCCTCGTAGAAGGGCACTTCCGGGTAGGAGGCGGCGGCCAGTTCCTTCTTGGCCGGGTCGATGTCGCAGATGGCGCCGATCTCCATGTTGGGGACCAGTCCGTCCGTGATGAACTTGGCGTAGGCGCCGCCCTGCTGGCCCAGGCCGATGATGCCGAGGCGTACTTTCTTGCTCATGAATTGAATCTCCGTTTTCTGTGGTGCGTCGTCGGGGACGGGGTTAGAAGAGTTCGGACTGGCCCAGCGCAACGAGGTTGTCGTAGGAGGTCTGCAGCGCTTCCCAGACGGTGCGGCCGTAGAGCTCGTCCTGTTCCACCAGGAGGTACTCGGCACCGGCGGCCTGGGCGGCCGGGATGATGGCGGCAAAGTCAAGGTTGCCCTCGCCTACTTCGGCGAACTGGACAACGTTCTTGAACTCGGTCATAAAGCCGGCGAAATCCCCGGCATCCAGGAGCCCCAGTGCGGACTCCGGCATGACCCCGATCCGGTAGTCCTTAAGGTGCACCATCGCCGTGCGGCCGGCGTACTTTTCCAGGGTGCGGACCGGGTCGAGGCCGCCGCGCTGGACCCAGTGCACGTCAATTTCCATGCCCATGGCCGGGGAGTTCTCGGCGATGATGTCCAGCATGTACTTGCCGTCGAACTTCGCGAACTCGATGTGGTGGTTGTGGTAATACAGGCCCAGGCCCTGCTCCTGAAGGCGTTCGGCGTAGTCGTTGGCCTGTTTGGCGAAGTCAACCACCGCCCCGATTGAGGTCATGGCCGAGAACGGCAGCATGCCGATCCGCAGCAGTTTGGAGTCCAGCCGCTTGGCGTCCTCAACGATCTTGTCGAAGTGCTCCGCCAGCGAGTCGCCCGGGCGTCCCTTGGGGGTCTCCATGGCCACGGACAGTGCCGCGATGTCCATGCCCAGTTCGGTGCGGGACCGGTCCAGCTCAGCCACGTTCTCCGGCGTCATCGGGATCTGGGAGATCTCGACGGCGTTGTAGCCGATTTCGCTGACCTTGCGGAGCGTTTCGAATGCCCCGGCTTCGGCGAAGCTGTCCTTCAGCATCATTGCCTGTACGCCAATTTTGGCTGATGTGGCCATGTTAGCCCTCCATTGTTGTTTGCTGCTGTTGAGTTGGTTGCGGGACGGCCTAGGCGGGGACGCCGGCCTGTTCGGCCTGCTGCCGCTGTTCTTCGAGCAGGCGGTGGCGGTCAGCGCGGCGCTTCTCCTGGCGGTCCGGATCCGGCACCGGGGAGGCGAGGAGCAGTCGCTGCGTGTAGGGGTGCTCGGGGCTGCGTGTGACAACCTCTGCCGGCCCCTGCTCCACGATCTCTCCACGGTACATCACGGCCACACGGTGGCTGATGTGGCGGACCACGTCAAGGTCGTGGGAGACAAACAGGTAGGAAACGCCGGTGTCCTTCTGGATCTGCAGGAAGAGATCCAGGACGCGGGCCTGCGTGGAAAGGTCCAGTGCACTGACCGGTTCGTCGCAGACGATGAGCTTGGGAGACAGCGCCAGTGCACGGGCAATCGCTACGCGCTGGCGCTGGCCGCCGCTGAATTCGCGCGGCAGGCGGTGGATGGCGTCCGAGGGCAGGCCAACCTGGTCCAGCAGTTCCTGCACACGCTTCCTGGCCGCTGTGCCTTCCATGCCCTGCACGCCCAGGGGCTCGGCGAGGATCTCGCCGATCTCCAGGGCCGGGTTCAGCGAGGTGTAGGGGTCCTGGAAGACCACCTGCATGTCCCGGCTCAGGACGCGGCGCTCCTTCCGGCTGGCATGGCTGATGTCCTTGCCCTCGAAGGTGATCCTGCCCCCGCTGACCGGGGCCAGGCCCAGGACCGCGCGGCCGAGGGTGGTTTTGCCCGAACCGGACTCCCCCACCAGGCCCAGGGTCTCACCCTGGCCGATATGAATGTTGATGTCCGTCAGGGCGCGGAACTTCCGGGCCCGGAAGCCCTTGCCCGCATAATCCACCACCAGGTTTTCCACGCGCAGGAGTCCGTCGCGTGCCGGGACCGACTCCGCGGCATTGAGGGCTACAGTTTCGGTCACAGCACGTTCTCCTTTGCCATTGAGGGCACCAGCATGGTCATCGGTTCCTTGCCTTCGAGCATGGAAGCCAGCAGCGTCTGGGTGTAGCGTTCCTTCGGTTCGCGCAGGATCTCCCGTACGGGGCCTTCCTCCACCAGGCGTCCGTTCTGCATGACCACCACGCGGTCGCACAGGTCAGCCACCACACCGAAGTTGTGGGTCACCAGGATGACGCCGACGCCAAGGCGGCGCTGGAGGTCGCGGATGAGGTCCAGCACATCGGCCTGCACCGTCACGTCCAGGGCAGTGGTGGGCTCGTCCGCGATGATGAGGTCCGGTTCGCAGCTGATGGCACCGGCGATCAGGACGCGCTGGGCCATGCCGCCGGAGACCTCGTGGGGGTAGGCCTTGAACGTCCGCTCGGGGTTGACGATGCCAACGTCCGAGAGCAGCTTCATGACACGGGTGGTCGCTTCCGCCTTGGAAATTCCGAGGACCCGCACCATGGGGGTGACCAGTTGGTAGCCGATGGTGAAGGCCGGATCCAGGTTGCTCATCGGTTCCTGCGGAATGTACGAAATCCGCTTGCCGCGCAGCTTGGACAGCCGGCTCTGGTTGACTTTGTCCTCCCCCGGCGCCACCGTGTACTGGCCATCGAACTGGATGGCACCGGCCACGATCCGTGCAGTGTCCGGCAGCAGGCCCAGGATCGAGAAGGCGGTCTGGGACTTGCCCGAACCGGACTCGCCCACGATGCCGAGGATTTCACCGCGGTCAACGTGGAACGAAACGTCGTCCACCACCTTCTTGATCGAACCGTCGGCCTGCGGATAGCCGACGCCCAGGTTGGTCACCTTGACCAGGTGGTGTTCCGTGCCGGACTCGACGGCGGCAACGGTCTTGCGTGCTGCCTTGGCGGCGCTGGCGGCAGCCGCGTCCCGGGCCGCGTACGTTTTCTTCCTGCGGTGCCTGATCTTCTCGCCGTCTTCAAGGGCATCGCGGACTGCGTTGCCGAGCAGGACCAGGGCTCCGATGGTCAGGGCCATGGCGAAAGCTGGCCAGAAGAGCAGGGACGGGGTGAGGTAGACGTTTTTGAAGCCTTCGCTCAGCATCACTCCCCAAGTGGCCTTGGCCGGGTCGCCCAGCCCCAGGAATTCCAGCGCGGACTGGATGGCAATGGCAACGCCGGTGATGGCTGCGGTCTGGATGATGATCGGAGCACGGACCACGGAGAAGATGTGGCGGCTGATGATCCGGACGTCGGAAAGGCCGGAGACGCGGGCTGCGTCAACATAAAGCTCGTTGCGTACCGACTGCACTGCGGAGCGCACCAGGCGGAAGTACGACGGGCTGATCAGGACGCCGAAAGCGATCATGGCAATCCAAACCGACGGGCCAAAGGCGGAACGGATGGTCATCAGCACGATCAAGCCGGGAAGGCTCATCAGGATGCCCACGATCCAGTTGGCCACCGCTTCGAACTTTCCGGCATAGTAGCCGGCCACGAGGCCGGCGGGCAGGCCGATCAGGATGGCGACGGCGGCGCACAGAAGCGCCGAAAGGAGCGTTAGCTGGGCTCCGTAAAGGAGCCGGCTCCAGACGTCGCGGCCGGAGCTGTCCGTACCGAGGATGTTGACCCCGTCGGGGGCGGCCAGTGTTTTGGAGATATTGGCGAAGTTCTGGTCGAACGGCGCGAGCACATTTGCGAACGCTGCGAGCAGGATCACGCCCAGCAGGATGACCAGGGCAACCACACCCAAGGGGTTCTTCAGGATGCGTTTGAAGGCTGAGGACCGGACCACGGTGCCGGTCTGACCGGACGTTCCTGGTACGGGACTGCCTGGGGGCGGCGTGAGGGCTGAGGTTTCGACGGACTCGGTCACGAGACACGCACCTTCGGGTTGAGCCAGCCGTTGAGCAGGTCAACAATCAGGTTGACCACAATCACCACGGCGACGGTGTACATAACGACGCCCATGACCACCGGCTGGTCGCTCTGGATAGTAGCGGTGACAGCCATGGGGCCCATGCCGGGCAGGGCAAAGATCGACTCGAGGATGACGACGCCACCAAGCATGCCGATCAGTTGGAGGCTCAGCACGGTCAGCCCGGCAGGAGCGGCGCTGCGGAGCACGTGCTTGAACAGGACCTCCCGCTCGCCGATGCCGCGGCTGCGCAGGGTGCGGACGTAGTCCCGTTCGAGCTGCTTAATGACGGCGCTGCGGATCTGCTGCGCACCGCCGGTAACGCCGTTGATGAGCAGGGCGATCACCGGAAGGGTCAGCGACAACACCCAGGCGGATGCGTCCACGCCGGGTGCAATGGTGCTGGTGGCGGGGAACAGGCCCATCTGGATGGCCAGGATGGTCACCAGGATGATGCCGATGACGAACCCGGGGATCGAGTCGCCGATGATGGCACCGATCTGGACCACACGGTCCACCCATCCCCGCTTGACGGCCGCGGCCACGCCAATGAGGGTAGCGATGATGGAGATGAGGATCATGGCCACCACCACCATGGTCATGGTCACGGGAATGCGGGTGGCCAGGGCATTGGCAACGGGTTCGGAAGTGAACCAGGAGGCACCCAGGTTGCCGCCCAGGGCGTCCGTGAGCCAGCTGATGTAACGCGTGATGATGGGCTGGTCAAGCCCCAACTCGGCTTCCTTGACGGCCAGCTGCTCGGGTGTGGCCTGGTCGCCCAGGATGTTCCGTGCGATGCTGCCGCTCGATACGTAGAGCAGGGAAAAGGTGAGGATCGAGACGGCAAGCAGCACTACGACTCCGCTGCCGAGGCGTTTGAGGATGAAGGGGATCATTGCTGGCTCCATTGAACAGGCATGGTATTGAGTGCCCGGTCCGGCGGCCCGCCGTGAAGCGGACCGCCGGACCTGCGCCGGTTTGAGGCTGCTGGCCCGCTGCTAAAAGGCGGGAGCGTAGTTGTAGATCGAGGGAACGGCCTGCTGAATCTGAGGCGTCACCGTGACCTTGGAGTTGTGGTAATACATCTGGTTCACGCGGAACATGGGTGCGAACCAGGCCTGCTCCACCACGTACTTGTTGACTTCCTGGGCCAGCTTGCCCGCGTCCTTGCCGCCGGTCTGGACGGCATCGATCTTGGCCTGCAGTTCAGGGGTGGTGTTCTTGAACGCGTTGTACAGCGCCTTGGTGGAGACGATCTGGTTGATGGCCACCCACGGCTCGCCCTGGAAGAGCGAGAAGTACATGGTGGTGAACTTCTGTGCTGCGATGTCCGAGGTGAAGGTGTTGGTAAGGGCAGAGCCTACGTTCAGCGTGATCCCAACGTCAGCCAACTGCTGCTTGACGACCGCGAGCTGGGTTTCGAAGCCCGGAACCGAGGGGACTTCGAGCGTCACTCCGGTTTCGTAGCCTGCTTCCTTCAGGAGCTGCTTGGCCTTGGCCGGATCGTAGGAGTAGTAGTTTTCAAGTTCCTCGGTCCAGGCTCCGCTTTCCTTGCCGAAAGGCTGCGAGGTTGGTGTGCCCTGGCCCAGCAGGACCTGCTCAAGGATGGTCTTGCGGTCGAACGCGTAGTTGATGGCCTGGCGGACCTTCACGTTGCCGAGCGGGGCGTTTTTGGCACCGTCGCGGTCCATCAGCAGCAGTCCCTGCCAGTCGACCTGGTTCGCGGCGAGGGTCATCTTGGCGCCCTCGGCCTGCTTGCCCGTCTTGGGGTCCAGCAGTGTGGCATCCACCTGGCCCGAGACGAGGGCGTTGGTGCGGGCAGTCAGGTCGGTCAGGGTCTTGAAGGTGACTTTCTGGAACTTCTGGAGGTCCTTGTTCCAGTAATCCTTGCGTGCGGTGAACACGGACTGGGAGTCCTTGACCGTGGCGGCCTTGTCCATGACGTAGGGGCCGGAGCCCACTGGTTCGGTCTTAATGGCTTCGGTGCCGAGGGCCTTGGGGCTGCCCATCAGGCCGGCAGCCTGGCTCAGGTAGAACTCCAGCGAGGGGTCCGGGGTGGTGAGGTTGAGCTCGATCGTGTCGGCATCAACCACCGTGACGCCGGTGACCGCGGTCAGCTGGGCCATCTGCGGGCCGTTGGCCGTCTTGAAGTGGTCCAGGTTGGCTTTGGCGGCTTCGGCGTCGAACTTGGCTCCATCGCTGAACGTCACGTCCGTGCGGAGGTCCAGGGTGAGCTTGGTGTTGGTGTCGTTGTACTTCCACGCGGTGGCCAGCATGGGGCTCAGCTTGCCGTCCGGCTGCCTCAGGAGCAGGGAGTCATACGCTGCCTGGTAAGGCTGGAGAATGTGGCCCACGTGAGCCTGGGCCGGGTCCCAGGAACGGATTTCCTGGACGGTGCCCAGCGTAAGGGTGGTCGTCTTGGCTGCGGCCGGGTTGGCGCCCGTGGCGCCGCCTCCGCAGGCGGTCAGCGCCAGTGCTGCACTGACGATAAGAGCGGCTGCTGCCGCCTTGGGACCTAACTTCATTGTTGGCTCCTGAATCTGTGGAACGTGAGAGAGACGAATCCGATCGGTGTGGCCTGGACCACACCGACCTTGCGAGATTCAGAGTACGCATGATTGCCACGTTTGGCAACCGATTGTCACTAATGTTGCACAATTGGAAATTTAAGGAGTCAGGATGCGCGTAAAGGCAACCTACAATCGGTTGCCCTGAATACGGTGCAGCTGCCGGGACCGCCCGTTAGGAGACCTCATCCAGGGCGTCCGGATAGCTCTGCCGGTAGATTTCCTTGACGATCCGCAGGGACTTTTCTGCCTCTTCCGGGTCTATCCAGAAGTGCCCCGCTTCACCGAGCCTGCTGTAGAAGTCGGCGATGAGGAGCTCGTGCGAAACGCCCCAATAGGCACGTCCGCCGGACTCCACCACACGCTCGGGCACCACGTCAACGCGGCCGTCCGCGTGGGAGACGGTCAGGTCCCCGCGCAGGCTGAGTGTGGCTTTTTCCGTGACGATATCCAGCGTGACGGGCGCGTTCACGGCGTTGGCCAGCGTGGCATAGAAGGCACTGCGGACGCCGTTGGCATGCTCTGCCACGAATTCCGCCGTGTCCTCCACTTCAATGGTGTCGCCCAGGAACCTCGTGGCCGCATGGCCGGACAGGGAGACGACATCGCCCACCAGCCACTGCAGCAGGTCCACGGTGTGGATGGCCTGGTTCATCATGAGGCCGCCGCCGCCGCCCGCCCAGGTGCCGCGCCAGGGCCGGCTGCGGTAGTAGTCGGCGTCGCGGTGCCACATCACGGTGGCCGAAGCGCCCACTACCGCGCCAAGCTCACCGGAGGAGAGCAGGGCGTGCATGGCCTGGGCGGTGGCGTTGTAGCGGTTCTGGAAGCAGACGGCAATCTTGGCGTCGCTCGCCTTGGCAGCCGCCACCAGCCGGCGCCCCTCTTCAAGGGTGTGTGCCAGCGGCTTCTCCACAATGACGTTGACGCCCCGGCCGAGGCAGTCCGCTGCAATCGCGGCATGCGTGTTGTGCGGGGTGGTGATGTGCACAACGTCCGGCCCCACGGCCTCAATGAGGCTGGCGTGGTCGGAGAATCCCGGCACGCCGTGGGCGGCCACGGCGGCGGCGAGACGGCCGGGGTCGGTGTCGCACACGGCCGCCAGCCGGACGCCGTCGAGCTTTGTTATGGCCTCAAGGTGAACCGCGGAAACGTCCCCGCAGCCGATGACCGCAGCCTTGAGTGCCGTCACGAAAGTTCGATTCCGTTCTTGGCCGCGAGGGTGGCGAAGGCGCGTGCGGCGACGCCGAAGGCAACCGGTCCGGAGAAGCCGCCCAGCTCATGCTGGATGGCCAGGTGCGGCTCCAGCGAGGCGAAGCCCGTGTACCCGTCTTCCTTGAGGGCGGCGATGGTGGCGTCCAGTTCCCCGTCACCTTCGCCGGAGGGCACAACCTCGCCCGTGGCCATGACGGCGTCCTTGACCTGCAGGTACTCAAGGTAGGGGCGGAGCATGGCGTAACCGTCGGTGTACGGGCGGACGCCCACCTGGACGAAGTTGGCGTTGTCCCACGCGACACGCAGGGCCGGGGAACCCACCGATTCCATGATGTCCAGGACGCGCTCCGGCGTGTCGCCGTAGATGTCCTTTTCGTTCTCGTGCAGGAGGACGACGCCGGCGCTTTCGGCTTCGGCGGCGAGGGCCCGCATGCGGGTGATGACGTCGTCGCGGATCTCTTCCGGCGTCTGGGTTTCACCCCGGTAGAAGGAGAAGATGCGGATGTATTTGGTGTCCAGGCCCCTGGCCACGGAGATGATCTGGCGCAGGCGCTCCACCTCGTGCTCCACGGGCAGGCTGATGTCCACCTTGCCGATGGGGCTGGCCACCGCGGACACCTTCAGTCCCTTGGCGTCGAGGATTCCCTTGAGTTCGGTCACCTGCTCCGGCGTGAGTTCGGAGACGTTCACGCCCCAGGCGCTGCGGACCTCAATATGGCTGGCGCCCAGGGCCAGCATGACTGCGGCCTGGACCGCCGGATCGGGATCCACTTCGTCGCCGAAGCCGGAGAGCTGCCAGGCGGTGGGTGATGCTGCGCTGGATGGTGCGGACACGGGGATCTCCTTAGGTTTGCCACGGCCGGACAGCTTGGAGCCGCGCCGGCGCGGGTGACTTGGTTCACAAAGTTTCTGCACTAAGTCTAGACACCGGCACATTCGATGACAACCGATTGCCAAATGTTGACATCCTGTGGCAATCTAGGAGCATCAGGGCTGTGGCTATGGTCACAGTGCCCGTATTGTCCCGTTCAGAGAGGAACGCCATGGCGATGCAAACAGCCGGAACAGAGCGTCCTGCCACCATTCATGACATCGCCGCCATGTGCGGAGTGGCCGCGTCCACTGTTTCACGCGCACTTTCCACCCCGGACCGGGTCAACATCCGTACCCGCGCACGCATCGAAGCGGCGGCCGCGGAGCTGAACTACACTCCCAACAGCCAGGCGAAAGCCCTGAGCTCGGGACGGACGGGCGCCGTGGGCGTCCTGGTACCGGACATCACCAATCCGTTCTACTTCGACCTGATCAGGGGCACCCAGCTTCAACTCAAAGCGGCGGGCTACACCCAGCTGCTGGTGGATACCGAGGAGTCCGACGAGGTTGAAGCCAGCAGCATGGAGCAGCTGCGCAAGAGTGCCGACGGCATCATCGTGACGGCATCAAGGCTCAGTGACGAGGCGCTGCTGGCGGCCGCCGCGAAGATTCCCATCGTTACCATCAACCGGGATGTGGCGGGGGTGCCGGCGGTGGTCATTGACACGCCCTCGGCCACCAGCCAGGCCCTGGACCACCTCATCTCGCTCGGCCATACCCGCATTGCCTACATGGCCGGCCCCCTCACGTCACAGTCGAGTACCTTGCGCTGGAATGCGCTCGCCACTGCGGCCAAGGACCGCGGGGTTGAAGTGCGCCGGCTCGGTCCCTTTGCCCCCAAGACCCAATCGGGTGCTGCAGCTGCCGACGCCGCGGTGCACTCGGGGGTCACGGCGTGCATCGCCTTCAACGACCTCATTGCCATCGGCATGCTCCAGCGGCTGCGTGAACGCGGCATCCGCGTGCCCGAAGACATGAGCGTGGTGGGCTGTGATGACATCTTCGGGGCAGACTTCTGCAATCCGCCGCTGACCACCATGGCCTCCCCGATCGAGCAGGCAGGCCGCGTCTCCGTGTCCATGCTGCTGGCCCAGCTGAACCCTTTGGCCGGCGGCGGCAGCCGCAGCCGTTCCCTGATGCCCACCCACCTCACGGTGCGCGGCTCCACCGGACCGGCGCCGCAGCCTCTGTAACCCCGTGATCCCCGGAAGGCCGGCCCTGCGACACGCCACCGACGCAGGGACACAGTTGAGCGTTGTTGACACCGCTGACTAGGCTGGATCACATGCGCGAACTCCAGGCCACCATCATTGAAGAAATGGGCGTGCAGCCCCGGATCGATCCTGCCGGGGAGGTGCGCAAGCGGGTGGATTTCCTGAAGGAGTACCTCCGGGCAACCCAGACAAAGGGCTTTGTGCTGGGCATCTCGGGCGGGCTGGATTCGTCCCTCGCCGGGCGGCTGGCCCAGCTGGCCGTGGAGGAGCTTGAGGCTGAGGGTGTGGAGGCGAACTTCGTCGCGGTCCGTCTGCCGTACGGCGTCCAGCACGATGAAGACGATGCGCAGGCGGCCCTGGACTTCATCCAGCCCAAAACAGAGTGGACCTTTAACATCTCCGCCGCGGTGGATGGCTTCGAGGACGAATTCGAGAAGACCGTGGGCTCCGAGATATCGGACTTCCACAAAGGAAACACCAAGGCGCGGACCCGCATGATCGCCCAGTACGCCCTCGCCGGCGAACACAATTACTTGGTGATCGGCACGGATCACGGCGCCGAGTCCGTCACGGGGTTCTTCACCAAGTACGGCGACGGCGGCGCGGACATCCTGCCCCTGTTCGGCCTGAACAAACGCCAGAACCGCGAACTCCTGGCTGAGCTGGGCGCCCCCGCCCGGGTCTGGGAGAAGGTGCCGACGGCGGACCTTCTCGACGACAAGCCGGGCCGCACCGACGAGGACGAACTGGGTATCTCCTACGACCAGATTGACGATTACCTTGAGGGCCGGGAGATCCCGGAAGCCGCGGCCGAACTGATTGAACAGAAGTACCTGCGGACCCGGCACAAGCGCACCGTCCCGGTCACCATCTTCGACACCTGGTGGAAGTAGCCCCGCGGCACCTTCCATACCCTTGGAAGTCCTAGTATATTGCTGGTGAGACACATGACGCGGCCGTAGGCCCAGCAATGTCAGGAGGTACCGTGGGCAGCCCGCTCCCCCGCGATCCCATCGCCGAGGCCCGGCAGAACTGGGAACGCCACGGCTGGGGCGATGTGGCCGCACCCATGGCAGCCATCACCGCCATTATGCGGACCCAGCAGATCCTCCTGGGCCGGATCGAGACGGTACTCAAGCCGTTCGGACTGACGTTCGCACGCTATGAACTGCTCGCGCTCCTGAGCTTCGCCCGCAGCGGCGCGCTGCCCATGAACAAAGCCAGCGCCCTGCTGCAGGTACATCCCACCTCGGTGACCAACGCCGTCGACCGTTTGGAGCAGGCCGGCCTGGTGGCGCGGTCCCCGCATCCCACGGACGGACGGACCACGCTGATCGAGCTCACCGCGGCAGGCCGCACCCTGGCCAAACGGGCGACGGCGGCGCTCAACGCCGAGGTCTTCGGCAAGTCCGGGTTCGCGGACGACGACGTGGACCACCTGCTCCGCGTGCTGGGCAACTTCCGTAAAGCCGCCGGCGACTTCACGGACTGATTTCAGCGGTGTTTGAACTCCGGCTGGCGCTTTTCGCTGAACGCCGCCATGCCTTCCTTCTGGTCCTCCGTGGCGAACAGCGAGTGGAACATCCGGCGCTCAAACAGCACACCCTGCGTGAGGCCCAGCTCAAAGGCGGCATTCACGGCTTCCTTGGCCAGCATTGCTGCCGGCTTGGACTTGGACGCAATCACCTCGGCGGCTTTTACCGCTTCCTCCACCACGGACGCTGCCGGCACCACGCGTGAAACCAGTCCGGCACGCTCTGCCTCGGCGGCGTCCATCATCCGTCCGGTGAGGACCATGTCCATGGCTTTGGCCTTGCCCACCGCATGGGTCAGCCGCTGCGAACCGCCCATCCCGGGGATGACGCCGAGGTTGATTTCAGGCTGGCCGAATTTCGCGTTGTCGCCGGCGATGATGATGTCGCACATCATCGCCAGTTCGCAGCCGCCGCCCAGGGCGAAGCCGGACACCGCCGCCACGACCGGAATGCGCAGCCGGGTGAGGCTTTCCCATTCCCGGAACCAGTCTTCGGCGTACATGTCCACGTAGCCCTTCGAGGACATTTCCTTGATGTCCGCCCCTGCGGCGAAGGCCTTCTCCGAGCCCGTAATCACCACCGCCCCCACGGCGGGATCGGCGTCCATGGCGGTGACGGCGGCCACAACCTCCTCCATCGTGGCCTTGTTCAGCGCGTTAAGCGCCTGCGGACGGTTCAGGGTCACCAGACCCACCCGGCCGCGGTGTTCCACCAGAATGTTCTCGAACTGCTGCGCCAACCTGTGCCCCTTTGGTTCCGTCAATGAAAAATGTGTCCCTGCCAACGCTACGTGGCTGACTTGTCCCGGATGTCCGTAATGATGCCGGAGAAGTCACGGCCGGCGCCGTCCCCTGCGGCGAATTCGTCGTAAATCCTTGAGGCCAGCGGCCCCATCTGCGCCGCCACGCCAGTGCTTTCCAAGGCGTTGAGGGCAAGCCGCAGGTCCTTGGCCATCAGCGCGCCCGCGAAACCCGGCTGGTAATCCCGGTTGGCCGGGCTGGTGGGGACGGGCCCCGGGACGGGGCAGTTAGTGGTCAGCGCCCAGCACTGGCCCGAGGCGTTGGCAGCGACGTCGAACAGCGCCTGGTGCGTCAGGCCAAGCTTCTCGCCGAGCACAAACGCCTCGCTGACGGCAATCATGGACACGCCCAGGATCATGTTGTTGCAGACCTTCGCGGCCTGCCCTGCGCCGTGGTCCCCGCAGTGCACGATGCGTTTGCCCATCCGCTCCAGGATCGGCTTGACGGTTTCGAAGTCTTCGGGGAGGGCGCCCACCATAAACGTCAGCGTGCCTGCCTCCGCCCCCACCACTCCGCCGGACACGGGCGCGTCCACGGAGCGGTGCCCGGCCTCCACGGCAATCGCTGCAGCCTCGCGGGCCTCGTCCACGTTGATGGTGGAGCAGTCCAGGAACATGGTGTCCGGCCCGGCCACTGAGAGCAGGCCGGGTGCCCCGTTGCCCCCGCGGTAGGCGTCCAGGACGTGCTGTCCGCTGGGCAGCATGGTGAGCACCACGGCGGCACCGGCCACGGCCTCCGCCGCGGAGGCAGCCATGGGGATGCCGTGTGCCTTGGCCGCTTCAACGGCGGCCGGCACGGGATCATAGCCCAGCACGCTGTGGCCGGCCTTGATCAGGTTGGCCGCCATGGGACCGCCCATGTGGCCGAGGCCCAGGAAGGCGATGGTGCCGGATGCTGCGCTGTCAGACATGGTCGGACTCCTTTAACTGAAGTTTGAGCTCACGCTCACCCAGGG
This sequence comes from Pseudarthrobacter sp. IC2-21, assembly GCF_034048115.1. Taxonomy (NCBI): domain Bacteria; kingdom Bacillati; phylum Actinomycetota; class Actinomycetes; order Micrococcales; family Micrococcaceae; genus Pseudarthrobacter; species Pseudarthrobacter sp. IC2-21. The sequence goes on along the minus strand of NZ_CP139145.1, from coordinate 497,577 downwards.
GCGCGAAATAGCGCTCGACGTCGGCCGCGGTCACCTCGGCGAGGGACGCCGGCTTCCAGTGCGGATTGCGGTCTTTGTCCACCACCTGCGCCCGGATGCCTTCACGGAAGTCCGGCCCCTCAAGGCAGCGGAGCCCCACCCGGTATTCCTGCGCCAGAGCTTCCGGGAGCGAGAGCCCGCGCACGCGCCGGAGCGATGCGAGGGTGAGCTTCACGGCAGTGGGCGACTTCGCTTCGATGCTGGCGGCAGCTTCGGCCGCCGCACCGCCGGCGGCGGCGCGCAGCCGGCGCACAATCTCCTCGGCGTCATCGGCGGCATAGGCGGCATCAATCCACTCCCGCTGCTCCGCCAGCGCCGAGGCCGGCGATTCCTGGACAAAGCGCCCGACGGCGGCATCCGGCGTCGCGCTTTCCAGCGCTTCCGCGAGCGCAGGGAGGCTGCCGGAGGGCACAAAGTGGTCAGCCAGCCCGAGGAACAAAGCGTCCGCCCCGCTCTGGTGGGCGCCGGTGAGCGCGGCATGCGTGCCGGACTCCCCCGGCGAGCGGGCCAGCAGGAGCGTGCCGCCGACGTCAGGGACAAAACCGATAGTGGTTTCGGGCATCCCGGTGCGGGTGCGCTCGGTGACAATGCGGACCGAGCCGTGCGCCGAGATCCCCACGCCGCCGCCGAGCACCAGGCCGTCCATGAAGGCAACGTACGGCTTGGGATAGCGGGAAATGAGCGCGTTGAGCCGGTATTCAATGGTCCAGAACTCCGGGGCCTGGCCGGTTCCCTCCACCATGTCGCGGTAGATGGCCACAATGTCCCCGCCCGCACACAGGCCGCGGTCGCCGGCGCCCTGGACCAGGACGGTGGCCACGGCGTCGTCGTCCGCCCAGGCGGTGAGCTGCTCCAGGATTGCCGTGACCATGCCGAGGGTGAGGGCGTTGACGGCTTTGGGCCGGTTGAGGGTGACGATGCCCAGGTGGCCGCGGCGTTCAAACAGGACGTCGGCTGTTTGCGGCTTCGCTTCGGGAAAACCGCCCATCAGCTGCCGGCCGGCATCACGAAGCTGGCGCCCTGGCGGATGCCCGAAGGCCAACGGGTGGTGACCGTCTTGGTCTTGGTGTAGAAACGGAACGCGTCGGCGCCGTGCTGGTTGAGGTCCCCGAAGCCGGAGGCCTTCCAGCCGCCAAAGGTGTAGTACGCGATGGGGACCGGGATGGGGACGTTGATGCCCACCATGCCCACCTCCACGCGGCTGGCGAAGTCGCGGGCGGCGTCCCCGTCCCGGGTGAAAATCGCGACGCCGTTTCCGAACTCATGCTCGGAGCAGAGCCTGAGCGCCTCGTCGTAGTCGGCTGCGCGCAGGACGCTGAGGACCGGGCCGAAGATCTCTTCCTTGTAGATCTTCATGTCCTTGGTGACGTTGTCGAAGAGCGTGGGTCCCACCCAGAACCCGTCCTCGTAGCCGTCCACGGTGAGGCCGCGGCCGTCAGCCACCAGCGTTGCGCCCTCGTCCACGCCGGACTGGATGTAGCCTTCGATCCTGTCCTTGGCGGACTGGGCCACGACGGGGCCGAAGTCCGAGTCCTTGTCCAGGCTGGGGCCCACCTTCAGGGCCTTGACCCGCTCGGTCAGCTTGGCCACCAGTGCATCGGCTGTTTCCTTGCCTACCGGGACCGCGACGGAGATAGCCATGCAGCGTTCACCGGCGGAACCATACCCGGCACCGATCAGCGCATCGGCAGCCATCTCAAGATCGGCGTCGGGCATGATCACCATGTGGTTCTTCGCGCCGCCGAAGCACTGGGCGCGCTTGCCGTGGGCCGCCGCCGTGGCGTAAATGTACTGGGCGATCGGGGTGGAGCCCACAAAGCCGATGGCCTTCACGCGCGGGTCCGCCAGGAGCGCGTCCACCGCTTCCTTGTCCCCGTTGACCACGTTGAACACACCGTCCGGGACGCCGGCTTCGCTGTACAGTTCGGCGAGCCGCAACGGCACCGAGGGGTCGCGCTCCGACGGTTTGAGAATAAAGGCGTTGCCGGCGGCGAGCGCGGGGCCGGACTTCCACAGCGGGATCATGGCCGGGAAGTTGAAGGGGGTGATCCCGGCGACCACACCCAGGGGCTGCCGCAGGGAGTGGACATCGATGCCCGTGCCGGCGTTGTCCGAGAACTCGCCCTTGAGCAGGTGCGGGGCATTGGCGGAAAACTCCACTACCTCGATGCCGCGCTGGATATCGCCCTTGGCATCCGGGAAGGTCTTGCCGTGCTCGGAGGAGAGCAGGGTGGCCAGCTCGTCCATGTTCTCGTTGACCAGGTCAACAAACTTGAGCAGGATCCGGCCGCGGCGCTGCGGATTCATGGCCGCCCACTCAAGCTGGCCCTTCTCAGCATTGGCTACCGCGTTGGCCACTTCCTCCTTGTTTGCCAGCGGGAGCCTTGCCTGGACCTGGCCCGTGCAGGGGTCGTAGACATCGCTGAAACGCCCGGAAGTGCCGTCGACCCGCTGGCCGCCGACGTAGTGTGAAAGCTCGTGCACCATCGAATGCTCCTTTGCATGCGGTCATCTTTGAACCCGAATCTACTCGGACTTCCTACTAATTTCTAGGGGGCCTCCTGGTGGGCGCGCCGGGCCTTAGACGGCCGGTGCAGGCCTGCCGGTCGGAAGCCTGGCGGTCATCCGGTGGGCTTCCTCCATCAGGAGTTTGCCCAGGAACTCCTGCCGCGCCGGCCGGAACCGGGGCTCGATCCCGGTCAGCGACAGCGCGCCGACGGGACGGCCCTGCTGGTCGAACACGGCGGCCCCCATCCCCCAGCTGCCCTCAAGGATCAGGCCGGGATTCACGGCATAGCCGTGCAACCGGGTCTGCTCGAGGTTTCCGGTGACCACATCCCGGCGGTGGCCCGTGGCGAAGGCGCCCGCGTGCTGGTCCCAGTCCGACAGGATGGCCGCCTGTTCCCCGTCCGGCAGGAACGCCATCATGGCGGTCCCGGCTGAGGCCACGCCCAGCGGAAACCGGACCCCTTCATGCAGGACGAAGGAGCGCACCGGGAAGCTGCCCTCCTCACGCAGGACGCACACCGCCTCCTGGCCCCGGCGGATGGAGTAAAAGGCACTTTCGCCCGTCTCCTCGGCCAGCCGGCGCAGGCTGGGGCGGGCGATGTCCTCAAACGGGAACCGGGCCGCTGCGACCGATCCCAGCAGGAACATTTCCGGGCCCAGGATCCAATTGCCGCTGCCGGCGTCGTGGTCCAGGAGCCCTTCGGCGGCCAGGGACGTGAGGAGCCGGTGGACGGTGGGCCGGGTCAGGCCCGATTCCCGGACCAGGCCGGCGAGGGAGCTGCCACCCGGCTTCCGGCCCACCAGGCGCAGCAGTGCCGCCACCCGCCCCACCACCTGCGTTCCCTGGACCGGACTGGTCATTCAAGCCTCCCGCTGAAAAGAATTGCTCCACAATGTGGACACCGCCCAGCCTAACGTCCACGACGTGAAATATCCGCTTTACGCAGGCTTTCACCTCATTGACCTTCCCTGGCGTCATCCCTAGGCTCCTACATCAGGCCCTATGTCCACAAAGTGGATACCGGGCAGGCGCTGACCAACTCAACGACGAGGAGACGGAATGTCCAAACTTAAATCCAACGCCGGCGCTGTCCTGCAGGAACTGCTCCAGGACGGCATGACACTGGCCGTGGGGGGTTTCGGCCTGAGCGGCATCCCGGCGGACCTGATCGAAGCCGTCCGCGATTCCGGGGTCCGGGAACTGACCGTGGTGTCCAACAACATGGGCGTGGACGGCAAGGGCCTGGGCATCCTCATCGAGGCGGGCCAGGTCCGGAAGGTCATCGCCTCCTATGTGGGCGAGAACAAACTCTTCGCCGAGCAGTACCTCGCCGGAAAACTCGACGTGGAGTTCACCCCGCAGGGGACCCTGGCCGAGCGCCTCCGCGCCGGGGGCGCCGGCATCCCCGCGTTTTACACCAAGACCGGGGTGGGAACCCTGGTTGCCGAAGGCAAGCCGCTGGCGGAGTTCGACGGCGAAACTTTCGTCCAGGAGCGCGCCATCAGGGCCGACGTCGCCCTCGTCCACGCGCACACCGCGGACACGGACGGAAACCTGATCTACCGCTACACGGCCCGGAACTTCAACCCCGTGGTTGCCACCGCCGGGGCGGTCACCGTCGCCGAGGCCGAAGTCATCCTGCCTCCGGGGGCCCTGGATCCCAACCACATCGTCACCCCCGGCGTGTACGTCCAGCACCTGGTCCAGGCAAGCGGCCGGGTCAAGGACATCGAACAGCGCACCGTCCGGCCCCGCACCGTGCTCGCGTCCGCCTAACCGCCTGAATCTACCTAAGGAGAACCCCATGGCCTGGACCAGGGATGAAATGGCCGCCATCGCGGCCGAGGAACTGAACGACGGCGACTACGTAAACCTGGGCATCGGCATCCCCACGCTGGTGGCAAACAACCTGCCCGAGGGTGTCCGCGTGGTCCTGCAGAGCGAAAACGGCCTGCTCGGCATGGGCCCCTTCCCGTACGAAGGCGAGGAGGACGCCGACCTCATCAACGCCGGCAAACAGACCGTCACCGTGCTCGACGGCGGCAGCATCTTCGACTCCGCCACCTCCTTCGGCATGATCCGCGGCGGCCACGTCAAGGTGGCCATCCTCGGCGCCATGCAGGTCTCCGGCAACGGCGACCTCGCCAACTGGACCATCCCCGGCAAGATGGTCAAGGGCATGGGCGGCGCCATGGACCTCGTGGCCGGAACCCCGCGGGTGGTGGTCCTGACCGAGCACAACGCCAAGGACGGCACCGCCAAGATCGTCGCAGAATGCACCCTGCCGCTCACCGGGCTGAGCTGTGTGGACCGGATCATCAGCGACCTCGCGGTCTTTGATTTGGATAAGACGGACGACGGCGGCGGGCGGCAGCTCACACTGACCCGCCTCGCGCCGGGCGTCAGCGTGGACGAAATCCGCGAGAAGACCGAGGCCGCGTTCGTCGTCGCGCTGGACTCTGACCTGGACGAATCCGCCCTCGAAGGAGCCACGGCATGAGCCTGAAGGAACAGTTCGGCAAGGATGTCCTCCTCACGGGCTGGGGCCACAGCCGCTTCGGCAAACTGACCGACGAAACCCTGGAGTCCCTGATTGTCCAGGTGGCCACCGACGCCATCACGAACGCCGGCATCGAAGCCGGCCAGATCGATGAGATCTACCTGGGACAGTTCAACTCCGGCATGATGCCGCTGGCTTTCCCGTCCTCCCTGGCCCTGCAGGTCTCACCGGACCTGGCCAACGTGGCAGCCACCAGGGTGGAAAATGCGTGCGCCTCGGGTTCGGCCGCGTTCCAGCAGGGCACCAAGTCGCTGCTCGCCGGCACGGCCAAAACCGTCCTGGTCATCGGTGCGGAGAAGATGACCCACGCCGGTGCGGACGTGGTGGGGGCCGCCCTGCTGGGCGCGGACTACGACATGGCCGGGAAAGCTTCCACCACGGGCTTCACCGGCCTGTTCGCCGAGGTCGCGAAACACTACGGGAAGCGGTATGGCGCCAGCGCAGGGAACCTCTCCGACGTCCTGGGCACCATCGCGGCCAAGAACCACCGCAACGGAGTGGACAACCCCTATGCCCAGCTCCGCAAGGACCTCGGCGAGGAATTCTGCCGCACCGTTTCGGACAAGAACCCCATGGTGGCGGACCCGCTCCGCCGCACCGACTGTTCCCCCGTGTCCGACGGCGCCGCCGCCGTCGTGCTCTCCACCTCGCCCACCGGCGGGGCAACTGCGCCGGTTCGGCTGGCGGGATTCGGTCACGCGAATGACTTTTTTCCGGCGGAACTCCGGGATCCCACGGCTTTCGCGGCCACGCGCATGTCCTGGCAGCGCGCCCTGGCGATGGCCGGCGTCGGACTTGAGGACCTGGACTTTGCCGAGGTGCACGACTGCTTCACCATCGCCGAGCTGCTGATGTACGAGGCAATGGGCCTGACGGAACCCGGCCAGGGCGCCCGCGCCGTGACCGAGGGCTGGGTGTTCAAGGACGGCACGCTGCCCGTCAACGTCTCCGGCGGCCTCAAGGCCAAGGGCCACCCCGTGGGCGCCACCGGCGTGTCCCAGCACGTCATCGCCGCCATGCAGCTCACCGGCACCGCCGGTGACATGCAGCTGGGCCGCGCCCGCCGCGCAGCAGTCCAGAATATGGGCGGCGTGGGCATCGCCAACTACGTCAGCGTCCTCGAAGCCGTGTAACAAAGCAACACGGGGTCAGATAATGCCCTTCCAGGTCGGATTATCGGGCCGGATGTGACTCCGCGTTGCACTGTTACGGTCCTATCCGCCCCGGGAACACGGACACCATTTAATAACATGAGTGACTGGATGATGACCGTAGCTATTGCACGGCCACCGAACAGCCCCTAGGTTTGAGAGTGCGGACCACAGTTTCCGCGTCTGCCTGCCGTCCGAGCAGGACCAGAAAAGGGTTACAAAGGAAGTTAGCAATGGCAACAGGCACAGTTAAATGGTTCAACGCTGAAAAGGGCTTTGGCTTCATCGCTCCGGACGACGGATCCGCCGATGTTTTCGCGCACTACTCCGCAATCGCCAGCAGCGGCTACCGCTCACTGGACGAGAACCAGAAAGTCGAATTCGATGTGACCCAAGGTCCCAAGGGCCCGCAGGCAGAGAACATTCGCCCGCTGTAAGGTTCTGATCAACTGCCCTGGCCGTGCTGCGAAGCATGGCCAGGGCAGTTTTTTGTTAAGCGAATAGTGTTTACTGAAGCAATGCTTTGCGCCTTCCGAACTAAACGAAGGCGGATTTACCCGTGACGGCCCGCCCTACGATCAGCGAATTGATTTCGTAGCTGCCCTCATAGGTATAAAGGATTTCGGCGTCACCAAAAAGCTTGCCCATTTCGTAGTCGGCACTAATACCGTTGCCGCCCAGCAGCGACCGTCCCATGGCAACGGAAGAGCGCGCCAGCCGGGTGCAGGTTGATTTCGCCATCGCGGCCTGGGCCATCTCCAGTTTCCCGTCCCCCTGGATCCGGGCGAGCTGGGCCATCAGCGCCAGCGAGGCGGACGCGTTGCCCAGGATCTCCGCCAACTGCTGCTGGACCAGCTGGAAGCGGGCCAGCTCCTTGCCAAACTGCCGGCGTTCCAGCGCATACGCACGGGCGATGTCGAATGCGGCCAGCTGGATGCCGGCAGCCTGCCACCCGACCCAGGCCCGGGAATCCCGCAGGAGGTCGTTGGCTTTGGCGAAGTCGGTGGCGCCCGGCAGCAGGTTGGACGCGGGAATCCTGACGTTGTCCAGCACAATGTCGGCGTTCTGCATGATCCGCAAGCCGATCTTGTTGGCAATCCTGGTGGCCCGGTAGCCGGGGCGGTCGGTCTCCACAATGAAGCCCTTGATCTGCCCGTCCGCCTGGTCCCTGGCCCAGACCAGGGCGAAGTCCGCGATGGTGCCGGAGCCGATCCAGCGTTTCGCGCCGCTGATCACCCACTCCCCGCCGTCCAGCCGCGCGGACGTTTCAAGCCCGCCGGCGATGTCTGAGCCGTGCTCCGGTTCCGTCAGGGCAAACGCGCCCAGCTGCGTGAACGTTGCCAGCCCCGGCAGCCAGCGCTGCTTCTGCTCCTCGGAGCCCAGGGCGTCGATCATGCCCACGATCAGCTCGTTGTGGATTCCCACCAGAGCGGAGAGGGAAACGTCCGCCCGCGCAACCTCCACGTACATCAGGCCCTTGAACAGCTTCGAGGTGCCGTCCGTCTGCAGTTGTCCCAGCCCGCGCTTGCCCAGTTCAGCCACCAGGCCGAAGGGGAATTCCTCCCGGTTCCAGTAGTCGATGGACGCGGGCCGCACGGCGGATTGGAGAAACTCCCGCATGTCCGCGTACCGCTCCCGCTCGGCGGCCGGCAGCAGGTCTGCGATGTACATCAGATCGGCATCGGCAAACGGCGGAAGGTCTGTCACATCGCGCCCACGTCCTGGTGACTCCACGGTCCTCGTCCCTTCGGTCTTCCAAACTCTTGGATGTCCTAGTATATTGCAGGGGTTGGATATTAGTGATGGCAATCACGTGGGCGAAAGGTCTCTCCTTGTCAGTGACCGATGATTTCCGGGAAGCACGGGACCACCTGCTGGCCCTCCGTTCCGATTACCACCGCGCCAGGCGGGAGTTCCGCTGGCCACAGTTCGCGGAGTTCAATTTCGCCCTCGACTGGTTCGATCAGATCGCTGCTGATCCGGCGAAGGCCAACAATCCCGCCCTGGTGATCGTGGAGCAGGACGGCTCGGCGACGCGCCGGAGTTTTGCCGACCTGGCGGCCCGGTCAAACCAGGTGGCCAACTGGTTGCGGAGCCAGGGCGTGCGCCGGGGCGACCGGATGATTGTGATGCTGGGCAACCAGGTGGAGCTGTGGGAATTGATGCTTGCCGGGATCAAGCTCGGCATTGTCCTGATCCCCACCACCACGCTGATGGGCCCCGCCGACCTGGCCGAACGGGTGGAGCGCGGCGAGGCGCGGTGGGCCGCCGTCGGGCATGCCAACATTGGCAAGTTCGCCGGCGTTCCCGGCAACTACCGCCTGATTGAGATCGGCGGCCCCGGCGCATCCGAACAGACGCCGGCACCGGAATCCGCACCGGCGCTCCACTACGCGGACTCGACGACGGCGCCCGCCACCTTCGAACCCGGCGCCCCCACCAGGGCGGATGAGACGCTCCTGCTCTACTTCACATCCGGGACCACGTCCAAGGCCAAACTGGTGGAGCACACACACACGTCCTATCCCGTGGGGCATCTGTCCACGATGTACTGGATCGGCCTGGAACCGGGGGACGTCCACCTGAATGTCGCCTCCCCGGGATGGGGCAAACACGCATGGTCCAACTTCTTCGCCCCGTGGATCGCGGAGGCATGTGTTTTCGTCTACAACTACGAGCGGTTCGATGCCCGCGCCCTGATGGAGCAGATGGACCGTGAAGGCGTCACCAGCTTCTGTGCCCCGCCCACGGTATGGCGCATGCTGATCCAGGCGGACCTGAAGCTGCTGAAGACTCCCCCTTTGAAGGTGGTGTCGGCCGGTGAGCCGCTGAACGCCGAGGTGATCGACCAGGTGCAGCGCGCCTGGGGCCAGACCATCCGCGACGGCTTCGGGCAGACCGAAAGCACGGTCCAGGTGGCCAACACGCCGGGCCAGCCGGTAACCATCGGCGCCATGGGGCTGCCCCTGCCGGGCTACGACGTGGTGCTGGTGGACCCCAACACCGGGGAGGAAGGGGACGACGGCGAGCTGTGCCTTCGGCTTGATCAGCGGCCCGTCGGCCTGATGAAGTCCTACTACGGCGACGCCGCGAAGACCGCGGATGCGTTCCGCGGCGGCTATTACCACACGGGCGACATGGCCAGCAGGGACAAACGGGGAACCATCACCTACGTGGGCCGGGACGATGACGTCTTCAAGTCCTCGGACTACCGGCTCTCGCCGTTCGAACTGGAGAGCGTTCTCCTCGAACACCCGGCGGTAGCCGAAGCGGCGGTGGTGCCATCGCCTGATGCCCTGAAGCTTTCCCTGCCCAAGGCCTACGTGGTTCTGGTGGCCGGGCTGGAGCCGGGACCGGAACTGGCGGAGGACATCCTGCGGTACTGCCGGGAGCACCTGGCACCGTTCAAGCGCATCCGGCGGCTCGAATTCGCGGAGCTGCCCAAAACCATCTCCGGCAAGATCCGCCGCGTGGAGCTGCGGCATCGCGAGGAAGCCAGGCACGGCACGGGCACCGGCGGCGGGGAGCCGGCGGGCAAGGCCGGGGGCACCGCAACCGCGGCTGCCGGCTATGGAGTCGAGTACTCTGACGCGGATTTCCCGGGGCTGAAGGGCTGACACGCCGGGCTGTGAGGCCCGCGAACCGGTGCGGGGCGGGATGCCGGGGCAGGACTTTACCCGCCCCTGCACGGCCAAGGTAAGTTAGGGACTGTGAAGATTGCTACCTGGAATGTGAACTCCCTCCGTGCCCGCGCCGACCGTGTGGAGGCCTGGCTGCAGCGCAGTGACTGCGATGTCCTGGCCATCCAGGAAACCAAGTGCAAGGACGAGAACTTCCCCTGGGAGCTGTTCGAACGCATGGGTTACGAGGTGGCCCACTTCGGCGTCAACCAGTGGAACGGTGTGGCCATCGCGTCCCGCGTGGGCCTGGAAGACGTGGAGCGCACGTTCCTGGACCAGCCCGCGTTCGGCAAGGAAGGCAAGGATCCCGTGCAGGAGGCCCGCGCCATGGCCGCCACCTGTGCCGGCATCCGGGTCTGGAGCCTCTATGTTCCCAACGGCCGGTCGCTGGACGATGAACACATGCCCTACAAGATCAAGTGGCTTGAGTCCCTGAAGACCCATGCCCAGAGCCTGGTCACCGCCGACCCCGCCGCCCAGGTTGCGCTGATGGGTGACTGGAACATTGCGCCGTTCGATGAAGACGTCTGGGACATTGACCTTTTCGTGAACAACAGGCTGACCCACGTCAGCCCGCCCGAACGTGCTGCGTTCCACGCGTTCGAGGAGGCCGGCTTCAAGGACCTCGCCCGCGAGTACACCCCGGGGCCCGGCGTCTACACCTACTGGGACTACACCCAGCTGCGGTTCCCGAAGAAGGAAGGCATGCGCATCGACTTCGTGCTAGGCTCCCCCGCCCTGGCCGCCCGGGTCACGGGCGCGTCCATCGACCGCGAGGAACGCAAGGGCAAGGGCGCCTCGGACCATGCCCCCGTCATTGTGGAACTGACTGACTGATGGCCGCTGCCGGGAGCCGGGAAGGGGAAACGCCGTGACGGGAAACCTGTACCGGGGCCAGGCCGGCCTGCCGTTTTCCTCCACGCTCCGGGTCTACGAACCCCTGGAAGCCTTCCCCGCAGGCCAGCGCGAAGCCATCCGGGCCGCCGGCGCACGCGCTGCCTCCCGGGCCGCCGTCGAAAACGCCGAGCTCCTGGCTTCGCTGGGCCGGATCACCCGTGCCGGCGGGGACCCGTTCCCGACCGGGCGAACGGACCTGGTCAGGGTGACCAGCGCGCCCGGAGCGGGGCGTCACGCCGCTGCGCGCGCTGAGGCTCCGGAGGCGGGAACTTCCGACGCCGGCGCTGCCGCCGCGGGTGATGAGTCCCGTAAGGGCGGTGCCGAGCGTGTTTTGCTGTACTGCCCGAGTCAACTGGTCCTGCGCGCGGGCCTCGCCGCGAACGCCCTGATGGAGGGAATCCACGGCCCGCTGGCCGAGATGCTGATACCCGAGGAACAGCGGGACAAGCACCAGGAACGGATCGACCAGGTCAAGGCCCGCGACGGCAGTATCCGTGTGCACACCCGCGCTTCCACCTGGGGCATACCGTTCAGCTGGTTCTCATTGTTTGCCGAGGGCGACCATAAAGATGTGGTGGAATCAGGCGGGCGCATCCTCACGGTCAGGGTGTGGGCACCCATCACGGAGGCCATGGAGCGGGCACGGTACGCGGTGGCAAACCTGGCGCTGGCTGCCCCGGACCTGGACATGCTGGATGATCTCGCCCAGCTGACCGAGTGGCTCGAGCTGTTCCACGTGAACTCCATGGTGGAGCTGGACTACGGCGCCGTCGCGGACAAGGTGTATCCGGATGAGTCGCCGATGGACATCCGGCTGGGCATCGAGTGCCTTGCCGAGGGGGACATGACGGGCGCCGCGGCGGCCTACCGCCGGCTCGCGTCGCGGTGGATCCCCATCCGGCAGCTGGCGCGCGCCTCCTGACCGGAACTCCCCCCGCCCCCTGGCGGGTGCGCCGCCCTAGGACGGAGGCGCCGCCGTCGTACGCCTGACGATGAGCTGGTGGGGAGCGACGGCGGAACGAACGGCTCCTGCCACACCGTTCAGTTCGTCGAGGAGCATCTTGGTGGCCAGTTCGGCCTGTTCATCCGGCCGTTGCCGCACCGTGGTGAGGCCCATGGCGTCAGCGAAATCGTGATCGTCAATGCCTACCACGGACAGGTCCTGCGGCACGCAGACCCCGGCCCGGGCGGCTTCAAAGATAACGCCCATGGCCATTTCGTCGGAGGCGCAGAAGATGGCGGTGGGTTTGGCGCCGGGCCGCTCCCACAGGCGCCTGAAAGCCTCCTGGCCGCTGCGGACCGTGAAGTCACCCCATTCGTCCCACTCAGGGCGGATGGGCAGCCCCGCCTCGGCCATCACTTCCTTGAAGGCGAGGATCCGCACGCGGGGAACGTCGAAGTTGAGATCGGTCTCGTCGTCACCGTGCAGCAGGGCAATATCGCGGTGCCCGAGGTCGATCAGGTGCCGCACGGCCGTGGAGGAGGCCGCATAATCGTCGATCCCGATATACGCGCACTCCTCCACGTGCCCGCCGACCACAATCAGCGGGATATCGATCTTCTGCAGGTGGTCCAACTCATCGGGGGTGAGCGCCATACACAGGACCAGCAGGGCGTCGATCTGCTTGTAGACCATGGTCTTGCTGAAGAGGCGCTCCCTGTGACTGCCGTGCCCGCCGAGGTTAAAGAGCGACAGGTTGTACTGCCTGGCATGAAGCTCGCGGTCGGCTCCCTCGATGGCCTTGGAAAAGAACCACCGGCTCACAAAAGGGGCCAGCACACCGATCGTCCTGGTCCGGCCGGTGGCCAGGCCCGAAGCGGACGAAGACGCCACATAGCCCAGGGCCCCCGCCACCTCCAGGATCTTCTCCCGGGTGGCGGGCGAAACCCGGGGCAGCCCGCGCACTGCCCTCGACACGGTGGCAGTGGACACTCCAGCCGCCGCGGCCACGTCCTCAATACTGACGCCGCTGTGGCCGCCACGTTGCGACCTTTCCGTAATGCGTGCCACAGACTACCCCCTTTGCAGCTTTGACAGATCCTTGCTGCCCGCTGCCCCGGCCGCAGCAAGCCAGTCTATTCTGCCCGGCCGTTGGCTCCCGGGTCAGCCCCTAGTTCTTACGCGTGGCGGTTCTTGCCGGCAGCCGGCGGCGAAGCCGGACCATTCCGTAGATAGCCGCCAGCAAAGCCAGCAGACCCAGCGCCCAGCCGAGTGCCGGCTGGGCGGTGACCTCCATCCAGACGGTAACCGCCAGCAGGACGAGGGCCCAGAAGCCGAGGAATCCGATAATGATGTCGAAGTCCTCCCCGGAACGGGCCCGCCGGTGCTCGCTGCGGACCAGCCCCTGGTTCCGCTCGCCGTCCGCAGCAGCACCTTTCACTTGACGGCGCCCGCAGTAAGTCCGGCAACGATCTTGCGCTGGAAGACCAGCACCAGGATCACCAGCGGAATAGTAACGATCGTTCCCGCGGCCATGATGGCCGTGTAAGGGATCTGGTTCGGCTGCGCGCCCGCAAAGCTTGCGATGGCAACAGTTACCGGCTGGGTGGCGTCACTGGACAACTGGCTGGCGATCAGGAATTCATTCCACGAGGAAATGAACGCCAGGATTGCCGTGGTGAAAATGGCCGGAGCGGCCAGGGGCAGGATGACCTTCCGGAATGCCTGGCCCTGCGTGCAGCCGTCCACGCGTGCTGACTCCTCAAGTTCCCACGGCATTTCGCGGAAGAAGGAGGTCATGGTGTAGACGGTCAGGGGAAGCACGAAGGAAATGTTCGGGATGATCAGCGCCTGGTAGGTGCCCATCCAGCCGATATTGGTGAAGAGCTGGAACAACGGGGTGATGAGGGCAACGCCCGGGAACATGGAAGCGCCCAGGATGAAGCCCAGTACCAGGAACTTGAACCTGAAGTTCAGTCGGGCCAATGCGTAGGCGGCGAACACGCCGATCAGCAGGGAGACCACCGTGACCACGCCGCCGATGAACACGCTGTTCAGCAGCGCCTGCCCAAAGTGGTTGCCGAAGGACGTGTCGAACGCGGTATTGAAGTTATCCAGCGTGACGTGGGTGGGCAGGATTGAGGTGTCGTAAGTGAAGCCGACTTCGCGGAACGCCGTCACCACCATCCAGTAAGCCGGCGCCAGGCACCAGATCAGGATGACGACGGCGCTGATATACGTCCGGCCCTGCGCCCACTTTTCCTTGTTCTGGGCAGCCTTCCTTCCTCTGTCCTGCTGCGCCCGGAGGTCTGTGGTGGCTGTCGCGGCGCTCATTTCTTCCCCTTACCGGTAGCTCCGCTTTGTTCCACGACATTTGCACCCAGGAAGCGCACAAAGATGAACGCCACCAGGAAGATGATGATGAACGTGATCGTGGACAAAGCTGCCGCCGCGTTGAACCCTTGCCTGATCTGGTTGATGACCAGGATGGACAGCGTGGTGGTGTTGTTGGCACCGCCGGTGAGGATGTACGGGAGGTCGAACATCCGCAAAGCATCGAGGGTGCGGAAGAGGACAGCCACCATAAGCGCCGGCTTGACCAGCGGAAGGGTGATCATCCGGAACCGCTGCCAGGTGCTGGCACCGTCAACTTTGGCGGCTTCATAGACATCCGCCGGAATCATTTGCAGGCCGGCGAGGATAAGCAGCGCCATGAAAGGCGTGGTTTTCCAAACGTCTGCGATGATGACAGCCCATTTGGCGGGCCATTCGCTGCCCGTCCACAAAATGGTGGTGTTGAACAGCTTGTTGGCGATCCCCTCGAAAGCGAAGATGAACAGCCACAGCTTGGCGGTGACTGCAGTGGGTATCGCCCAGGGAACCAGGACTGCGGCCCGGACCAGGCTGCGGCCACGGAATGTCCGCGCCATGATGAGTGCCATCCAGAAACCCAGGACCGTCTCCAGCGTTACGGTGACAATGGTGAAGAAGAACGTTGTGGCCGTGGCCGACCAGAACTGGCCACCGAGGGTACCAGGCGGGCACGCAACAGTTCCGCCGCCGGGAGCGGCGCACTGCTGGGCAAGCCAGTTGACGTAGTTTTGGAAACCTGCCGGGCCTCCGGCGGTGAAGAGTCCGGTCACCGGATCGAGCCCGGCGTCCTTTTGGAAGGACATCACAATTGCGCTGATGATCGGATAAACAATCACAACCGCCAGGGCGATGATGGTGGGAGCAAGAAGCCAGGTAGCCCATTTGCCCTGGCTCAGGATCTTGTTGTCCTCACCAACCCCTTTAGGTGCGTGATGGACGGGGGTACCGCCCGACGCCGGCGACTTTACCGGCGTCGGGCCCAATTCGGTTGCCATGACTGGCTACTGTCCCGCGCTCGCGGACTCGATGGACTTTTGCATGTCTGACAAAGCAGTTTCCACGGATTTCTCCCCCTTGATGGCAGAGTAGGCATTTTCCTGGATGGCCTTGGTGACCGCCGGGTAGAACGGCGTCACCGGACGCGGCACGGCATTCTCGATCGACGTCTTCAAGACCGGCAGGTACGGAAGCTTGGCGACGAGGTCCTTGTCTTCGTACAGCGAACCCAGGACCGGGGCCAGCGAACCCTGGGTGGCGTAGAACTTCTCAGTTTCTGCGGACGTCATGAACTTCAGGAAGTCCAGGGCGGTGGCCTTGTTCTTCGAGTAGACGCTGACGGCCAGGTTGTGGCCACCCAGTGACGAGGCACCCGGACCGTCCTTGCCCGGAAGGGCAGCCAGACCCAGGACGTCCTTCACCTTGGAGGATCCTTCCGTGACGGCCAGGTTGTAGACGTAAGGCCAGTTGCGCAGGAACAGGAGCTTGCCGTCCTGGAAGGCCTGCCGGCTTTCTTCTTCCTTGTAGGTGATGGCTTCCTTCGGAATGTTGCCGTCGGCATATGCCTTCGCAAGGTTTTCCAGCCCTGCCTTGGCTTCACTCGTGTTCAGGCTGGGTTTACCGTTCTTGTCCAGCACGGAGCCACCCGAGGAGTTGATGGCCTCCGACGCGTTGACTGTCAGGCCTTCGTACTTGCTGTATTGGCCCGCGAAGCAGCCAATGTTGTTGGCTTTGGCGATGGAGCACATGCCCATCATTTCGTCCCACGTCTTGGGCGCGTTGGGAACCAGATCCTTGCGGTAGTAGAGAATGGCGCCGTCGGAGGTCTGCGGGGCGGCGTACAGCGTCCCCTTGTAGGTACCGCTTTCGACGGTCGGCTTGAGCATGGCACTGGTGTCGATCGCCATCTTGTCCTTGAGCGGCTGCAGCCATCCCTTGGCGGCGAACTCGGCTGTCCAGACAACGTCCACGTCCACGACGTCGTAGCCGGCGTCTTTCGCCTGGAAGTGCTGGACAAGGTCGTCATGCTGCTGGTCGGCCTGGTCTGTCTGTTCCTTGAACGTGACCTTCTCATTCGGGTGCGCGGCGTTCCACTTGTCGACCAGGGGACGGACCACGTTGCTGTTGTCCTTGCCCTGTACGTAGGTGATGGGACCGCGGCCGTCGAGGCCCTGTTCGGCGTCACCGCCGCCCCCGCCGCCGGTGGTGCCGCCGCCCCCGCCGCAGGCGGAGAGGGTAATGGCCAGGATGCCGGCCGCGGCGGCGGGCAGTAGGAACTTAGGGGATTTCATGTAGGAGACTCCTCGCTGAGTTTCGAGCAAATCGGCGGTGCAGTTGAAGTGGTGAGGATCACACTAGTAAGGTTACTGCCGGAAATGCAAGCGTTTACACTCAATGTTTACGGAAAGGATATCTTTGCCGAACAGCTCCCTCTCCCCTGCAGGCTCCTCCACCCAGGCATGGTGGACCAGCGCCGTTATCTACCAGATTTACCCCCGCTCCTTTGCAGACTCGAACGGCGATGGCATGGGCGACCTCAACGGGGTGACGGCTCGGCTGCCCTATCTCCACCGGCTTGGCGTGGACGCGATCTGGCTGTCACCGTTCTACAAGTCTCCCCAGGCGGATGCCGGTTACGATGTGGCGGACTACCGCCAGGTTGACCCACTTTTCGGGTCACTGGCCGATTTCGACGCGATGCTGGAGGCGGCGGCCACGCTGGACATCAAAGTCATTGTGGACCTGGTGCCCAACCACACGTCGGACGAACACACCTGGTTCCAGGAAGCTCTCGCCTCAGCTCCAGGATCCGACGAACGGAACCGGTACATGTTCCGGAAAGGTAGCGATGAAGCCGCGGGCAGCGGCGACGGAAACCTCGCCCCCAACAACTGGAAATCCATCTTTGGCGGACCCGCCTGGAGCAGGGTGACCGAAGCCAATGGCCGCGCCGGGGAATGGTATCTGCATCTTTTTGATACCAAACAGCCCGATCTGAACTGGGACAACGCTGAGGTCAAAGAGGAGATGCGTTCTGTGATGCGTTTCTGGTTGGACCGGGGTGTTGCCGGTTTCCGCGTCGATGTTGCCCATGGGCTGGTCAAGGAAGCCGGGTTACCGGACTGGGAAGGCGTGGCCGCCATGGTGGAAGGCACCGGGGAGGCTGCCGACAAGGGACATTTGCCGCCGGGAGATGCTCCGGGTGGCCATACGGAAGCCCAGGAACCTCACCGCGCTGTGTCGCCGCAATACCCGCCGTCGCCGTTCTTCGACCAGGACGGCGTGCATGACATATACCGGGACTGGAACCGATTACTGGCCGCTTATGACGGCGACCGGATGATGGTTGCCGAGGCATGGGTGGAACCGGCAGAGCGCTTGGCCAGGTACGTTCGCAAGGACGAAATGCAGCAGGCTTTCAACTTTGATTTCCTCCTCGCGGGGTGGGACGCGGAACGCATGGCCGAAGCAATCCAGGACTCCCTCCATGCGGCCGCGTCCGTCGGAGCGCCATCCACCTGGGTGCTGAGCAACCACGACACCGTCCGTCATGGCACCCGGTTTGGCCTGCAGGATCCCACCACATTCCCCAAGGGCATCGCCGCCGCGGATGAGCAGCCGGACGCAGCCCTGGGCCTGGCGCGCGCCCGCGCGGCCGCCATGATTTCCCTTGCGCTGCCGGGCTCGGCCTACATCTATCAGGGTGAGGAACTGGGCCTCCCTGAGCACACCACCCTGCCGGACGAGGCCCGGCAGGACCCGACCTTTTTCCGTACCAACGGTGTGGAGGTGGGCCGCGACGGGTGCCGGGTTCCCCTACCCTGGCGGGCGGACGAACCCGGGTATGGCTTCGCGGAGGCTTACACCAGTGAGGGCGGCGCCGGCGTCAGCGGTCCCGCCGCGCCGTGGCTGCCCCAGCCGGAGTCCTTCAGGGACCTCGCTGCGGACCGGCAGGAGGACGTGCCCGGTTCCACCTTGGAGCTGTACCGCTCAGCGGTCGCTTTCCGTTCGGCCAACGGCCTGGGGTCCGGAACGTTCCAGTGGGCCGGCCTTCATCAACCGGCCAACGGTGTCTTGGCGTTCACCAACGGCAGCGTCCTGGTCCTCGGCAATATGGGTTCCGCAGCGGTGCCGGTCCCCGCCGGCTACAGGGTGGCACTGGTAAGCGGATCCGGACCCGGGGCCGGCGAGGCCGCCGCGGAGCTGCCGCCGCACAGTGCGGCCTATCTGGTTCCCGCGTAGCTCCCCACGGCAGCGCGCTCCGTCGAGTTTTAGCGGACGCGTTCGGCGCGGCTGAACCGTGTCCTGGCCCCGGCGCCGATGTGGATCAGGACCGGCGTGGATTTTCCCACCACCGCGTCCAGAGCCGCCACAAGGCCGGTGACTTCCGCGGCCAAGTGGTGCGGCGCCACGCCCTGGCGCGGCTGCAACCGAATCTTCAGTGCCGGCGTGCCGCGGACGTCGTACGTGGCCACTGTGGCTCCGGCGAGATCCGGACGTTCCGCCAAGGCATGTTTGAGTGCCTGCTCTGCCACTCCCCCGCTGATGCGTACGTCGCCGGGGACGTCGCCGGGATCGAATTCGGCCACCAGGAGGTTGCTGCGGCCCTTGCCCTGCTGGGCCACCCAGGCAACCATCAGGGCGATCAGGATCACCAAGGCGACGGCCATCATGATCCACAGCCAGCTTTCGGGGCGGCCGGGAAAACGGGTCCCGTCAAAAGCCTGGTTCACGCCGTTCCAGGCGGCACCGGACCACCCGTGCCACCACGTTCCGACGGCGGGAACGGTGGCCAGCAGCACCAGGAGGATCCCTACCGCAAAAAGTTTAAGCCCAAGGATTCCGAGCAGGATCCGGTTGAGAACCGTGGGTGTGCTGGTCATGCGCCGATCACCCCCGCAGTGGAAATGTTCACGCGGACTTCCGGGACAGGATCCAGTGCCATCTCCGTGAGTTCGCTTTCGACGGCGGCAAGCACCGCCTGTTCCGTCACCGGCACACCGGAGGTGGGCCGGACGTTGACCACGACCTGCCGCTGCGAGACCACCACCATGACCTGTTCGGGGGTGACGTTGGCCGCCAGCCGTGCACTGCGGGCCAATGCCGACGCGATGACTTCGTCGTCCACCACCACTGCGACGGCGGAATCGCCGCCCTTGAGTACGTGCCTCGCCCGTCTGCCGGGGAGCACGGCGTTGAGCAGGAAAAAGAGTCCGGCCATCGCAACCACGGCACCCCCGGCACCGAGCAGCAGCGGCGGCAGCCCGGCCGGCAGGGCCACGATGCGTTCGGCCGCCAGTTGGGGTTCGATCAGCCAGGCGGGTTGCCCGATGGCGTGCACAGCCGATTCGAGCAGGCCATAGCCCGCCACCACCATCACCAGCACGGCCGCCACTGTTGACACCGCGGCCCGTGATGAATGGGTTTCCCGGTGCACCACCCTGTGCATGTCCAACCGGGGACCCTCGGGCGCCGGGGCGGCTTCCCTGGGGGCCGTCAAATTCCCGTTGTCGAGTTTGTGGCTCACTGGACCCTGCCTCCCTCGCTTGGCTTGACACCGCTGATACGGATATCCACTCTGCTCAGGCGCGCCCCGCTCAGCGCGGTGACGGTATTGAGGATCCGGCTCTTGGCCTGCACCGTCCGGTCCCGGATCGGCCCTCCGAACGCGGCAACCCTGCCGGCATCCCGCAGCACCGCTGCCAGGGGCGGCACCCTGATGGGTGCCACGAGCGCTAAAGCCAGCAGGCCGTCGTCGTCCGACCAGTCCGCACGCACGTCATGCGCTTCGACCCCCAGGGCCTCGGCTGCGGCTGCCTTGGCAAGGCTGGTCAGGGCCTGTGTGCTGATCCTGTTATGACCATGCAGCCCCTGTGGAGGGAAGGACGGTACGGCCGCGGTCATGATGAGGAGCGCCGGCCGATGATCGCATCCATGACGCCGCGCAGGTCCAGTTTTCCTTCCGCAGCGCGGCCCAGCAGGGCCCCGATGGCCATGAAGAGGAGCGAAACCAGGAAGCCCCACAACCCGAACTGGAAGGACATAAACGCGACGAATGCGCCCACAGCGATGCCCACGACGGTCAGGTTCACAGCAGTGCCTCCCGCTCTGTAGCTACAGGAGGCGCGGCCTTGGGCGGCGGGGCCACGTAGACATCCGTTATTTCGACGTTTACTTCGATGACCTGCAGGCCAACAAGTTCCTCAACGGCGCGGTACACCGAGGCCCGGACCTGGTTGGCGAGGGAGTGGAGGGGAGTGCCGTAGGAGGCCACCAGGCTGATGTCCACGGCAACCTGGGTTTCGCCGACCTCGGCCCGGACACCTGCGGCGTGGTCCGAGCTGCCAACCGCATCCCGGATGGCCCCCAGGGCCCGCGACGGTACGGAACCGAGGGAATAGACGCCGGGCACGGAACGGGCAGCGATGCCGGCGACCTTGGCCACGGCTGTTTCAGAGATCACCGTGCGGCCATGGCCGGGCGCTGCCGAAGCGGCAGCGAGCTGGCCGGCATCAAGCTGGCGACCGGCCGGATCGGGTTGTGGGTTCTGGTATTCCATCAGGCACTTCCCCTTCTGTTGTTTCCAACCCTATCCCTTGGCCGTGACAACATGCGGTAATTTTCCGGCTGCCGCCCGCGCAGCTTCGTAGGCGGCTCCCAGCCTGCCAACGCCGGTTAAAGAAGAAAAGCACCAGTTCCGAAGAACTGATGCTTCCCAGTGGTGGCTCCGACCGGCGTCGATCCGGTGACCTTTCGATTTTCAGTCGAACGCTCTACCAACTGAGCTACAGAGCCTAGGTGACATGTCACCATGACCGCCGAAATCTCTTCCGGCAACCAGAGCGACCCTGACGGGACTTGAACCCGCGACCTCCGCCGTGACAGGGCGGCGCGCTAACCAACTGCGCTACAGGGCCTTGCGTTTCTTGCTTCGCAGTATGCCTACCGCGTTTTTTCAAGGCTCCTAGCTTACCAGACATTTTCTGCCTGCCAGACCAGTTCCTTGCGTACCCCCAACGGGATTCGAACCCGTGCCGCCGCCGTGAAAGGGCGGTGTCCTAGGCCGCTAGACGATGGGGGCCAGAACCCGTTCGGAACAAAAGAAAAGGCTTCGGGCCGAGGCCGTCAGTCTTTGCCGTTTGGTGTTTCTCCGAACTGGACTCTAAAACTATAGGGCCTTGGATGGAATATTCCAAAATCGGGCCGGGAAGGACTCAACGACGCGGCCGGGACAAGCGAAGATGGACGGATGGATGCCGTCGCCGCGCTCAACGAGATCGCCTTTTGGCTGGAGCGCGGACGCGCTGCCACCTTCAAGGTCCAGGCCTTTCGGAAGGCAGCCGGGGTCATCGCCGGCCTGGCCCCTGCCGAGGTGGAGGCACGTGCCCGGGACGGCAGGCTCAAAAGCATGAAGGGAATCGGCGACCGCACCTACCAGGTGGTGCGCCAGGCGGTGGACGGCGAGGTGCCGGACTACCTCGCAGACCTTCGGCTGAAGGGGCAGGAGCCTCTGGACGACGGCGGGACTGAGCTGCGGAAGTCGCTGCGCGGCGATCTGCACAGCCACAGTGACTGGTCCGACGGCGGTTCCCCCATCCAGCTGATGGCTGCGGCGGCGCAGGTGCTGGGCCGCGAATACCTGGCCCTCACGGACCACTCACCCAACCTGACCATCGCCAACGGCCTCAGCGTGGAGCGCCTCACAGAGCAGCTCGATGTTGTGGCAGGGCTCAACGCGGGCAACACCAACGGTTTTCGGCTCCTTGCGGGCATCGAGGTGGACATCCTGGAGTCCGGCGAGCTGGACCAGACTCCGGCGATGCTGGACCGGCTGGACATCGTGGTGGCCAGCGTGCACTCCAAACTCCGCTCGGACCGGAGCACCATGACCGAACGCATGCTGGGTGGCATCCGGGATCCGCACACCAACGTCCTGGGCCATTGCACCGGCCGCTTGGTGGAAGGATCGCGCGGCACCCGGCCCCCGTCCGAGTTTGATGCCAGGGAAGTCTTTGCCGCATGCGCCGAACACAACGTGGCCGTGGAGATCAACTCGCGGCCCGAACGGCAGGACCCGCCGGACAACCTGATTCAGCTTGCCCTGGACGCCGGGTGCCTCTTTTCAATCGACAGCGACGCCCACGCACCCGGACAGCTCGACTTCCTCCAGTATGGAGCCGCCCGCGCCGCCCTGAACGGGGTCCCCGCCGAGCGGATTGTCACCACATGGCCCCTGGACCGGCTGATGGCGTGGGCCGGGAAGGGCTGACGAAGCCGGCTACTTTACCGCGGCGGCCAGTTTCTGCCGGAAGTCCTGCTTGGTGGTCAAAGTCAGTTTCTCGCCGTTCAGGAAGAAAGTCGGAGTGCTTCTCACGCCCAGGGCCGTGCCGTCCGCAACATCGGCACGGATGCGGTCCTTCGTTTTCTCATCGAGCACAACAGCGTCGAACGCGGCGAGGTCGAGTCCCAGGTCCGCAGCAAAGGTGCGGAAGAGCGGCGCCTGGGACTCGGGCTTTCCGTGCCACCGATCCTGGGTTTCAAACATCTTCGCGGCCATGGCTTCAAACTTGCCTTGCTGCGCGGCAGCTTCCACAGCGAGCGCGGCGGTGCCGGAGTTCGGGTGTGAGGGGAGCGGGAAATAGCGGTTGACGAAGGTGATGCTGTCGCCAAATTCCTGCTTCAGTTCCTCCGCGAA
Source organism: Pseudarthrobacter sp. IC2-21 (assembly GCF_034048115.1). Classification (NCBI taxonomy): domain Bacteria; kingdom Bacillati; phylum Actinomycetota; class Actinomycetes; order Micrococcales; family Micrococcaceae; genus Pseudarthrobacter; species Pseudarthrobacter sp. IC2-21. Next base: position 474,736 of record NZ_CP139145.1, on the reverse strand, counting down.
AGGATGGATGGAGCGGCAGGCTTCGCATTCAAAGTCCAGGAACTCCACCAACTGCGCCTTTTCCACAGCCGGGGCGGTGAGCCGGTGGCTGTCCGCCCGGACCAGTTGTTCGGCGGCTTGAGAGGCTGGAACGCCCGGACCGGCCGCGGCAGGCGGCACGGCCGGGGCCGCGGGCTTGTTCAGCGTCAGCATCGCGTACCAGGCACCGCCGGCCACCACCATGACACCGAGCAGGATCCAGATGACCCGGCGGACCCTCTTGGCAGGGTCGGGGGCGGACCCGCGGGACGTAGAAGCTGTGACCATGGAACGCATCCTAACCGGCCCGCAGCAGTACCCGGCTATTCGCAGCCCGGCCCATGACAGGAACTCGACCAGAGGTGACCGATTTCCGCCAGCCGCCAGCCCGGTGCAGGGCTAGATTGGCAGCATGGCTTCCACCTCCCCCGTCGATTCTGCACACTCAGCACCCCCTCCCGCCGGGCACGGCCGCGTCAGCAAACCCGGCATCGCGGCTGTCCTGGTCACGGTGGTGCTGTGGGCATCGGCGTTTGTGGGCATCCGGGCGATCGGACCAAACTTTTCCCCCGGGTCCCTGACGCTGGGCAGGTTGGCGGTTGCCGCCGTCGTACTCGGTGCCCTGGTGCTGCCTCAACTGCGCAAGGGCAAGGCACTGCCGCATGGCCGCGAATGGTGGCCCATCCTCGGCTACGGGGTGATGTGGTTCGGCGGCTACAACGTGGCGCTGAATGCGGCGGAGCACCTTCTGGATGCCGGCACCGCGGCCCTGCTGATCAACGTCAATCCCATCCTGGTGGCCATCATGGCGGGCCTCGTCCTGAGGGAAGGCTTCCCGCGCTGGCTGATCATCGGCAGCCTGGTGGCCTTCGGCGGGGTGGCGCTGATCGCGCTTGGTTCGGGCCCGTCTTCGGGTGAACGTTCGACGGCGGATGTTGCCGGCGTGCTGCTCTGCCTCCTCGCCGCCGTGCTCGCCGCGGTCAGTGTCATCATCCAGAAACCGGTGCTGCGGAAGGTTCCGGCTGCGCAGGCCACGTGGTTTGGCATCATGGTGGGCGCCATCTGCTGCCTGCCGTTTGCCGGGCAGCTGGTTTCTGAAGTGCAGGCCGCGCCGGCGTCCGCTACGTGGGGGCTGGTGTACCTCGGCGTCTTTCCGACGGCGATCGCCTTCACCACGTGGGCTTACGCGTTGTCCCTCATCGAGGCCGGGAAGTTGGCCGCCACCACCTACCTGGTGCCCGGGACCACCATCCTGATCTCCTGGCTCCTCCTCAGCGAAGTCCCCTCCGTCTGGGGCCTGGCGGGCGGCGCTGTCTGCCTGGTCGGGGTGGGCCTCACCCGCCGCCGGGCCTAGCGATCCCCGGGCCGCAAAACCGCCGTACCCGCGATGACCGGAGTGGCCAGTGCAACAGCCGGTGGTTCAAACCTGCTGACTTCGCTGAAGTCGAACCCGGCCTCGGCAATGGCTGCAACCGTGTCCCGGTTGAGGTGGCAGCCGGGCGCAACGAACCGGCCCCACAGGCCGTCCAGCCTGTCCTGCCAGCGGCCGGCACGGCCCGGACGGCGGACGTGTTCCAGCACAGCCAGGGTTCCACCAGGCTTGAGTACCCTGCGCGCTTCCAGCAGCGCAAGCCGCTGATCCGGCACCGAGCACAGCACCAGGGTGAACACGACCGCGTCCGCCTCGCCGTCGGCCGGCGGCAGGTGCTCCGCATCGGCGTCGGAAACGGTAACCGGGACGGGTGATTCCCCCAGCCGGGTGCTCAACCTGGCCCTCATGTAAGGATCCGGTTCCACGAGAACGACGCGTTTTGCATGGCGGAAGTGGGAAAGATTGGCTCCGGTGCCTGAGCCGACGTCCACCACAGTTCCCTGCAGCCCGGCGAGCAGCCGCGCTCTTCTGGGCGCGAGCTCCCTGCGTTCCACTGGCTTCAACAAGGTGTCATAGGTGGCTGCAAACAGGCGGTGGTGGATGGACATGCGGTTCCTCACTTGGGGGTCGAGGTCCGGCTTTCAGTATGCATGCCGGCCCCGCCGCGGACTAGAGTCTGCTTATGCCCGCCCATCTCCCGCCCGGACTGCCCATCATCCCGGAGGGCCCGCACGAGCCGCTTCCCTTCGAGATGTCCGCTGACGACTTCGAAGCCGCTGTCACTGATGCCCTGGGCCTGATCCCGCCCAAACTTGCAGCCGCCATGGACAACGTGGCCGTCTTTGTCGAGGACGACTATGTGCCCGGTCCCGGTGAAGACCCGGACACCGTCCTGCTGGGCCTCTATGAAGGTGTCCCCCTGACGGAGCGTGATTCCTGGTGGGACGCCGGTTCGCTGCCGGACCGGATCACGATCTTCCGCCAGCCCATCCTGGACATCTGCGTCTCCCGCGAGGAGGTCATCCGGGAGGTTGCCGTGACCGTGGTGCATGAGATCGCCCATCACTTCGGCATCGATGACCACCGGCTGCACGAGCTGGGCTGGGACTAGCCTTGTAGCCATGGGACACGACCACAGCCACACGCACGGGATCACAGCAACGGGCCGGCACCGCAAACGGCTCATCGCCGTCCTGGCCATCACGCTGACCGTTGTCCTGGTCCAGGTGGTGGGGTCCGTCCTGTCCGGATCCCTGGCGCTGCTGGCAGACGCCGGCCACATGCTGTCCGACGCCGCTGGCGTCACCATCGCCCTCCTGGCAGCCTGGATCGCGGGGCGGCCGGCCAGCGACCAGCGGACCTACGGCTACCAGCGCGCGGAGGTCCTCGCCGCCCTGGCCAACGCCCTGATCCTGATTGTCATCTCCGTGGTCATCTTCACCGAGGCCATCCGGCGCATCGGGTCGGCGCCCGAAGTCCATACCGACATCATGCTCTTCGCCGCCATCCTGGGCGCCGTGGCCAACCTGGTGTCGCTGCTGATCCTGCACGGCGCGCACCGGGACAGCCTGAATGTGCGGGGGGCGTATCTTGAAGTGCTCGGTGACCTGCTGGGTTCCTTCGCCGTCATTGTCGCGGCCCTGATCATCATGTTCACCGGCTACCAGGCGGCCGATACCATCGCCTCAGTCCTCATTGCCCTGATGATCCTGCCGCGGGCCTGGAGCCTGCTCCGCGATGTGGTGGACGTTCTCCTTGAAGCCACTCCGAAGGGTGTGGAGGTTCAGATGATCCGCGAACACATCCTCAGTGTCGACGGCGTGGTGGACGTCCACGACATCCACATCTGGACCATCACCTCCGGCGTGCCGGTGTTTTCCGCCCACGTGGTGGTGGAGGACGGCGTCCTGAACGCCCGCGGCGCAGACCAGGTCCTGGACAAGCTGACCGCGTGCCTCGGCTCGCACTTCGACACCGAGCACTGCACATTCCAGCTCGAGCCTGCCAGCCATTCCGAGCACGAGTCCGCCCAGCACGCGTAGTTCCTCCTGGCGGTGGGCCTGCGACACGCTGGCTGCAAATGGGACGGAATCACACTGTTGTTGTTTATGTTATTGATGTGACTGCTGTTGCCAAAGTGGAGCATGTCACGTAGCCTCTGACTGCTGGGCGATCAGCAGAGGGGCCATTTGTGCCGCCACCAGACCTCGCTCCCCCAGCCTGAGTATCCTGCGAGGTTCTGCGAATGGTTTTGTCCGGATCCGGCCTGAGGGCCGTCGTACTGTGTACCGCCGTTGTGCTTTCCGGGACACTCGCCCTTCCCGCCCAGGCATCTTCGCTGCCTGCCATCCAGCGGCCGGCCTCACCGGAGGTGCCCTCGGCCGAGGACATCGCGGCGGCGAAGTCCAATGAAAACGCGACGGCGGACCAGGTCACCGCGATCGAACGGCTCCTGGCGGAGGCCGCCGGCACCCAGCAAGTCACCTTCGCGCTGACGCTGCAGGCAAATAACTCCTACAGCGAGGCGTTAGTGGAGCTTCAGGCGCGGCGAAGCGCGGCGGAAGTCGCCGCCGCACGGGCCGAGGTGGCCGTGCAGGCGCAGGACAAAACCCGCAAACAGGTGGGCCAACTGGCTGGCGACCTCTACCGCAACGGTGGTCTGAATCCGACGCTCACCACATTCGTCAGCGGCAACGGCGAAGGGCTCCAGCAGGCCGCAACGCTGCAGGCCATTACGGCCAGCCGTAGCCGGGCCTTTGAATCCGCGGAAACTGCCGCCGCTGCGGCGCAGTCGCTTACCGCCTCCGCGTCGGACGCCAAGCAGGCCGCCGACGACGCCGCCAAAACAGCCGAAGCCCGCAAGGCCGAGGCCGAAGGAGCTAACGCCGCCCAAGTACGGGCCGTAGCCGAGGCAAGATCCCAGCGGACCGTTCTGGTGGACCAGCTCGCCGAGCTGAGAAACACCACTGTCGCCCTGGAGTCCGCCCGGGTGGACGAACTCGACCGGCAACGCGAGGAGGCCAGGCTGGCGGCCATCACTGCGGCTGCGGCACAGGGGACACCGGGCCAAACGGCGGTCGCGCCGGCTGCGCCTGGTGCACCGGGTGCACCGCGGGCGATAGCCCCCCAGGCGCCGGCGGCACCGGGTATCCAGCCGGCGCCAGAACCTGCTCCCGTCCCGGCTCCCGCTCCGGCGCCAGCCCCAGCACCGGCGCCAGAACCCGTCCCAGCCCCGGCGCCCGCGCCAGCTCCTGCCCCCGCGCCGGCACCCGCCCCTGCTCCTGCTCCTGCGCCAGCCCCTGCACCTGAACCTGCACCGGCCCCCGCGCCGGCACCAGGCGGATCGGTGGAGACCGCTATCTCGGTGGCGATGTCAAAGACGGGATCGCCCTACTTCTACCAGTACGGCGGGACCGGACCGACGGGTTTTGACTGCTCCGGCCTGGTCCAAACCGCGTTCGCCGCGGCCGGCATGTACCTGCCCCGCACCGCTGCCCAACAATTCGCCGCAGCTCCCGTGCATGTGCCGCTTTCCGAGGCCCGTCGCGGCGACCTGTTGGTATGGGGCTCGGCCCCGGGTTTTTATCACGTCGCCATCTACCTCGGCAATGGCCAGGTGGTGCAGGCACTCAACCCGGATGAAGGCATCGGAGTCACCCAGTTGAGCCGGATGGCCGGAATGCAGCTCTACCCCTACGCCGCCCGCTACTGACCAGGGCGTCTGCTGAACAGACGTCGCCTACTGACCAGGCTTCGTGTATTCACCGGGCCGTGTACTGACGGGCGCCGTGGCCGGCCTCAGGACAGAATGTCCTTGGTGACGAACCGGGCATAGGCGAGGGCTCCGAACACAGCCACGTATCCGGCCTGGAGTACGGCATTGCTGGCGAAAGAGTCCCACACCACCGGCTGGCGCAGGACATCCGCGAACCCAAACCAGTAGTGCGTGAACAGCCATGGATGCAGCCATTCCAGCTGTGGCAGCTGGTCCGCGATCTGGGATGCCACGGATACCACCACGGTGGCCGCCATCGCCCCGACGGGAACCACCGTCATGGTGGACAGGAACAATCCGATGGCTGACAACCCGGCCAAAGACACCGCCAGATACGCGGCGATCAGGACAATCCGTAGCCCTGCCTCCGGCGGCTGGACCACGTCGCCGGACAGAAGGGTCACCGGCCCGACGGGGAACAGGGCCGCTCCGATCGCCGCCCCGGCCACCGCCACCGTGAGCGGGGCAGCCAGGCAGAAAGCCAGCGCACCCGTGTATTTCACCAGGAGTAGCCGGACCCGCCCGGCCGGCGCTACCAACAGGTAACGCAGGGTGCCCAGGCTTGCCTCCCCGGCGATGGTATCGCCCGCCACTACCCCAATGGTGAGGGGAAGGAACAGCGGGACCGCGACGAGCATCGCGGTGACGGCCACGAACAATCCGTTCTGCGTGATCCGGTCCAGGAAGGCGGGCCCCCGCCCCGGCGGAACAGCTGACGAAAGCCGCACCGCGACGGCGATCAGCACCGGTATTGCGGCCAGCGCCGCCAACATGGCCCAGGTCCGGCGACGGCGGAAGAGGGTGGCAAGTTCGGACGTCAACAGGGACAGGCTGGAGCCAGCCGCCGGGACGGTCCCTGCCACCGGCGTGCCCGCGGCAGGTGCAACGCTGCCCACGCCCGCAGCGGTGTCAGCACTGGAAACTTCACTGGGCAACGTCGAATCCCTCCCCCGTCAAGGCAACGAAACGTTCCTCAAGGCTTTCCCGCTCCACGGCAAAGCCGCGGACCCGCACCCCTGCCGCCACAAGCGCCGCCACAATGTCCTCGGGATGGGGCAACACCGGCTCCTGCACCTGTTGTGCGTTACCTTCTGCGTTACCGGCAATTTCCGCCGCACCCGCCGGCCGGGCCACAGCCGCCGCCCCGGCGGTGACCACCTCGCCGTCCATCCCGGGGCTCCCCGCGGCATGGAGTCCCGCAGCGTTGATTCCCGCTACGCCCGCGCGTTCGGGAGCCATGCCCAGCCGCAGCAGGACCTCACAGGCGGTGCCGGCGTCGGGCGTTAAAAGACGGATCCGCGTTTCGCCGCCCCGGCGGAGCTCCTCAAGCGGGCCCTGGGCCACTAACCGGCCGGCGCTCATGATCGCCGCGTGCGTGCAGATCTGTTCCACCTCGGCCAGCAGATGGCTGGAGACGAAGACGGTGGCGCCGTCGGCGGCGAGGGAGCGGATCAGGCTGCGCACTTCGCGGGTGCCCTGCGGGTCCAGGCCGTTGGTGGGCTCGTCCAGGACCAGCAACTCGCGCGGGGACAGCAGGGCGTTGGCGATCCCCAGGCGCTGTTTCATGCCCAGCGAATAGGCGTGCACCCGTTTGCCGGCGGCGTGCGAGAGCCCCACCCGGTCAAGTGCCGCCGCCACGCGCGCGTTCCTGGTGCCGGGCGTTCCGTGCCGGCTCGCGGCGTCGAACCGGTGCAGGTTGGCGGTGCCGGACAGAAAGGGATAAAACGCCGGCCCCTCCACCAGAGCCCCGACGCGCGGCAGCACCTCCTGCAGCTGCCGGGGCATCGGCATCCCCAGGACGCTGACGGTTCCGGCCGACGCCGCGGCGAGGCCCAGCAGCATGCGGATGGTGGTGGTTTTGCCGGATCCGTTGGGGCCGAGGAAGCCGAAGACGGCACCCTGCGGCACGGCCAGGTCCACATTGTCCACGGCCAGCTGGTGGCCGAACCGTTTGGTGAGGCCCTGCGTTTCGATGGTCAGCCCGGCGGCACTGCCACCGGCCGGGCTCATGCCGCGCCGGCGGCGGCCTGCAGCCGGTCCGCCGGAACCATCCCTACAAAGATCCTGCCGTCGTTGGTCAGCAGCACGTTGACCAGGGACGAGGACAGCAGCCGTCCGCCGGGTACGACGACGGCGGCCTGGGACAGGAGCGGATCCTTCAGGAGCGATTCGCTGGCCTGTGCTTTTTGACCGTCGGCTGGCGCCGGGAACCCCACCACGGTTTCCCAACCTGTGCCGGTCACTGCGAGCCGGGGTCCGTCGTGATGCCGTGCGTCGAGACTAGCCCCGGGCGTGCGCTCGGGGGTGGTCATGCCTGGTTTTGCCGGGAGGGCTGACTTGGACGGCATGGGAGGCGTCTGCAGTTCTTTGACCGTGGCTCCCGGCGGGGCGGCGAAGTTGAACGTGGCGTCTTCAGGGGCGGCGAGGGAAAGGCTGGTGTAGCCGGCTTCGAAGGCGGGTTCCGACTGGCCGCGCGCGGACACCGTGACCTTGAGCGGCATACCGGTCTGGCCGTCGACGGCGATGACTACCTTCGCCAGCAGGGTGCCCTCGGTGCGCGGCGCCAGCTCCAGGCTGTAAGCGGACCGGCCGGCCACCTGGGCCTCCGGGCCAACGGTGACCCCGGTGGAGCTGTCAACCTTGGCCAGGAACTTCGTGGCCAGGTCTTCCGGGGTGGGGATGGCCTTCGTTGACGGGTCCGCACTGGAGCCGTCCTTGCCTGGCAGAGGCAAATCGCTGGCGACATCCGGAAGCGTTACGTGGGCGGCGGAGTTGTCCTTGGAGTTATAGAACCAGACGTCGTGGTCGCGCCGGATGACGTCGCGTTCCGCCAACCGGTCCATCACCTGGACGCGCATTTTGGCCGGTCCGTCCATAAAGATGCGGGCGGTGTGTTCGCCGGTCAGGAGCTCGATGATCGATGCCGGACCGCCGGCTGAAACCGGCCCTGAACTGGGCGTGCCGGGCGGCAGTTCGGGCAGGCCAAGGTGCGAAACCTGCTCCAGAGTGCCGGAGAAAGTCCTGCTGCTGTGCTGGCCCAACAGGGTGAGGACCTCGGCGGGAGACTTCTGCGGCAACGGGTCACCGGCCCGTGCAGGAATGGATCCCGCCAGCACACCGGCGGCGATCAATGCGGGTACAGCTGCGGCCGGCACCCAGCGCTTCCATGCGCGGTTCATGCCGGGCCCGCTTCTTCGTTGGAGCCCATATGTTCAGGTTACGCCTGGGGACGCCTGCGCACACCCCCGGAGTGACACACAGCGAACGGCGCCGGAGGTTACAGAGTCACCACGGTTCCGGCGCTGCCGTCCACCGTGATCTGCTGGCCGGTGGTTAGCCGCAGGGTGGCGTCCGGGACGCCCACCACGGCAGGGATGCCGTACTCGCGTGCCACCACGGCGCCGTGTGAGTTGGGCCCGCCCATCTCCATCACCAGGCCGCCGGCCGTGAGGAACAGCGGGGTCCAGCCGGGGTCCGTGGATGGCGCCACCAGGATCTCACCGGGTTCAAGATGGGCACCCACCGGGTCCAGGATGACGCGGGCTGCGGCCGTGACGGTACCGGCGGACGCCGGGCTGCCGCTCAGGATGCCTGCCTGATCGGGCCGGCCTGTGCTGCCGGCCGGCTGCACCGACTCCGGTTCCGTGCCATCGGAAAGCAGCACACGGGGCACGTGCCGCCGGGCCACCTCCAGGGCATACGCCGCCCGCCGTTCGGCCACCAGGCCGCGCAGGTCAGTCCGGCCTGTTCCCGGCTGCCCGCCGGGCCCGCCTTCCGCCACCCTGCGGAGCCCGGCCCTGGCCTCGGGGAGGTTCAGGAAGAAGACGTCGTCCGGCGCGTCCAGGGCGCCGGCAGCCGTGAGGGCCGTTCCCACCAGGGTCAGCTGCTTGCGGACTTCGGCGAGTGCCACCACCAGTTGGAACTTGGGTAGTTCCCGAAGGCCGGTAAACAACCGGGCACGCCGCAGCGCTGCCTTCACCACGGCACCCCGCAGCTTACCGCGGCCGCGCGCTTCCGCAACAAGCCGTTCAATCTGGGCCTCGGCCGCCTCGGCGGCGTTGCTGAACTGGACGTCCGGCGGGACCGCGCCGTCATCGAGGCGCAGATAGTTGGCCAGCACGCCGATGATGTGGGTGGGATCGTCGGACCAGCGCGGCACTCCGACGTCGATCTCGGCCACCGCCCGGTGCCCGTACTGATCCATGAACCGGGCTAGTCCGGCCTGCAGGACACTGGGCAGTTGGCCTGCCCTGAAGTCCGCGGTGAGCGCGGCGGGTGTGCGGCCGGTCATCGCGGTGCGGGATTCGCGGTCGTTTCTGATGACCTGCGCAAGACGCCACAGTTCCAGGTCCATCTCGGTGGTCACATTATTGGGGAGGCCGCGAAGGACCACCTGCAGGTCATCCCACCTGCCGCCGCCCAGCAGCCTCCCCACCAGTCCCAGCGAGGCGAAGCCAAGGGCCGGGAGGGGAAGGATGGATGGCACCACCGAGAAGAGCCGGACGCCGAGGATGTGTTCGGCGTGATCGAGCCGCTGCAGCGCAGTGGCGCCGGCCGGGGGCTGAAGGGAGTTGCGGAATTCGCTCGCCAGCCGGTTGGTCCGGCGGAGCGCCGTCTCCGGACGCAGGGCCGCCCGCAGCAGTGCCTCCGGCACCCGGGCGCGCACGGCAATGGGACCCAGGTGGCGCAGCAGGCTGAGGGGAGTCCGGCGGGTCACAGAAAAACGCGGGTCCTCGAAGATGGTTCGCAGCACTGTGGCTGAGCGCGCTTCCATCACGTCAAAAACCCTGGGGACTATCCGTCGGCCAATGGTGCTGCGGGCCACCGCAGTGAGGTCGAAGTACATGCGCTGGCCCGCCTCGGCGTAGGGTGAGGGGCCGTTATAGGGCTGGGGCACGTCGAAGTGCGCAGCGCGCGCCGCGGAGGAGGCGATCAGCCGGAATGCTGCCAGGCCCATTGGCGTAAGCGGACGGGTCAGGCCCTGCGCCAGGCTCAGGCAAAGGTAGACCCGCGTCCCGGCCGTCGCGGCGGGAGTGCCCGCAGCCTGGACTGCCGGCCGCTGGGGCACCGGGAACAGCGTGGTGATGGGCCGTGCCTGCGTCAGCCACAGCCGCCCGCCGCCGTCGATGGCCCATTCGATGTCCTGGGGCGCGCCGAAGTGTTGCTCAACGCGAAGTCCAAGGGCGGCCAGCTCGGCCGCCTGCCGGTCCGTGAGGCAGGCCGTGGCGCCGCCGTTGCTGACTGCCACCGTGTGGGTGCCGCCGCCGGTCAGGGGCCGGACGGCGATGCGTTTGTCCCCAAGGCGACGTTCGAGGACCCGGCCGCTGACCGGATCCACCACAAAATGGTCCGGGTTCACCGCTCCGGAGACCACCGCTTCCCCGAGGCCGGGGCTGGCGTCAATGACCGCCTGCTGCCGGCGGTTCGTGAGCGGGTTCGCCGTAAACAGCACGCCGGCGGCGGTCGCATCCACCATGCGCTGGACCGCGACAGCGAGGGCCACGGCCGCAGGGTCGATATCCCGGGTGGCCCGGTAGCTGACCGCCCGGTCAGTCCACAGCGAAGCCCAGCAGTCGCGTACCGCCTCCACCACGGCCGCTGCGCCCACCACGTTGAGGTAGGTGTCCTGCTGCCCGGCGAAGCTCGCGGACGGCAGGTCCTCGGCTGTGGCCGAGGACCGCACCGCCACCGGCACGTCTTCCCCGAGCGCCTGGTAGGCGGACTCGATGGCGGCGGCTATGTCCGGCGGGACCGGAGCGGCCCGGATGGCGTCGCGTGCCCGGCCCGCCAGTGCTGCCAGGGCGGGAAGGTCGGTGTCCGTGGTGGTTTTGAGGGCCTCATGGACCGCGCCCAGCAGGCCGGCACCTCCGTCTGCATGGCCGTCCGTGGCTTGGCGGTAGGCCGCCGTCGTCAGGCAGAATCCGTCCGGCACCGGCAGACCGGCGGCCAGCAGCTCGCCAAGGTTGGCGGCTTTCCCTCCGACGACGGCCAGCATGTCAGCCGTGACAGCCCCCAGCCCGAGGATGGGAGACCCGCCCGTCACTGTCCTGCGTCCTTTTTCGGGGCCGGGGGTCAGGCTGCGCCGAGGACAGGGCCGAACTTCGCCCTGTCCGCCAGCCGCGGATCGTCCCTGTCAGGTACCACCATGACCGGCCCCTTGGTGTGGGCCAGGACGCCGCCCGAGGTGGAACCCAGCAGCATGCCGGTGAAACCGCCCCGGCCGCGCGTGCCCACCACCACAAGTTCCGCATGCCGGCTGGCGTCCACCAGGACCTCAACGGCCGAGCCGTCCTTCACTTCCGATTCCACCTGCAGGTTGGGGTAGTGGCTCTTCAGCCAGGCTTTCCCGGCTTCGAGCTGTTCACGGATGTCGGCAAAGAGTGCCTGCCGGTCCACCGGTGCCGGGACCCACGCCAGCGACCCGCTGAACTGCGGCACGGCACAGATAACGCGCAGGGTGGCACCGAGCCGTTCCGCCTGGTCCGCGGCCTCCAGCACAGCCACGCGGGCTTGCTCTGACCCGTCCACGCCCACAACAACGACGTTCTCAACCCGCTTGTGCCCCTCCTTGGCCTGCTCGGCCCGGATGCGCTTGTCGTCGGTGGTTTCGCCCAGCCGGTCCGAACACACGAGCGGCACGGTGACCGTGGGGCACTTGGCGTGGGCAGGAAGTGCGCTGCTCACGGAGCCCAGCAGACGGCCCACAAATCCGCCGCGACCCCGGGTGCCGAACACCAGGAGTTCCGCCGTTTCCGACATTTCCAGCAGCACCCCGGAGGCGTCGCCGTTCTCCACGGAGGCATCGACGTCGATGTTGTAGCCGGCAACTTTGTCCATGGCCTGCTGGATGATCGCTTCCGCGCCCTCGCGGATCACCGAATCATCCACGGTGGCATAGCCGCCGTCCAGTCCGGACGCGGCGAAGATCGGCACCGAATACGCGGTGACAATGTGCAGTGGCCGACGGCGGCGTTCGGCTTCCCGTGCCGCCCACACCAGTGCGCACTGGCCATGGTCGGACCCGTCTACACCAACAACGATTCCCTCGGGAGCGGCGGAGCTGGCCGCATTGTTCCGCTCCGGGTCCGGTTGCATCTCATGTGCGCCCATCGGGCCGCCTCCTCGCGGTACTGCCTCATATTCCGGCTGGTGTTCCGGCCATTCTGCCAGAAGCCGAGCGCTCCGCCGGCACCGGTGCCAGGACATTGCGGCTGGTCAGGAACGCACTGCTTCCATTTATCACTATTCTCGGTCCTTGACTGCTTAGCAAGGGCGCCGCGGCCGCACGGCCGCTTCTCCCCGGCCCTTGGCAATCAGTTCGGCAACCGTATCCATCGTTAAGACGAATGTTTCCAAATGGGCTATCCCCGGACACCAATATTCTGTATCCTTCGAGGCACTGACGGTCCGTTGATGTCCTCTGCAGGAGTGCATCGCGGGCCGCTGTTGCGGGCCGGACTTTGGGGGTACGGAAACGCATACGGGCAACGATGCCTGTATCAAAGCGAACGCCTTCAAGGAGGAGAACTGTAGTGTCAACCATGCCTGTGACCGGCGGGACCGAGCGCACCACCACGGTGATCATCGGCACTGGGCTTTCGGGGCTCGCCGTCGGGGCTGAACTGCGGCGGCGCGGTGTGGACGCCATCGTGGTGGACGGGCTGGACATCCTCGGCGCCGGGCAACCGGCCAACACCACCTCGCTCCAGCGCTGCGACGCCGCCGACTCCGATTCCCTCCGGGAACGCAACGAAATCCTCCGGCATCTGCGCAACTATGCCGCCAGCCATCAGATGGACGTCCGCAACACCACACGGGCCGTCCAACTCACCATGGTGGGCGGGGCCGCCCGCAGCCCGGACGCAGCAGACGCGTCATCGGTGCAGCCGCGCGCCGGCCAGTGGGAGGTCCACACCCCCGATGGCATCCTGTTGGCAGACCACATTGTGCTGACCCGCTGCGCGCACAGCCAACTGCGGCGCATGCTGAGCGACTTCGGAATCACGGTGGGCCGCAACCTGGTGGCCGCCATGCGGACCATCGGCATCTACCTGGTAGGCGTGGGCGACCTCATTACGCCCTCGCCGAAGGAAGTGCTGCGGCAGGCAAAAACCGTTGGCCAGGCCATCTCCTCCAAGGTTCACCCGGAGGGCGGCCCGGACCTTGTCGCGGGAAGTTTAGCCGTCTAGGACTTTGACGCCCCGGTGTCCTCGTCCTCGCCACCGACGGCCAGCCGCCGCTTGGCCAGGACGCCGATCGTCACCAGCAGCCCCAGGGCCACGGCAGCGAAGATGACCAGGCTCCAGGGAAACGGTTCCGATGCGTCAACGGCCGGTTCGGGCGCCACGGTTATTCCCGGCTGGGCGGTGCCCATGCCCGGGACCCCCGCCGCCGCCGTCGCACTCGCACCGGGCGTTGAAACGCCCGACGCCGGCGCCCCCGCAGCGGCGCCCGTCGCCGTAAAGCCAAACGTGCCCTCGATGGGGTGCGAATCCGAGCTGACCACACGCCAGGCCACGGTGTAAGCCCCCGCCGGCGCGCCCGCCTTCAGCTTCTGCGACGCCACGTTGTCCACAATCTCGACCGCCCCGTCAGCCCACTCGGCACCGGAGGAGTCCTTCACCGAAAACTGCGCGCCAATGCCGAGCGGGTTCTTGCTGAACGTGACCGAGACCTTCTCAGGCGGCGCCGCCAGGGTGGCACCCTGCGCGGGACTGCTGGACTCGGCGGCGTCGTGCGCCAGCGCCGGGCCGGAAAACCCCAGCAGCGCGGCGGCGAAAACGAAAGTCCCGAGCAGGATGCTCAGCAACTGGCGGCGAATGGAACGCATGGATGGACTGCTCCCTTGGAAGATGGCTTCCTTCCAGCCTAGCCCGCGCGGGCTTCCCGCCGGCCACTGACGTAGAGGGCGAGGTGCTTGCCCGTGAGCGTGGACTTCGCTGCCACCAACTCGGCGGGAGTGCCCTCGAAAACCACCTTGCCGCCGTCGTGCCCTGCGCCGGGACCCAGGTCGATGATCCAGTCAGCGTGCGCCATGACGGCCTGGTGGTGCTCAATGACAATCACCGACTTGCCGGAATCCACCAGGCGGTCCAGGAGGCCCAGCAGGTTGGCGACGTCCGCCAGGTGGAGGCCCGTGGTGGGCTCATCGAGGACGTAGACGTCGCCCTTCTCCGCCATCTGCGTGGCCAGCTTGACGCGTTGCCGCTCGCCGCCGGAGAGCGTGGTGAGCGGCTGGCCAAGCGTCAGGTACCCGAGTCCCACATCCACAAGCCGGTCCAGGATCTTGTGGGCCGCCGGGGTCCGGGCCTCCCCTTCACTGAAGAAGACCTCCGCCTGGGCCATGGACATGGACAGGACCTCGGCGATGTTGCGGCCGCCGAGCCTGTACTCGAGGACCGAGGCCTGGAAGCGGCGGCCCTCGCAGTCCTCGCACGTGGATTCGACCGTGGCCATGACGCCCAGCTCGGTGAAGATGACCCCTGCGCCGTTACAGGTGGGGCAGGCGCCTTCGGAGTTGGAGCTGAACAGCGCCGGCTTGACGCCGTTGGCCTTGGCGAACGCCTTCCGGATGGGCTCGAGCAGGCCGGTGTAGGTTGCCGGGTTGCTGCGGCGCGAACCCTTGATGGCGCCCTGGTCGATCACCACCACACCGTCGCGGCCGGCCACGGAGCCGTGAATCAGGGAGCTCTTGCCCGACCCGGCCACACCGGTGACCACGCACAACACGCCGAGCGGAACGTCCACGTCCACATCCTTGAGGTTGTGCATGGAGGCGCCACGGACCTCCATAGCGCCGGCGGGTTTACGCGTTGCCGGCTTGACCGCGGCCCGGTCATCGAGGTGGCGGCCGGTGATGGTGTCACTGGCCCGCAGGTCCTCCACACTTCCCTCGAAGCAGACACTGCCGCCCTCGGTGCCGGCGCCCGGACCGAGGTCAACGACGTGGTCGGCGATGGCGATGGTTTCGGGCTTGTGCTCAACGACCAGCACGGTGTTGCCCTTGTCACGCAGCTGCAGCAGGAGCTGGTTCATCCGCTCGATGTCATGCGGGTGAAGGCCGATGGTGGGCTCGTCGAAGACATAGGTGACGTCCGTGAGCGAGGACCCAAGGTGCCGGATCATCTTGGTGCGCTGCGCTTCGCCGCCGGACAGCGTGCCGGCCGGCCGGTCCAGGGAAAGGTAGCCCAGGCCGATCTCGGCGAACGAGTCCAGCAGGTGCTGCAGGCCTTTGAGGAGCGGCGCGACGGACGGCTCGTTCAGCTTCCGGACCCAGCCGGCAAGATCCGTGATCTGCATCCGGCACAGGTCCGCGATGTTTTTGCCCCGGATCTTCGAGGACCTGGCCTCCGCGCTGAGCCGCGTGCCCTCGCACTCGGGGCAGGCCTGGAAAGTGATGGCGCGTTCCACAAAAGCCCGGATGTGCGGCTGCATGGCGTCCACATCCTTGGAGAGGATGGACTTTTGAATCTTCGGGATCAGGCCTTCGTAGGTGAGGTTGATGCCCTCCACCTTGATCTTGGTGGGCTCCTTGTACAGGAGATCGTGCATTTCCTTTTTGGTGTACTTGGCGATGGGTTTGTCCATGGTGAAGCCGGCACCGCTGAAGATGCGGCCGTACCAGCCGTCCATGCTGTAGCCGGGCACTGTCAGGGCGCCCTCGGCGAGGGATTTGGTCTCGTCAAACAGTGCGGTGAGGTCGAAGTCGGAGACCGAGCCCATGCCTTCGCACCGCGGGCACATGCCGCCCAGGTACACCGCGTTCTGGATCACGCTCTTGTCCACCCTGCCACCGGCTTTTTCGGTGCTCATCACACCGCTGGCCTTGCGCGTGGGAACGTTGAAGGAAAAGGCCGTGGGCGGGCCCACCTGCGGGTCACCGAGCCGGCTGAAAAGGATCCGCAGCATGGCGTTGGCGTCCGTGGCGGTACCCACCGTGGAGCGGGGGTTCGCGCCCATGCGTTCCTGGTCAACGATGATCGCCGTGGTCAGGCCCTCAAGACGGTCCACGTCGGGCCGGGCGAGGTTCGGCATGAACCCCTGCACAAAGGCGCTGTACGTTTCATTGATCATCCGCTGCGACTCCGCGGCAATGGTGGCGAACACCAGCGAACTCTTGCCCGAACCCGAAACCCCGGTGAACACCGTGAGCCGCCGCTTGGGGATATCGACGCTGATGTCCTTGAGGTTGTTCTCGCGGGCCCCCTGCACGCTGATCAGGTCGTGGCTGTCAGCCGCATGCACCGCTGGGAGTTGCTCGTCTGTGGTGGTGGCAGTGCTCATCGTGTCTCCATCGTCCGCACGCGTTGTGAAGTTCCTGACAGTCATTCTAGGCTCGGCCTGCCGGCACATGAGTGCGCGTAGAGTCAGGCTGTGACGGGGCCAACGTTGTCCTGGGTGCAGGCCCGCCGCCCCTTAGGATTCAAGTACCCAAAACACTTTCCCCGGAGGACTAATGCTTAAGCAAGGCTCTGCCCTGGACCGGTACTTTATGATTTCCGCGCGAGGGTCCAACCTCTCGCGCGAGATTCGCGGCGGCTTTGCCACGTTCTTCGCCATGAGCTACATCGTGGTGCTGAACCCGCTGATCCTCTCCGGTCCCGATTCCAGCGGCACCACCCTGGGTTTCACCGCGGTGGCCGCTGTCACGGCGCTCGTAGCCGGCATCCTGACCATCCTGATGGGCGCCTGGGGCAGGCACCCCTTCGCCCTGGCCACCGGCCTGGGCGTCAACGCGTTCGTGGCCGTGACCGTGGCCACCAACCCGGGCCTGACCTGGCCGGACATGATGGGCCTGGTGGTCCTCTCCGGCATCACCATGCTGATCCTGGTCCTCACAGGCTTCCGGACAGCCGTATTCAAGGCCGTTCCCGACGGACTGAAGACCGCCATTGTGGTGGGCATCGGCCTGTTCATTGCCCTGATCGGGCTGGTCAACGCCGGCTTTGTGCGCCGCATCCCGGACGTCGCCGGCACCACGGTCCCGGTGGGCCTGGGCTTCGACGGCAAACTGCTGGGCTGGCCCACGGCCGTCTTCGTCTTTGGCCTGATCCTCACCATCGCCCTGGTGGTCCGCAAGGTCAAGGGCGCCATCCTGATCGGCATCATCACCTCCACGGTGCTTTCGGTCATCCTGGAACTGACCCTCCACATCGGCCCCAGCTTCGACGGCAAGACCCACAACCCGCAGGGCTGGTCCCTGGTGGCGCCGTCCTTCTCCGGCTGGGCGGCTCCCGATCTGTCCCTGATCGGCAAAGCAAACCCGTTCGGCGCGTTCGAGCACCTCGGCGTTGTGGCCGCAACACTGCTGGCCTTCGTGATCCTGCTCAGCATCTTCTTCGACGCCATGGGCACCATGGTGGGCCTGGCCACCGAGGCGGGAACCATCGACAAAAACGGCAACATCCCGGACGTTGACCGGGTGCTTCAGGTGGACGCACTGGGCGCCATCATCGGCGGCGGCGCGTCCGTCTCCTCCAACCAGATCTACGTTGAAGCCGGTGCCGGCATCGGCGAGGGCGCCCGCACGGGTGTGGCCTCCATTGTCACCGGCCTGCTGTTCCTTGTGGCCATGTTCGTCACCCCGCTGATCAACCTGGTCCCCTTCGAGGCCGTGGCGCCGGCCCTGGTAGTGGTGGGGTTCATGATGGTCTCCCAGGTGGGCAAGATCGACTGGCAGGACTGGGGCATCGCCATCCCGGCCTTCCTGACCTTCACCCTCATGCCGTTCACCTACTCGATCGCCAATGGCCTGGGTGCCGGCTTCATTGCGTTTGTCATCATCCGTACCGTCCAGGGCCGGGTCAGGGAAATCCACCCCCTCATGTGGGCCGTGGCTGCCGCCTTCCTGCTGTTCTTCGCCGTGGGACCCATCGAGGCCGCGCTGGGCCTGAAGTAGGGCCCACTCTGCCCGCCGAGAGGGCACTTTGCGGTAGTGTTTTGCGCAAACACTGCCGCGAAGTGCCCTCTCGAGCTAAAGGGGATGTCCGGGATTCCGGACAGGATCACGACGGCGGTGCTGGCTTTCGAGGCCGGGCTGCGGTGAGCTTGGGGCATGGTTTCTCCCGCGCTCACCGTTGACGTCCCGCCGCAGCCCTGGACGGGACGGTTCGACGGTGAGGGCGCCGAGCACCGCCGCTGGTGGCAGGCGGTGTCCCCCTATGCGGTAGCCCCCTCTGAGTCCTCCTCCGACCTGCCGGGCGGTGCGGCGCCCCTCAATGCCGGTGCCGTCCCCGCCGTGCTCCTCGGGTTCGCAAGCGATGAAGGCGTCCGCCGCAACAAGGGCCGGACCGGCGCCGCCGCAGCCCCCGCAGCCATCCGGGCCGCCCTTGGTCCGCTGGCGTTCCACCTCGACCGCGCAGTGGCCGACGCCGGCGACGTGGTGGTGGCGGACGGCGCGCTGGAAGCCGGCCAGGCCCGCGCCGGGCAGGCTGTTGCGGCCATGCTCGACGCCGGCTGCCTCACCGTGATGCTCGGCGGCGGCCACGAAACGGCCTTTGCCAGCTATTTGGGGGTGGCCGGTTCCGCGGAAGTCCGGGGCGGCCGGCGGCTGGGCATCCTGAACCTCGACGCGCACTTTGATCTTCGCGAGGAACCGCTGCCCAGCTCGGGAACACCGTTCCTGCAGATGGCCCGGGCCGAAGCCGCCGCAGGGCGTGAATTCCGGTACGCCGTCCTCGGGATCTCCGAGGCCAACAACACCAAGGCGCTCTTTGACACGGCCGGGCGGCTGGGCGTGCGGTACCTGGCCGACGAGGACTGCGCACCCGGAGAAGTGCAGGACTTCGTTGCGCAGTTCCTGGACGGCGTCGACGTGCTGTACCTGACAATCGACCTGGACGTCCTTCCGGCATCCGTGGCCCCCGGGGTGAGCGCGCCCGCCGCCTTTGGCGTGCCGCTGCCCGTGATCGGCGCCGTGTGCCGCCAGGTGGCCGAAAGCGGCAAACTCCTGCACCTGGACGTGGCGGAACTGAACCCCGCGTTCGACATCGACGGCCGGACCGCCAAAGTCGCTGCCAGGCTGGTGAACACGCTGCTTCGTTAGTAGCTGCGCGGCCGGCTCGTTTAGGCCTTCAGCAGGTAGCGCCGCTCGGGCCGGCCCACGCCGTACTTGAGCCGGACCTCCAGGGCCCCTTCATCGTTCAGGTATTCAAGGTAGCGGCGGGCGCTGACCCGGGACGTGCCCAACTGCACTGCCACCTCGTTGGCGGACAGGTCGCCGTCGGCCTCTTTCAGGGCTGCCTCCACGAGCTTCAGCGTTTCGATGCTGCAACCCTTCGGCAGCGGCCGCCCGTCCTTGCCCGCGGCACCGTCCAAGCCGAACACCCGGTTGACGTCCGCCTGCTCCGCCACGTCCTTGGAGGCGTCCAGGCCCTGGTAGGCGCTGCGGTAATGTTCCAGCCGTTCCTGCAGATCCGACTGCGAGAAGGGCTTGATCAGGTAGTGCACTATCCCGCCGCGGAGGGCTTTGCGCACCGTGTCCACCTCACGGGCCGCGCTGATCACCAGGACATCCAGTTCCGGGGCCACTTCGCGGAGCCGGTGCATCAGGTCAAGGCCGTTGGCGTCCGGGAGGTGGATGTCGAGCAGGACCAGGTCCGGCTGCAGCCGCGCGGTTTCGGTCACCGCCCGGGCGCCGGTGTGGGCCGCTCCCACCACGGTGAATCCGGGCGTGCGCTGGATGAAGCCCGCGTGGACTTTCGCCACCATAAAGTCGTCATCAACAATCAGGACTTTGATCACAGCTCGGATTTCCTTCTCTTCAGGACGGCCGTAAAGACCGCTCCTTTGTTGTTGGCAACCGCGAGGTCGCCGCCGCTGCGCCGGCACAGCACACGGGACAGCGCCAGGCCAAAGCCCCGGCTGCCTGCAGGGCCGGGTTCCTTGGTGGTAAACCCCTGCCGGAAGATCTCCGCCGTGTCCCCCGCGACACCCGGGCCGGTATCGCGCACCGTGACCGTCACGCCGTCGGGAGCGTCCTCCACCAGCACCCGGACCGCCGGTTCGGGAAGCCCGGCAACGGCGTCGAACGCGTTGTCCACAAGGTTTCCGACGACGGTGGTCAGGTCGCGGGACAACTCATCGTCAACGCTCCCCAGCCCCGATTCGGGGTCCAGCTGCAGGGCGACGCCGCGTTCGGTGGCGAGGCTGGACTTGGCAATCAGCAGGGCGGCGAGCGCAGGGTCCTGGATGCGGCTGGTGACCTCGTCATTCAGCCGGGTCCTGTCCACGGTGACTCCGTTGACGAACTGGACCACGGACTCGTATTCGCCGATCTGGATGAGGCCGGAGATCACATGCAGCTGGTTGGCGAACTCGTGCGCCTGGGCGCGGAGGGTGTCCGTGGCGGTGCGGGTGGTGCCCAGTTCACGTTCGAGGGCGGAGAGTTCCGTGCGGTCACGCAGCGTGGTGACGGAGCCGATGTCCCGGCCCCGGGACCGGATGGGGACTCGGTTCAGCACCACCAGCCGGTCGCCCACCAGCACCAGCCGGTCCGGCCCGGGCTGTTCGCGGGTCAGGACGTCCTTCAGGGCAGGCTCCACGGAAAGGCTGTGCAGCCTTTGACCCACGCAGTCGGCGGGGAGCCCCAGGAGCGCGCGGGCACTGTCGTTGACCACGGTGATCCGCTCATGCGGGTCCAGGGCCACCACGCCTTCCTTGAGTCCGTGCAGCATGGCCTCCCGGTTCTCCACCAGGCCGGTGATTTCGCTGGGTTCCATGCCGAGCGTCTGCCGCTTCACCCGGCGGGCCAGCAGCAGGGAGCCGGCAATTCCCAGCACGCTCGCCACGCCCAGATAGGTGAGGAGGTTCGGCACGGTATCCCCCAGCCGTTCCAGCGTTGAAGGGTAGTTCCGGCTGATGGAGGCGATGCCGATCATCTTCCCGTTATCGTCCAGGACCGGCACGTGGGCGGACAGGGACTGCGAGCCCGCCCCGCCCACGGGGCCGGTCCAGGCCCGGCCCTCCATGACCCTGCTGGCACCGAGCTCCAGCGGCTGGGACAACAGGTTCGGATCGGAGGAGGCCACCACGGTGCGGTCGATCTGGGCGATGGCAACCTGCGAGGACCCTGACACGGTGCGGACCGACTCCGCCACCGCCGCCAGGCTGGCGCTGCCGCGCGGCTCCGCCGAGGGGAGCAGTGCGCGGACGGCAGGGTTGTTGCCCAGTGCCTCGGCGGCGGACTGCGCCCGCCGTCCCTCGATGCGCTCGAACGTGGCCGCGGACTGGGCCAGCGAGATCGCAACCACGGCCACCAGGACGGCCAGGACGATCAGTAACTGGAGCAGCAGGTACTGCCCTGCGAGGGACATTCCTCTTCGTCGAGTCACGGTAGGTCTTTCGTGTGGCGGGTAGGCGCTCCGGCTGGTCGATGCGCGGGCGCGGCTACCGGAACTATATCCCCACCCCGCCCGGAGGCCCGCTTCGGCCAACTTCCCCGGGGCACCAGTACAGTCCAGGTGGGAACGCTGAAACGTGAACGCAATGAACTTAACGTTCTCTGCGAACACAAGAGTGATGCCGGTCACCACCCCGCCTAGCATCGGAACACCAGTCAGTCCTGCTGAACAGTTTTATCGAGAAGAGGAATACCATGCGCCAGATCCGCGCATTGCGAATCGCCGCCGTCGCCGCCGGCATCGCCCTGATGGCCACCGGCTGCGGTGCCACCGGAAAGACCGCCACCGGCCCCGCGAGTTCCGGCACCGCTGCCGGCCCGGTGACCGGGCTCCAGATCATGGTTCCCAACACCCCGGGCGGCGGCTACGACACCACCGCCCGCGTTGCCGCGAAGGTCCTCGACGACGAGAAGATCGCCACGAACACCGAGGTCTTCAACCTTGCCGGTGCCGGCGGCACCGTGGGCCTGGCCCGCGTGGTCAACGAAAAGGGCAACGGCGATCTCGCCATGCTCATGGGCCTGGGTGTGGTGGGCGCCAGCTACACCAACAAGTCCGAGTCCAAGCTGACGGCCACCACTCCCCTGGCCAAGCTCATCGAAGAGCCGGGCGCCATCATGGTCAACAAGAACTCGCCGTTCAAGACCATCGATGACCTGGTGACCGCCTGGAAGGCCGATCCCGCTTCCATCAGCGTGGGCGGCGGCTCCTCCCCCGGCGGCCCGGACCACCTGCTGCCCATGCAGCTCGCCGGAGCGGTCGGGATCGATCCCACCAAGGTGAACTTCGTGTCCTACGACGGCGGCGGTGACCTGCTGCCGGCCATCCTGGGCAACAAGGTGGGCTTCGCCGCATCCGGTGCGGGCGAGTACCTCAAGCAGATTGAGTCCGGCGAAGTCCGTGTCCTGGCAACCAGCGGTGAGAAGCGCCTCGCCGGTGTTGACGCCCCCACGCTGAAGGAATCCAACATTGACCTGGTGTTCAGCAACTGGCGCGGACTGGTTGCCCCTCCGGGCATCAGCGACGCCGACAAGGCCAAGCTGATCGCCGCCGTCGAGAAAATGCACAGCAGCGCCGCGTGGCAGGAAGCCCTGAAGACGCACAGCTGGACCGATGCCTTCATCACCGGCGACAAGTTCGAAACCTTCCTGAAAGAGCAGGACAAGCGGGTGGCCGACGTTCTCACGAAGCTGGGCTTGGCGTGAGTTCCGCCAGCACCCTGGCTGCAAAGCTCAAAGGCCGCTCCGAGCTGGGGGTTGCCCTCCTGCTCGGAGCGGCCGGGGCCGTGGTCATCGCGGACGCGGCCCGTATTGTCACCCCCTATTCCCGGTCTGATCCCGTAGGACCGAAGACCCTGCCGTTCATCGTGGGCGGCCTGCTGCTGGTCTGCGCCGTCCTGCTGGCCATCAACGTCCTCCGCGGCGGCAAAGGCGAAGTTGAAGGCGGCGAGGACGTGGACCTGTCCCACCCGGCCGACTGGAAGACGGTGCTGCCCCTCGCCGGCGCGTTTATCGCCAACATCCTGCTGATCGACTGGGCCGGCTGGGTCATCTCCGGAACCGTCCTGTTCTGGGGCAGCGTCTGGGCCCTGGGCGGCCGGAACTACATCCGTGACGGCCTCATCTCCGTGGCCATGTCCCTCCTGACCTTTTACGGCTTCTACCTCGGCCTGGGCATTGCCCTGCCCGCCGGTCTCCTGGAAGGGATTCTCTGATGGATGTCTTCTCCTCCCTGATGGACGGCTTTGCCACCGCCCTGACCCCCATGAATTTCCTCTACGCCGTCATCGGCGTGGTCCTGGGTACCGCCGTCGGCGTCCTGCCCGGCCTCGGCCCGGCCATGACCGTGGCGCTGCTGCTTCCGGTCACCTACGCCCTGGAACCCACCAGCGCCTTCATCATGTTCGCCGGCATCTATTACGGCGGCATGTACGGCGGCTCCACCACCTCCATCCTGCTTAATACGCCGGGCGAATCATCCTCGGTGGTCACCGCCATCGAAGGCAACAAGATGGCCAAAGCCGGCCGGGCCGCGCAGGCATTGGCGACGGCGGCCATCGGCTCGTTCGTTGCCGGCACCATCGGCACCACGCTCCTGGCGGTCTGCGCTCCCATCGTGGTCAAGTTCGCCATCAGCCTGGGCGCGCCGAGCTACTTCGCCATCATGATCCTCGCCCTGCTGGCGGTCACCGCTGTCCTGGGCTCCTCCCGGCTTCGCGGCTTCGCGTCCCTGGGGCTGGGGCTGGCCATCGGGCTGGTGGGCCTCGACTCAGTCACCGGCCAGGCCCGGCTGACATTCGGGGTGCCGCTCCTGGTGGACGGGCTGGACATCGTGGTGGTGGCAGTGGCCATCTTTGCCGTGGGCGAAGCCCTGTGGGTTGCCGCCCACCTGCGCCGGACACCGATGCACATCATTCCGGTGGGTCAGCCCTGGATGGGCAAGGAGGACTGGAAACGGTCCTGGAAGCCGTGGCTCCGCGGCACTGCTTTCGGCTTCCCGTTCGGTGCCCTCCCGGCCGGCGGTGCCGAGATCCCCACGTTCCTCTCCTACGTCACGGAAAAGCGCCTCAGCAAGCACCCCGAGGAATTCGGGAAGGGCGCCATCGAAGGTGTGGCCGGACCCGAGGCAGCCAACAACGCCGCCGCCGCCGGCACCCTGACGCCCATGCTGGCGCTGGGCCTGCCCACCAACGCCACGGCCGCGGTGATGCTGGCAGCCTTCACGCAGTACGGTATCCAGCCGGGCCCGCAGCTGTTCGAAAGCCAGGGCCCGCTGGTGTGGGCGCTGATCGCGAGCCTCTTCATCGGAAACCTGCTGCTGCTGATCATCAACCTGCCGCTGGCGCCCCTGTGGGCGAAGCTGCTGCAGATCCCCCGGCCCTACCTGTACGCCGGCATTTTGTTCTTCGCCACCCTGGGCGCCTACTCGGTGAACCTGCAGGCGTTTGACCTGGTGCTCCTGCTGGCACTCGGCGCCCTGGGGTTCATGATGCGTCGCTACGGGCTCCCGGTTCTGCCGCTCATCCTGGGCGTCATCCTGGGCCCGCGGCTCGAAAAGCAGCTGCGGCAGACCTTGCAGCTCAGCGCCGGCGACCCCGCCGGGCTCTTCGGTGAGCCGATCGCAGTCGGGATCTACGTCATTGTGGCGGTCATCCTGCTGTGGCCGCTGCTGTTCAAGCTGATCCGGCGGAACCGCCCGGCAGTCCTGCCTGCGGTGCCTCCGGCAACCCCGGACACCGCCGGACAACCCGAGGCCGGGCACCTCTCCCACTTCGGCACCAGAGACCACACAGAGAACAAGGAGCAATCATGACAATCGTGGTGGGATATGTCCCTACCCCCGAAGGCGAAGCGGCGCTGACCCAGGCCATCGAAGAGGCCAGGAAGTTAAACGCCACCCTGCTGGTCATCAACTCCTCCAAAGGCGAGGCCCTGGTGGATAACCGGTATGCGCAGGAAAACCAAATGCAGGGCATCGAGGAACGCCTGGCGGCGCACGGAATCGACCATGTCATTAAGCAGCCCGTCCGCGGTCACGACGCCGCAACGGAGGTGCTTGATGCCGCGGAGGAGCACAACGCGGACCTGATCGTGATCGGCCTGCGCCGGCGCACCCCGGTGGGCAAGCTGATCATGGGAAGCACCTCACAGCGGATCCTGCTTGAGGCCGATTGCCCCGTCCTGGCGGTGAAGGCGAAGGCCGCCGGCTAGGACTCGGGCCAGCGACTCCGGCTGGCCGTTCCGGCCGAAGCTTGTTCGCGAATCCCGGCCTTTGGGGCGGGGTGCGGCGAACAAGCTTCGGTCTTTTGCGGCCTCACTGCCCCAAAGGGCAGTCATCTGACATCTTAGGCATGGGAAGGTATAGTTGAAGGTATGACTACAGCTACATTGGAACGCCCCCTGACCGCCGTTGCGGCCAACGAGGCCTCAAGCGCCCGGTCCCTCGACCTGCAGTTTGCCACTGCCGAGGAGATGCACGAAGGACTGGACAACGCTGTTGCCACCCTGATCGAAACTGCCAAGGACGCGGCCTGCGGCATCCTTGTGACCCGGCTGCACCCCGGACGCTTTACTGTTGCCCTGGACGAATCAGTCCCCTTCGGCGAGACCTACGAAGCCATCGCCGCCTAACCCCTCTGACGCTTACAAAAAAGTCCCCGCCTCCCGGTTGATCCGGGCGGCAGGGACTTTTTTGCGTTCAGGTCAGCTTCGCCGCACCTGCACGCCATCGGACTTCAGGAACAGGTGCTCCTCGGACGGCCCGGCGGGTGCGAGCCACAAGACATTCCCGCTCTGTGATACTTCCTCAACCTCGCCCGCCGCAATGACGTGGGCGTGTTTGATGATTTCAACCCGCTCCCCGGCCTTGAGCGTGCCCCACTCGGAGATGATGTTGGAATGTGCGTTGCGTCTCGAAAGGACAGCCCCACGTGCTTTCATTTGAACTTCTACCCCTTTGTATACGTCCCGCCACAGCCTCGTTGATGTGACTTCTACTACATCTTCAGTTCTACTACAGTTCGCGGACCGGAAATGTGCGTGTTGCACCATATTTCAGTATTTGACCCAATGGTCCGCTGAGACCGAAGAATATTCCCGCCTAGGCAAGAATCCCGACGGCGGATTCGGCCGCAGCGACAACGTCCCCGGATGCCACCAAACCGTCTACAACTTCGAGTTCCGGGGAGAGGAACCGGTCCGCGCCCGGCCCGTCAACGTGTTCGCGCAGCACACCGATGACGGCCTTACCCGCCGGGCCCGGCAGCAGCTCCCCGCCGGACAACCGGGTGCGGAAATCGATGGCGCGTGCGCTGGTGACCAGTTCGATCGCCAGGACGCGGCGCAGGTTCTCCACGGCCTTGCGCAGCTTGCGTGCGGCGTGCCAGCCCATGGAAACATGGTCCTCCTGCATCGCTGAACTCGGAATTGAGTCCACTGACGCCGGGACGGCCAGCCGTTTGTTGTCCGAGACCAGTCCCGCCTGGGTGTACTGGGCGATCATCAGGCCCGAATCAACGCCCGGATCCTCCGCCAGGAAGGCCGGGAGCCCGTGGGACCGGGCCGGGTCCAGCATCCGGTCCGTCCGGCGCTCGGCGATGGAGCTCAGGTCCGCCACGGCAATGGCGAGGAAGTCGAGGACGTAGGCCACCGGGGCGCCGTGGAAGTTGCCGTTGGAACTGACCCGCCCGTCCGGCAGGACCACCGGGTTATCAATGGCGGCAGCCAGCTCGCGGGAGGCCACCAGCGCGGCGTGGTCCACCGTGTCCCGGACGGCGCCGGCCACCTGGGGTGCGCAGCGCAGCGAGTAGGCGTCCTGGACTTTCGAATCCCCAATCCGGTGCGAGGCCACGATCGGAGAATCGGACAGCACCCGCAGCATGTTGTCCGCACTGGCGGCCTGACCCGGGTGCGGGCGCAGGGCTGCGTGCAGCTCCGGCAGGAACACCTGATCCGTGCCCAGCAGCGCCTCGACGCTCATCGCTGCGGTGATATCCGCCGTCGTCAGCAGTTTACGGATGTCCGCGATGGCCATCAGCAACATGCCCAGCATGCCTTCGGTGCCGTTGACCAGCGCCAGGCCTTCCTTTTCGGCGAGCGTGACCGGCTCGATGCCGTGCTCGGCGAGCAGCACGGCGACCGGCTGCTCGCCGCGCCCGCCGTAGGTCACGCCGTCGGGTCCTGTTGCTTCCCCTTCACCCATCAGCACCAGGGCGCAGTGGGACAGCGGGGCGAGGTCGCCGGAGCAGCCCAGCGAACCGAACTCGCGGACCACCGGTGTGATGCCGGCGTTGAGGACGTCCACCATGGTCTGCAGGACCACGGGGCGGACGCCGGTGCGGCCGGAGGCGAGGGTTTTGGCGCGCAGGAACATGATGGCGCGCACCACCTCGCGCTCCACGGCGGGGCCCATGCCGGCGGCGTGGCTGCGGATCAGGGACTTCTGCAGCTGGGTGCGGAGCTCACCGGGGATGTGCCGGTTGGCCAGCGCACCGAAGCCGGTGGAGATGCCGTAGGCGGGAGTCTCGCTGTTGGCCAGGCCGTCGATGTGGGCGCGGACCTTGGCGACGTTGTCGAGGGCGTCCCGGGCGATGGTCACCGTGGCGTTGTGGCGGGCGACGGCGACGACGTCCTCGGGCGTGACGCCGCTGGAGCCGAGGGTGACGGTGAGCGGTTCGTGGGTAATGGCGGTCATGATTCCTACTTCGTGTTTTCGTTCATGGGGATGCGGACGCCGCGTTCGTTGGCGACCTCGACGGCGCGGTCGTAGCCGGCATCGGCGTGGCGGATGATGCCCATTCCGGGGTCGTTGGTGAGCAGGCGCTCGAGCTTCTGCGCTGCGAGGTCGGAGCCGTCCGCGACCGAGACCTGGCCGGCGTGGATGGAGCGGCCGATGCCCACGCCGCCGCCATGGTGGATGGACACCCAGGTGGCGCCGGAGGCGGTGTTGAGCAGCGCGTTGAGCAGGGGCCAGTCGGCGATCGCATCGGAGCCGTCCGCCATCGATTCCGTTTCCCGGTACGGGGAGGCGACGGAGCCGGAGTCCAGGTGGTCGCGGCCGATCACGATGGGCGCCTTGACCTTGCCTTCCTTGACCAGGCGGTTGAACAGCAGCCCGGCCTTGGCGCGGTCGCCGTAGCCCAGCCAGCAGATCCTTGCCGGGAGGCCTTCGAACTCCACGCGTTCCTGGGCGGCGTCAATCCAGCGGTGCAGGTGCTTGTTCCCGGGGAAGAGCTCCTTGATGGCTTCGTCCGTAACGCGGATGTCTTCCGGGTCCCCGGAGAGTGCGACCCAGCGGAAGGGGCCCAGGCCCTCGCAGAACAGCGGCCGGATGTAGGCCGGGACGAAGCCGGGGAATTCGAAAGCACGGGCGTAGCCGCCCTTGCGGGCCTCGTCGCGGATGGAGTTGCCGTAGTCGAACACCTCGGCGCCGGCGTCCTGGAATTCCACCATGGCCTGGACGTGCCTGGCCATCGAAGCCTGGGCCTTCTTGGTGAAGCCCTCGGGATCGGCTTCGGCTTCGCGGTGCCATTCGGCCACCGGGATGCCCTCGGGAAGGTAGCTCAGCGGATCGTGCGCGGAGGTCTGGTCCGTGACGATGTCCACGGTGAGTTCGCCGGCGTTGTGGCGGCGCAGGACCTCGGGGAAGATTTCGGCGGCGTTGCCGACGTAACCCACGGACCAGCCGCGGCGCTCCTGCTTGGCCTTGAGCACCTTGCCGATGGCGGCGTCGAGATCGGTTTCGACCTCGTCGAGGTAACGCTTTCCGGCACGGCGGCGCAGGCGCGTTTCGTCGACGTCGACAATCAGGCAGGCGCCTTCGTTCAGGGTGACGGCGAGCGGCTGGGCGCCGCCCATGCCGCCGCAGCCGCCGGTCAGGGTGAGGGTGCCGGCGAGTGTGCCGTTTTCGTCCCCGGTGAGCTTGCGGGCGATCGCGGCGAAAGTCTCGAAGGTGCCCTGCAGGATGCCCTGGGTGCCGATGTAGATCCAGGACCCTGCCGTCATTTGGCCGTACATCATCAGGCCCTCGGCTTCGAGGCGGCGGAACTCGGGCCAGTTCGCCCAGTCGCCCACCAGGTTGGAATTGGCCAGCAGCACGCGGGGCGCCCATTCGTTGGTGCGGAAGACGCCCACCGGCTTGCCGGACTGGACCAGGAGGGTCTCGTCCTTTTCCATGGTTTCCAGGGTGCGGGTGATCGCGTCGAATGCGGCCCAGGACCGAACGGCGCGGCCGGTGCCACCATAGACCACCAGGTCGTCCGGGCGTTCGGCGACCTCGGGGTCCAGGTTGTTCATCAGCATCCGGAGGGGGGCTTCGGTCTGCCAGCTTTTGGCGGTGAGCTCGGTGCCGCGGGCTGCTTTGACCGGGCGGGCACCGGTGGTGAAATCGGCGGGTGCCATGAGGGCTCCTTCTCGTGTTGGTGCTTTGGGTAAGAGGTTCTGTATCCACTAAAGCCCGTTGGTGGCGGTGCTAACAGGGCTTTGCAGGGGGTGGTGTCCGGGATTCCAGACGAACCGGATGCGTCCAGGCTGGGCCCCTCGTGCCCGGTTCGGCCGGGCCGGCTGGTTTATTTGCCGGGCCGTCCGTGAATTCGGGCCGAGAGCTCGTCCGCCACCTTTTGTACCCGGGCGGCGAGCGCGGGCCACTGGTCCGCCGGCAGCTTGTCCTCCAGAAAAGTGACGGCCACCGCTGCCGTAGGCCACCCCACGTGGTCGGTGACGGCGGCCGCTATGGAGCCAAATCCGGGCGTAACTTCACCATGTTCTGTGGCGTAGCCGCGCTGCCGGACCTGATCCAAGTGCGACGACAGGGCTGAGTACTTCATAATGGCGCCCTCCACTTCATGCCGGGCGGTAAAGGCCGCGGCGTTCGGGTACAGCGCCCGGACCTGCGACTTTGGCAGAGCCGCGAGGATGGCACGCCCGCTGGCAGTGAGGTGGCTGGGAAGGCGGACACCGACGTCGGTCACCAGCGACGGGCGGTTCTTGGCCCGCTCCTCCACGATGTACAGAACGTCCCGGCCGTGGAGCACCGCCAGGTGGGCACTCTCCCCGATCACGTCCACCAGCGAAGCCAGCAGCGGCCGGCCCAGGCGGGACAGCGGCTCCTGCCGCGAATACGCCGAGCTCAGTTCGAATGCGCTGATGCCGAGCCCGTATCGCTGCTCCTCATGCAGGTGGAGCACAAATCCGTTCGCCTCCATCACGCCCAGGAGGTGGTACACGCTGGAACGGGGCAGGTCGAGCGCCGTGGCAATGCTCGACGCCGCCATTGGCCCTCGCTTCGAGGCCAACAGTTTGAGGATACGAAGGGTGTTCTCGGCGGCGGGGACTTTGGACGTCGCCTTCGCTGTTGTGACTGCCATTGTGTTCTCCGATGTGTCGCCGTCGTCTTCGCCGGTGTCCGGGATACCGTATTTAAGCTTGCGTGCCGCGCCAACGGTCCCAGAACCATCCTCTTGCTTCTTTGTCTGGGATACCAGACGGATGGGTGTGGGATTGATCTGGGCGGCGCAGCCTTGGGGACGAGGGGCTGGCACACTCGAAACATTTGGGTAGAGTGCCCGCTATGGACGAGAAAGAGACGCTGCATCATTACCTGCGCGTCCGGCGGGACAACCTCCTCGGCAAGTTGGACGGGCTGAGTGAGTACGATGTCCGCCGGCCGCTCACTCCCACCGGCACCAACCTGCTGGGTCTCGTCAAGCATGCGGCGAGCACCGAGCTTGGCTATTTCGGCGAGGTCTTCGGCCGTCCCAGCGGGCGACACCTCCCGTGGCTGGACGAGGATGCCAGCCCGGATGCGGATCTGTGGGTACCCGCCGACGAAAGCCGGGACAACATTGTGGAGCTTCACCATTTCGCCGCAGCCCACAGCGACACCACGGTCAAGGCACTCCCATTGGATTCGCCCGGCTTGGTGCCATGGTGGCCTGAGGAGCGTCGACAGGTCACGCTGCACCAGATCCTGGTCCACATGGTTGCTGAGCGGGCCCACCATCTGGGTCATGCGGACATCCTTCGTGAACTCATCGACGGCAGCGCTGGACAGCGGCCAGGGGACCCCAACCTGACACCGCGCAGCCCTGAAGAGTGGTCCGCGCATCGTGCCGCCATCGAAGCTGCGGCGAGGCAGGCATGACTGAAGTGGCTTTGCCGGGCCGTAGGGAATTACTTGCCATGCACGGCGTTCAGCCGTAGTGCACGGTCTCGGCCGGATCGACTGCCGTCCCACGCAGCACATCGGCCAGCTCCAGGGTGGCGGCTGCCATGCTCTCCAGAATCTCCGCAGCTGCCTTGTTGTCCATATTCGTCAGCTTGCGAGGCGCTGAGAATAACCTGGCAGCGGATGATGATTCTGGATATCCGGCGGCAATTTTGGCCGCCAAGGCGGCGGACTTAGCCCTCACCTGCGCGATGTCGGCGAGAACGTCCAGGAATAAGCCCTTCCGGGCCACTGCATCTATGTATGGCCCATAGGGCGACGGCTGGTCGGGCGCGGCCGCAAGTATTCTCCGTGCGATTGTGTAGGCCCTCTGCCGAACCGTCTCCAAAGCTTTTCTATTTTCGGCGTCCCAGGCTGCTCGGCTTTCCATACCTCCAGCTTCCCGCGGGGGTCCGGCTAAAGCACCGCCCTTTCTCGCCTATGTGGATAACTTCGCCCAGCCCACAGTCGGGCAACCACTCAGACCCGGACCACGACCTTGCCTCGCACGCGTCCTTCGTGCAGATGGGCGATGGCAGCCGGGGCTTCCGCGAGAGGGTAGACCTTCTCCACGGCAGGCTTCACGCGGCCCGCCTCGAACAGTGCCGTCAGCGCTTCGAGATCCTGATGGTTTTCCTTGGCGACGAGGCCCTTGAATTTCTGGCCGGAGAATAGGGATGCCAGCGGCGCAGCCATGGATCGCTCAAAGCCGCCCGTCACTTTCCCGCCGCCTTCGCCGCCGACGATCACCAGCGTTCCCTGCGGGGCGAGCGCGCGCTTCAGGACGGACAGCGGCCGGTTGCCTGCGGTATCGATGATGACGTCGTAGAGGGCACCGGCGCGGGCAAAGTCGTCACGCGTGTAGTCCACCACGTGATCAGCACCGAGCGTCCGGACCAGATCCACTTTGCCTGTGCTGCAAACACCCGTGACCTCTGCGCCGAGGTCCTTGGCGATCTGCACGGCGAACGATCCAACTCCCCCGCCCGCGCCAATGACAAGGACCTTCTGACCGGCGGTGACCTGCCCGGCGTCGCGCACGGCCTGAAGGGCCGTGACAGCAGAAATGGGGGCAGCCGCCGTTTCCTCGAACGCCAGGTTTGCGGGCTTACGGGCCAGCAGCGTCTCCTTCGCGCAAACGTACTCGGCGAACGACCCTTCGCACGTGCCAAACACTTCATCACCGGGCTGAAAGCGGGTCACTCCGGCGCCAACGGACTCGACGACGCCGGCCACTTCCCGCCCGCGGACCGGCACCTTGGGCTTCATCAGCCCGAATCCGAAGAGCCGGACCAGGTATGGCCGCCCGGTCATCAGGTGCCACACGCCCTGGTCCACGCCGGCCGCACGGACTTTCACGAGCACCTCACCATTGCCCGGCACGGGCTTGGGAATGTCCCGCAGCCCCAGCACGTCGGAATCTCCATAAACGTCCTGAACGATAGCCTTCACGATGCTTCTCCTTCGTGCTGCGGGTGGTGGAACGCGTCCTCGAGCCGAACGCCGAGGACATGGGCGATCTGGAAGGCCATCTCCAGGGAGGGCGAATACCGGCCCTGCTCGATGGCAATAATGGTCTGGCGGGTGACACCCACGCGCTCGGCGAGCTCCGCCTGCGTCATTTCGCCTCGTTCGAAGCGGAGGCGGCGGATGGAGTTGGTGACGCGGGTTGGCTTCACCATGGCTGGAATCCCCGGCGGTAGGCGACGATCTTGGCCACGGAGCCCAGGATCGCGGACAGCACAAACGTCAGGTAGATGACATTGGCAATCCAAAAGTGGTCCCATTCGGCCATGGCCATCAGCAGGGCGGCCACTCCGCCGATAACCACGAAGGACTGCCCGATATACTCGCCAAAGCGGTAGATTTCCCTGTCCCGCTGGTCCTTCTTCCCGGCGTCGCGGGGCCGGAAGATACCGATCACCGCGTGCGCCGCGATGGACGCCGCAATGGAAGCCCCAATGGTCCACAGCAGGGTTGCCACATAGGACACCTGGGCGAGGGGCATGGTGCCGGCGGCACCAAGTATGAGCGCCACATAGACGCCATAGGAAACCACAGCCACTGCTCCCATGATCCAGGCGCTCTTCTCTTCGAAGGACATTTCCGCTCCTGCCACGATGGACCGGACCCGAGGGGCCGATGTAAAGCAAAGCTGACATGATCAATGTAAAGAAAGCATTACATGATGTCAATGGTTTTGTACCTGACGTCGGGCAATGCCCGGGCGGCCCCGTCGAGTCTGAGATTGAAGACACCAGCCCGCCGTGAGGCTCATCACGTCCGGCGCGAAAATGGTCTGCTGGTTAGCGATCCCCCTCCCAATGACGAGAAGGTATTCGTATGCAGCAAGCAGCCGCCACGCAAGACACAGCCAGCCACGACGCAAGCCCAGCCGAACACGCCACGGAGGGCACCGCCGTCGGGCGCGTCCTGCAGGGCACCCTGAACCGCGGACTTAACGTCCGGCATATCCGCTTCATGGCACTCGGCTCGGCCATTGGTACGGGGCTGTTCTACGGCTCCGCCTCAGCGATCCAAAAGGCGGGGCCGGCCGTTTTGCTCGCCTACATTATTGGCGGCGCGGCCGTTTTTATGGTGATGCGGGCCCTCGGCGAGATGGCCGTGCGGCATCCTGTTTCCGGCTCGTTCGGCCAGTACGCCAGCCGATATCTCGGGCCGCTGGCGGGATTCGTGACCGGCTGGACGTACGTCTTTGAGATGGCCATCGTGGCGATCGCCGACGTGACAGCGTTCAGTATCTACATGGGGTTCTGGTTCCCCGAGGTGGACCGCTGGATCTGGATCCTGGCCATCATCTTCTTCCTGGCGGCCCTGAACCTGCTCAGCGTGAAAGTCTTCGGCGAACTGGAGTTCTGGTTCTCGCTGATCAAGGTGGCAGCCATCGTCGCGATGATCGCGGGCGGCGCGGCCATCATCACCTTCGGCTTCCAGGCCGGCGGTTCCACGGTGGCACCGGGGCTGGGAAACCTCGTGGAACACGGCGGAATCTTCCCCAACGGCTTCGAAGGCCTCCTGGCCTCGTTCGCCGTGGTGATGTTCGCGTTCGGCGGCATCGAAACCCTCGGCATCACCGCCGGCGAGGCCGCGGACCCCAAGAAGGTCATCCCCAAGGCCGTGAACACGGTGCCGGTCCGGGTCCTGCTGTTCTACGTCCTCACCCTTGGCGTCCTGATGAGCCTCTTCCCATGGAACGAGATCGGCACCAACGGCAGCCCCTTTGTGCAGATCTTCAGCGGCCTGGGCATCCCGGCGGCACCGCACATCCTCAACGCGGTGGTGATCACCGCCGCCCTGTCCGCCATCAACAGTGACATCTTCGGCGCCGGCCGCATCCTGTTCGGACTCTCCGGCCAGGGCCACGCGCCGGCGGTGTTCGGCAAGGTGTCCCGCCACGGCGTTCCGTGGATGACGGTGGTGATGATGGCCGGCATCCTGCTGGTGGGCGTTGTGCTGAACGCCGTCATTCCCGAGGGCGTGTTCATCCTGATCGCGTCGATCGCCACGTTCGCCACCGTCTGGGTGTGGGTCATGATCCTCGCGTCCCACGTGGCCATGAAACGGGAGATCGCGCGGAAGGGCCTGCCGGCGTCGGAATTCCCGTCCCCATGGTGGCCGGCAGCTTCCGTCGTCACCATCGCGTTTATGGCGCTGGTCATCGGCGTCCTGGGCGCCTTCGAGGACACCCGCGTGGCGCTGTACGTCGGCGCGGTCTGGCTGGGTCTGCTGTTGCTCGCGTACCGGCTTTGGGTCAAGGGGAACGGACGACGGCGGGCCGAGCTGGTGGACGAAACCTCACCGCTGCCGGTGGTCACCTCACGAGCCCAACGCTCTCTCACTTAATGCGGGTTAAAGCCGAACCCTCTATCACTCTCTTCAAGAAAGTGATAGAGGGTTCCCGGATATGCCCCATTAAGTGAGAGAGCGTCGGCCCAAAAGGCGCATTAGGTGAGAGAGCGTCCGGGGTGGGGTGGGCGGGGCGGCGGCGTTGCGGTTAGACGGCGGCGAGCGCGGAACGCACGGCAGCTGGCATCGGCGTCGTGGGCCGGCCGATCAGTTCGCGAAGGTCCGAACCGCTCACCAGAAGGTCGCCGCGGGCAATGCCGAGGTCCGAATCGGCGAGGATATCGGCGAAGGCCTGCGGCACGCCGAAGCCGGCAAGGAGGCCGGCGTAGTCGCTCGCCGGAAGGTCCTGGTAAGCCACCGGCTGGTTGGCGGCGGTGCTGATTTCCTGAGCCAGTTCCGCGAGCGTGAAGGCGTGGTCACCGCCGAGCTCGTAAACCTTGCCGGCCTGGTCCCCGGCGACGAGGACGGCGGCGGCAGCCTCGGCGTAGTCCAGCCGGGAGGCGGCACTGACCCTGCCTTCGCCTGCACTGCCGGCAAGCGCGCCCTGGGCCAGGGCTCCCTGCAGCTGCTCCGTGTAATTTTCGAGATACCAGCCGTTGCGCAGGAGGACGAACGGAACGCCGGAATCCTTGAGGATGCCCTCGGTGACCTGGTGCTCCGCGGCCAGCTTCATCCCGGTGGTATCAGCATTGGCGATGCTCGTATAGGCAATGAGCTCCACCCCCGCAGCCTTGGCGGCCTCGATGACAGTGCGGTGCTGCTCAACCCGCTGGCCCACCTCGCTGCCTGAGATCAGCAGGACTTTGGTGGCACCTTCGAGGGCCGACGCCACGGAGGCGGGGTCCGTGTAGTCCATCGCCCTGACCTGCACGCCCCGCGCTTCAAGGTCGGCCAGCTTTCCAACAGAACGGCCCGCGGCCACGATCTGCGCGGCGGGAACGTCATGCCGCAGAAGGGCTTCGACAACGTGGCGGCCAAGCTGGCCGGTTGCTCCGGTAATAACGATGCTCATGGGTGGTTCCTTTCACCATCTGCAAGGGGGTCACCCTGCACAACCAGCACTTTCCCCGAATGCTTCCCGGGGGAGGGTACGCACTTTGAAGTAAGGTACTCACCTCTTGGTAAGTTGGGTGCATGGAAGCACAGACATTTCCGGCCCGCCTGCCCGCGGGCTTTGCCGACGGCGTGTTCCCCGCAGGGTGCCCCAGCCGGACGGTGCTGGACCACATCACCAGCAAGTGGGGTGTGCTGCTTCTGGTGGCACTCTCCGAAGGTGAACAGCGCTGGAGCGAACTCCGGCGCCGCGCCGAAGGCGTCAGCGAGAAGATGCTGGCACAGACCCTGAAGACGCTGGAGAACGACGGCCTGGTGCTGCGCCGCGCCCAGCCGGTCATTCCACCCCGCGTCGACTACAGCCTCACGGAGCGCGGCTACGAACTGACGGCCCTGCTGGTTCCCCTCGTGGCCTGGGCCTACAACAACGCCGAGCAAATCCTGAAGGCCTAGGTACCGGCCCCGCCAAAAATCGAGTACATGTTACTGGTGTGACTGGTGTGAATAGCGCTTAGCGTTTTCCTAAGGTGTCAGCCCGGACTAGGAGGACCATCCTCTGCTGGGAGCTGTCCGGCTACCGCACCGCAGCAGGCGGCTCCGCGCCGCTTCAAGGAGTGGTTCGCATGGTGAAAACACATGTCCAGGACTTGGCGAATATGGGCAGGCCCGTCAGACTTTCCTCACTTGTTGCCCGTCTCTGGCGCCGCACACGTGCGGCGACACGCCCCAAATCCCCCTACCGGGTGGGCGATGCCGTGGTGGGCGATGACCCGTTCAACGGGCGGCAGGAAGGGATCGTGATGTCCCACTGCGGAACGTCGGTGGAACTGAGCACCGCGGCGGGGGTGTTCTACTACGACCACCGCCACCTGAGGCCGCAGGATTAGCTGCCTCAGGTGGCGGTGGTGTGCTGCAGGGACCGGGAACTAGCGCGCGGACCAGCCGCCGTCCATGGTGTAGCTGGCCCCGGTGACCATGCCGGCGTGATCGGATGCCAGCCAGGCCACCAGGGAAGCCACCTCGGCCGGTTCCACCAGCCGCTTGATGGCGGACTCGGTGAGCATGACCTTGGCCAGTACCTCTGACTCGGGTATTCCGTGCACTTTGGCCTGGTCAGTGATTTGTTTCTCTACCAGCGCTGTCCGGACATAGCCCGGGTTCACGCAGTTGGAGGTGACGCCGTGCTCCCCGCCTTCAAGCGCCGTCACCTTGCTCAGCCCTTCCAGGCCGTGCTTGGCGGATACGTACGCGCTCTTGAACGGGGAGGCACGGATCCCGTGCACCGAGGACAGGTTGATGATGCGACCGAACCCGTTGGTGTACATGTGCGGCAGGGCGGCCCGGATCAGCAGGAACGGCGCCTCCAGCATGAGGGCGATGATCCGGCGGAATTCGGCCGGATCAAACTCCTCGATGGGGCTGATCCGCTGGATCCCGGCGTTGTTCACCAGGATGTCGCAGTCCAGGCTCAGGGTGCCGAGCCTGTCCACGTCCAGCAGGTCAACAGCCCAGGAGGTGCCGCCCACTTCGTCGGCGAGTGCGGCGGCGCCGGCGGCGTCGACGTCGGCTACCACCACCTTCGCCCCGCGGGCAGCGAGCTCCCGGACACACGCGGCGCCGATTCCGCTGGCGCCGCCGGTGACAAGTGCCTTGCGGCCGTTCAGTGTGTTTTCCATTGCAGGTCCGGTTCCCATCGTGTGCAGTTCCTTCAGGCGTCGCGGTTAGGGCTGTTCAGGCGGCTCAGCGTGAGCTTGCCGGAAGCAATCCTTCGCGTGCGGCGTCAGCCTTGTCCACATCCTCCAGGGCGATGCCCTTGGTTTCCTCGAGGCTCAGTACGGCGACAACGGTGATGGCGCAGGCAATCACCAGGTAAATGGCCGTCGGCACCCATGAGCCGGTGTCTTTCAGCCACTGGGTTGCCAGCAGCGGCGCAAGTGAGCCGGCGAAGATGGAGGTGACCTGCGAGCCCAGCGAAACACCCGAGTAGCGCATCCGGGTGGGGAACAGTTCAGCCATGATGGCGGGCTGGCCGGCGTACATAAACGCATGCAGGCACAGGCCGATGGTCACGGCGAGGACGATCATCACGGCGTTGCGGGTATCGAACATGGGGAAGGCGAAGAACGGCCAGGCCGCACCGGTGATGGCACCGATGAGGTAGACGGGCTTGCGTCCTATGTTGTCCGCCAGCCGGCCAATCTGCGGGATGATCAGGAAATGGATCACGTGCGCGATCAGCAGTGCGAGCAGGAGCGAGGAGGTGTCGTACTTGTGCACGCTCTTGAGGTAGACGATGGCGAAGCTGACCACCAGGTAGTACATGATGTTCTCCGCGAACCGGAGCCCCATGGCCTGCAGGATGCCCTTGGGGTACTTGCGCACCACTTCGAAGACGCCATAGCTGACAGCCTGCTCCTTCTCCACGAGGGCCTTGGCTTCGAGGAAAATGGGGGCTTCGGTGACGTGGGTGCGGATGTAGTAGCCAACAAACACGATCACGGCGGAGAGCCAGAAGGCCACACGCCAGCCCCAGCCGAGGAACGCTTCCGGGCTCAGCGTGGTTGACATGATGAAGAGCACGAGCGTGGCGAGCAGGTTACCCACGGGGACGGCGGCCTGGGGCCAGCTGGACCAGAAGGCGCGCTTGCTGTTGGGGCTGTGTTCGGCAACCAGCAGCACGGCGCCGCCCCATTCGCCGCCCAGTGCAAAGCCCTGGATGAAGCGCAGGGCAACCAGCAGGGCGGGGGCCGCGTAGCCGATGTCGGCGAAGCCCGGGAGGCAACCCATCAGGAACGTGGCGACGCCGACGATCACGATGGTCAGCTGCAGGGTGGGTTTGCGGCCGAGCTTGTCGCCGATCTGCCCGAAGACGATGCCACCGAGCGGGCGGGCCACAAAGCCCACCGCGTAGGTGATGAAGGCCTGGATGATGCCGTCGAGTTCGTTGCCCGTGGCGGGGAAGAAGTACTTCCCGAACACGAGGGTTGCAGCGGTGGCGTAGAGGAAGAATTCGTACCATTCCACCACCGTGCCCACCATTGAGGCGGCGACGATTTTTTTGAGGCCGGATCCCTTGGATGCGGATCCGGGGGCATTGTCTGCCGAGCGCTGCTCTACGCTCATGAGTTTCTCCTTAGTGTCCACTTTGACACGCGCTGTGATCCACAGCACTAATGGCTTCATCGAGTATTGCTGCACAAACTTGCGCATTCAATGGCCAATCCGGCACCAACCATGTGCACAATTGCAGATATGAATGCCAACCCCGATGATCTGCTGGTCCTCCTCGAAGTGTCCCGTTCGGGGAAATTTACGACGGCGGCGCAGGCTTTGGGCCTGAACCACACCACCGTTTCACGCCGGATCTCCGCGCTGGAAAAAGCATTGGGTGGCCGGGTGCTGGCCCGCGCCGCGGGCGGCTGGGAACTGACGGAGCTGGGCACCGAGGCGGTGCGAGTGGCCGAACGGGTGGAGGAGGCGGTGAGTGCGCTGGGGCCGGCCGGAACGGCACCCGACCCGGTTGCCGGCGTCGTACGCATGACGGCGACGGACGGCTTCAGCGCGTATATCGCGGCACCGGCCGTGGCCCGGCTGCGCCGCGCCCATCCGGGCCTCGCCGTGGAAGTGGTGACCATGACCCGGCGGGCGCTGCAGCAGCGCTCCGGCCTGGACATTGAAGTGGTGGTGGGCGAACCCCAGGTCCACCGGGCCGAGGCCGTCCGGCTGGGCGAATACATGCTGGGCATGTACGCCTCGCGCGCATACCTGGCCGAAAACGGAACCCCGGCCAGCGTGGCGGAACTGACCGAGCACCCGCTGGTCTACTTTGTGGATTCGATGCTGCAGGTGGACGATCTTGACGCTCCGCGCCGGCTGGTCCCGGCCATGCGGGACGGCCTGACGTCAACGAACGTTTTTGTCCATGTGGAGGCCACCCGCGCCGGGGCCGGCATCGGCTTCCTGCCGTGCTTTATGGGGGACCTGCATGCCGACCTGGTCCGGCTGCTCCCCGACGACTTTGCCGAGCTCCTCCCCTACTGGATGGTCCTGCGGCCGGATTCGATGCGCCGCCCGGCCGTGGCCGCCGTCGTCCAGGCCCTTCGGGAGCAGACGGCTGTGCACCGGGAGTTTCTGCTGGGGAGGGGAAGGGCCTAATCACTTCCCGGGTCGTGGCGGACAGGTGAGTTGGCGGCGAAGGCCCGCACCTGCGTGTCGTTCCAGATATGGGCAGGGACCGCGCCGCCCAGGAGCCTGCGGGCCAGCTGCGGATCCCCGTCCAGCGGCGTGTCGCTGCCGGCCATCACCATGTTGCCGTAGCGGCGGCCCTTGAGCATGGCGGGATCGGCGATGATGAGGGTGTGTTCGAAGGCGGCCGCGATGGTGGCGGCGTCCTCGCGGGCATTCTTGAGGTCCGGGGCGTCGCCCGAGTTGACCACGTAGATGCCGCCGGGCGCGAGCACCCGTTTGATGTGCTCCGTGAATTCGGCCGTGGTGAGCGGCCGCGGTGTCAGGGAGCCGGCGAAGACGTCCCGGATGATGAAATCGCGGGTGTCCGCCGTCAGCGTTTCGGTGACCTCCCGCGCCTCCCCTACCCGCAGCCGGAGCAGCGGCGCCTTGGGAAGGTCGAACCAGCCGCGGACGTACTCGGCCAGCTTGCCGTCCACCTCCACCACCACCTGGCGGGCGTCCGGGTAGGCCGTGTGGAAGTAGCGGGCCAGGGAACAGGCGCCGCCGCCCAGGTGCAGGCCGCGCAGCTTTTCGCCGGCCTTCGGTGGCCAGCGGGATTCGATGAGCGCGGCCATCCAGCGCATGTACTCGAAGTCCAGGAACAGGGGATCTGCGAGATCGATGTGGGAGCTCATCACCCCGTTGATCTTCAGCAGCCAGCCGTTCGAGTTGTCCTGGTCCGCGATCAGCTCACAGTCGCCGGTATCAATGTAGTAGACGCCCTCCATGGGACCGTCCGGGCGGGTCCCCTTGGGCACGTCGACGACGCCCGCCGTCGAACGCTGTCCGCTGGTCCTGCCGCCTGACTTGCCGCGCTTCGCCATTATCCGTGTGCCGCCTCAGTCATGCTTCAACCCTAGTTGCTCACCCTGGATCCGCGGCTTCGGAGACCTCTCCCCCCACGCCGGCGCGGATCCGGTGGACGACGGCGGTGGTGGAGCGGTCCGCCACATAGTCCAGGATGGCCACGCGTCCGCCGTAGTCCTCCACGGCGCCGGTCTCCGCCAGCATTTCCGGCGTGTAGTCACCGCCTTTGGCGTAGATGTCCGGTTTGATCTGCGTGATCAGCGGGCTGGCCGTGGGGGTGTCGAAAATGGTCACGTAGTCCACGCAGCTGAGGGCGGCGATCACCGCTGCCCTGTCAGCCCCGGGGTTGATGGGCCGTCCCGGGCCCTTGAGCCTGCGGACTGAGGCGTCGCTGTTCAGCGCGACCACCAGCACGTCGCCCAGCTGTTTGGCCTGGTTCAGGTAACGGGTATGGCCGCTGTGCAGCACGTCGAAGCACCCGTTGGTCAGCACGATCCGCTGGCCCCGGGCCCGGTGCGCGGCCAGCTGCAGCGCAAGTTCGTCCGCGCCGAGGACGGTGTCGGCGAAGCTCTCCAGGTGCCGGCCAAGCTGGGCCGTACTGCAGACGGAGGTTCCGGGCTGGTGCACCACCACGTCCGCAGCCGCCTGGGCAAGATCAAGGCTGGTGGTCAGCGGGAGGCCCACCGACCTGGCCAGGGTCAGGGCGGCCACAAACGTGTCACCCGCGCCGGACGCCTGCTTCTCCGCTGCCGGCCGCGCCCACGTGCGGTGAGTCCCGCCGTCGGCCGTGAACAGCGCAGTCCCGTCCTTGTCCAGCGTCACCACCACCGCCTCCGCCCCCGTTGCCGTCAACAGGGCCTCCCGGTGCCCGGCCAGGGCATCCACCCGGCCGGGGCCCTCCGGCAGGCGCAGACCCAGCAACCGGGCAGCCTCCAGGGCGTTGGGTGTGGCCAGGTCCGGCTGCAGCCCGGCCCAGGGATGGGGATCGTGCGCATCCACCACTGTCAGGGGGCGGCCGACGGCGGCACCCCCGGCTGTGTACGCCCCGTCCCCCGCCAGCGCCTCCTCAAGGGCAATCCGGACGGGATCGGCCAGGACGCCGGTACCGTAGTCGCACACCACGACGGCGTCCTGGTCGCCGACGGCGGAGCGCACCGAGGCCGCCAGCCCGGCCAGCGCGTCGGCCGGGACAGCCCTGGCGGAGTCGTCGATCCGCAGCATCACCTGACCGCCGCTGCTGATCCTGATCTTGGTGGTGGTGACCATGTCCGGATGGGAGTGCAGGTGCGTCACGTCGATGCCGGCTGATTCGAGTTGCCGGCGTAGGGTGGCCCCGGCGTCGTCTGCCCCGATGATGCCGGCCACCGATACCCGGGCTCCGAGGGCGGCCAGGTTCATCGCCGTGTTTGCGGCACCGCCCGGGGCGAATGCGCGCGTGGCAATGTCCACCACCGGAGCGGGTGCCTCGCGGCAGAGCCGTTCGATGGTGCCGCTCCACCAGCCGTCCAACATCACATCCCCCACCACCAGGATGGCGGGCCGTTCGGCCGCAAGCCGGCGCGGCAGGCCGCCGGAGAGGGCGCGCTCGTCGGAGAGGGCGCGCTCGCCGGAGAGGCCGCGCTCGCTGAAAAGATCGCCGGCCCCGGTTGCGTGCGCCCGGGTCATTGCGGGCTCCCGTTCGGGTCCTGCACCTGTTCCGCCATCTGTTCGGCCGGCACCGGTTCCGGCGCCGGCTCGTCCGGCAGGTGCAGGGCAAAAGACGGCGGCGCGGCCACATGCACCACCTTCACCCGGGTGAATTCATCCAGCAGT
Source organism: Pseudarthrobacter sp. IC2-21 (assembly GCF_034048115.1). Classification (NCBI taxonomy): domain Bacteria; kingdom Bacillati; phylum Actinomycetota; class Actinomycetes; order Micrococcales; family Micrococcaceae; genus Pseudarthrobacter; species Pseudarthrobacter sp. IC2-21. The sequence continues at coordinate 431,703 of NZ_CP139145.1, read as the reverse complement.
TCCGGGCCGTAGCCGAACCCCTCGCCGCTGGCTCCCCGGGGCTGAGCCGATCCGCCCGGCGCACCGCCAAACACCTCGTTGATTTTCACAGTGCCCACCGGGAGGGCCGCAATGGCTTTCTGAACGTGGGCGATACTGCCTGTCAGGACGGTGGCGGCCAGGCCGTAGCGCCCACTGCCCGCCAGCCGCAGCGCGTCCTCGAACGTGGGAACAACCCGCACCGCAGCCACCGGACCGAAGGTCTCTTCCGTCATGACCTGCATGGCGTCGGTGCACTCGAGCAGGACCGTGGCCGGGTAGAAGGCGCCCGGCCCCTCGGGAACAACACCGCCCTCCACCGCCCGCGCACCCTGTTCGAGGGCCTCCGACACCTGGGCATGGACACTGTTCCGGAGCCTGGTGTCCACCAGCGGGGCCACGCTGCCGTTGTGGTTGCGGAGCGCCGCTTCGGCCTCCAAGGCTGAACAGAAACGGGCCGCGATGGCTTCGTGGACGTAGATCCGCTCCACCGCGGTGCAGATCTGCCCGCTGTTGCTGAAGGCACCGATGGCAGCCTGCTCGGCCGCCCAGACCGGGTCCACATCCCGGTCGACCACCAAGGGATCGTTCCCGCCGTTTTCGCGGATCACGTGGGCCCCCGTTTGAGCCCCGGCGCCGGCGATCAGGGTGCCCGAGGCGCTGGATCCCACGTGCGCAATAACGTCGACGCCGGCCCGGGTCAGGAGGGTGCCCACACCGGCCCCGCCGGACACAGTCTGCAGGACCCCGGGCGGAAATGCCGTCGTCAGCACCGCCCCCAGGACCTCACCGAGCCGGGGGCAGCGTTCACTCGGTTTGTGCAGCACGGTGTTGCCGGTGACCGCGGCCGCGCCGATGAGGCCGCAGGCCACGGCAACAGGATCGTTCCAGGGAGTGAGGAGCACCGCCGCACCCCGGGGTTCGGCAACGGTGTAGTCAGAGGCGGACCTGCTGCCGAGCAGGCTGTGTCCCCGGTGCAACGGGCCGATCTCGGCGTACTGCTCCAGCGTGGACACCCCGGCAGCGATTCCGGCGAGCGCCTCCTGAAACGGGCGTCCGGTTTCGCGGCTGTTGAGGCCCGCCAGTTCCTCCGCCGCTGCGTCAAGGGCCCGTGCCGCCTTCCGGAGCGCGGCACCCCGCTCCGCCGGCGCCACCGCGGCCCAGCCGGCGGCCGCGCTCCGGGCAATCCGGATGGCGTCATTCGCCTCGTCCGGTCCGGCCTCGGGGATGGACCACAGATACTCCCCGGTGCGGGGATCGGTGATGGTCAGTCCGGGGCCGTCAACCTGCCGGGCGGCGGGCGGCGTGGGTGTGGCGGTGGTATGCATGGATCTCCTCCGTACGTACTTCTCCTTGCGGTCCCGTACCCCGGGAGAGGATGTTTACACGCCGGATTCGGGCACAGAATCCATGTGTAGCCAGCGGTGCCCGGCATCCGTAGGGTGGCACCACAGGCTGGAGAACAAGCGTGGGCGCATGGCCAGGCGCAGGCGTGAGCCAGGTGGCCGGCAGCACGGGAGGGGCAGCGCATGGAACGAACCGTTGGCGGCGTGGGACCGGTGCTGGAGAGGTTTGCCGGGGTTTCGCGGATCGCGCTGCTGCGCGGCGGCGGACTCGGCGACCTGATGTTTGCCCTTCCTGCCGTGTCCGCCTTGAAGGCGGCCTATCCCGGCAGTGCAGTGACCCTGCTGGGCACGCCCGCCCATGAAGCCCTCCTGGCCGCCACCCACACGCCCCTGGACGATGTGATGGTGCTGCCCGCTGCCGAAGGGGTCCGGCCCGGCCCCGAGGATCCGGCCGCCCTGGCCACCTTCTTCGGCGCGGCCCGGGCACGGCAGTTCGACCTCGCCGTGCAGCTTCACGGCGGCGGACGGTTCTCCAACCCGTTCCTGCTGCAGGTCCGGGCGCGGCACACGGTGGGCTCCGCGACCCCGGACGCCGAGCCCCTGGAACGCACCCTGCCGTACACGTATTACCAGCACGAACCCACCCGTGCCCTGGAAGTTGCCGGGCTGGCCGGGGCCCCGCCGGTCCTGCTGGAGGCGCGGTTGAACCCGCGGGCGGAGTTCGTGGCCGGGCTCCCGGCCGTGCTGGGCGCCGCGCTGCCGCGGACGGACCGGCCGCTCCTGGTGCTTCATCCCGGCGCCACGGACCCCCGCCGGCACTGGCCGGCGGAGAGTTTCGGGGCAGTCGCCAAGGCAGCAGCCGACGACGGCGCCACGGTGGTGGTGATCGGTGACCACACCGAAACGGAACTGGCGGCCGCCGTGGTGAGTGCCGCCGTCGGGCGTTCCACGGGAGGTCCTTCCACGGGCGGCCGTTCCGCCGGCGGAAGCCGGGTGTCCTCCGTGGCCGGCAGGCTGGGGCTCGGCGAACTGGCCGCACTGCTGGCGCGCGCGGATGCGGTGCTGGCCAATGACAGCGGTCCCCGTCACCTGGCGCAGGCACTCGGTGCCCCTACCGTAGGCATCTATTGGGCCGGAAACGCCCTGACCTCCGGGCCCCTGGGGCGCGGGCGGCACCGGGTCCACCTTTCCTGGGTGACACATTGCCCCGTGTGCGGCGCGGACGTCACACAGGTTGGCTGGACGGCTCCGCGCTGCCCCCACAACGATTCGCTGGTGGCCGGAATCCGGTGGGAGGACGTGTACGTGGACGTCCGCAGCCTGTTGGGGCTGTGAACCGCACAGCGGGCCGTGAAGACGGGCGCGTTACGGCCAGGATCCTTCCTCCGCGTGGCAGATCAGCATCTCCCGGACCTCGCAGCCCTGCGGCTGGGCCAGCACAAACAAAATGGCCTGGGCCACGTTGCCGGGGCTGTTCAGGCGGGAATCGTCCTGTGGCCGGTACTGCTCGGTCCGGTCATCGAAGAAGTGGGTCTTCATGCCGCCCGGGATCATGGCCGTCACACCGATCTCCCCGGCCGTCTCCGCCGCCAGGGCATGGGTGAAGCCGAGTACGCCGAACTTGGACGCACAGTAGGCCGTGGCATCAGCCACCGCCCGCTTAGCCAGCGTGGATGCCACCGTCACCACCCGGCCGTGCGAGCTCTTGAGATAAGGCAGCGCCGCCCGGACCACCGAGACGGTGCCCAGCAGGTTGACGCCGACCACCTTCTCCCATTCCTCCGCCGCGACATCGGCCAGTTTGCCGCAGCGGTCGATGCCCGCCGCCGTGACCACGGCATCCAGCCCGCCCAGGGACTCCGCCGCTTCCCGGACGGTCTGCTCCACCGCGGCCCGGTCCGCAACGTCCACCTCAAAGGCCTTGACGCCGGACACCGTGCTGATATCGCGGTCAAGGACCACCGGTGTCCCGCCGGCTTTGAGCACGGCATCAACGACGGCGGCGCCAAGCCCGGAGCCGCCTCCCGTGACCAGGACCCGGCCGGGCCAGGATGAGTCAGTGTTCATGGTGTTCCTTCCAATGGGGTTGGCTCCGGGGGTGGAGCTGTTGAGGAATCGGCGTGAGAGGTCAGCTGACTTTCGCGAGGGCCTCTGCAAGGAGGGTTGAGGAGCGGGCCGGATAGTAGGGGACGGTGACGCAGCGCCCGCCCCAGCTCTCCACCAGCTCCGCTTCGGGCAGATGTTCACCGTTGTAGTCGCCGCCCTTGACCCAGATGTCGGGGCGCAGCCTCTGCAGGGCGGCTTCCGGGGTGTCCTCGTCGAAGATCATGACCGCATCCACGCATTCCAGGGCCAGCAGCAGCTCCGCCCGGTCCTGCTCGGCCATGATGGGACGCTGCTCGCCCTTCAGCCTGCGTACGGATGCGTCCGAGTTCAGGCACACCACCAGGCAGTCACCCAGTTCCCGGGCAGCGGCCAGGGACCTGACGTGGCCGGCGTGGAGCAGGTCGAAGCAGCCGCCCGTGGCCACCACTTTGCCGCCGTTGTCCCGGACCCGGCGAACCAGCAGCAGCGGCTCCGCGGGCCGCCGCCGGAACTTTCCGTTGCCGTGCCGGTCCGGCAGCGAGGCCACTCCGCCGGCGGCCAGGAATTCGGCTGCCTCGTGGACGGCCAGCACGGCAGCGTCCTCAAGGTCCCGCCCCTGCAGCAGGTGGGCGGCGATGCTCGCGGCCAGCCTGTCCCCGGCTCCGCAGGGATCGGCGGCCACTACCCGCGGCGCCAGGATGGGGCGGGGTGTGCGGTCCCGTTCGAGCAGCAGCGTGGCGCCCTTCTCTCCGGTGGTGACCAGGACCGCGCGGCTGTGCCAATCGTCCAGCAGGATGGCGGCGACACCGCCGGCGCCGTCCGCACGCGGCGGTCCGAAGGGGCCACCGGTCCGGGTGCCCGCGGCCTGATGAGCTTCCGCGAGGTTGGGCGTCACCACTGCCACGCCGGGGACGGGGCGGGCGCCGGAGGGGTGCGGGTCCCAGACGATGGGCACGTCGTCGGCCATCCGCTCCAGCAGTTCCCGGAGTTGCGGGTTGCCCGCCAGGCCGCGACCGTAATCGGCCACAATGATGGCACCGGCCTTGGCCACAGCCCGGAGCATGGCAGGGGTGGTTTCCGGCGCCTCCGGCGGTCCGCAGCCCTCATCAAAACGGACCACTGCCTGGTGCCCTGCCCGCACGCGGGTCTTGACAGGCGTCGGGGTGGCGCTTGGACCTGCCACCACCTTCACCCCGGCGAGCGCGGATTCCACATGCCGCCCGGCGTCGTCGTCCGCCAGCACGGTGACCAAGGTGACCGGCCAGCCGTCCTCTGCCAGCATCCGGGCGACAAGTCCGGCGCCCCCGGCGCGCCGCCTGACGGTGGAGACATCCACCACGGGGACGGGCGCGTCGGGGCTGAGCCGGGTGGCTTCACCGCAGAGGTCTACGTCCAGGATCGCGTCACCCACCACAACGATCCTCATGGCAGCCCCATCCCCGAGGCCCGGCGACGGACCTCCAAGTCAAAGGCCCGGCAGAGTGCATGCAACGCGATCAGATGGCCTTCCTGGGCGTTGGCGTTGACCGCATCGATCAGGACCGCCTCGTCGCAGGCAGCGGCGAGCGGATTGGGCCCGGAACCGGTGAGCGCCCAGGTGGTGATGCCCACGCGTCCGGCCGCTTCCACCGCGCGGAGCAGGTTGGGGCTGTTGCCGCTGGTGGACAGCAGGACCAGCACGTCGCCGATGCGGCCGTGGGCCTGGACCTGCCGGGCGAACACCTCCTCGTAGCCGTAGTCGTTGGAGATGGCGGTCACGGCGGAACTTTCCGCGTGCAGCGCGATGGCGGAAAACGGGAGGCGTTCACCATCGAACCGGCCCACGAGTTCCGCGGTGAAATGTTGTGCCTCAGCGGCGGATCCGCCGTTCCCTGCGGCCAGGAGCCGCTGACCGCTGAGCAGCCGGTTCGCCAGTTCCACGCCCCAGGCGGCGAGCCGGCCGGCCTGGCTGCGGAGCGAATCCAGCGCGGGAAGGACGTTGTCCAGGTGGACGTGGACGGCGTCCATTGCCGCGGCGTTGTCCGCCGCCAGTCCGGGCAGTGTGGCAGGAAACGCCGGGTCCGCGGTCAGCGTCTGCAGGTCCTGCTCCCGGATGGACCATTCGGCAGTCACAGCGCAACTCCTTCCATCCGGACCTGCCCGGCGGGCATTGCCGCCACCGCCAGTTCGTATGCCTTTTCGGTTTCGGCGGCCACCCGCTGCCATGAATAGCGTGAGCGGGCGCGCCGCTGCCCGGCCGCGCCCAGTTCTGCGCGCAGTGCGGGCTCGCCGAGCAGGCGTGTCAGCGCGGAGGCGATGGCCTGCGGATCCCGCGGCGGGACGTGGATCCCCGTGCCGCCGTCCACAACGGTGTCGCGGAGGCCACCGACGGCGGCAGCCACCACGGGGACCCCGCACGCCATTGCTTCCAACGGGACAATCCCGAAAGGCTCGTACCAGGGGGCACACACCACGGCGTCAGCGCTGCGGAAAATCGCCGGCATCTCAGCCCGGGGCACGTGGCCCAGCAGGGTCACTTTGTCCCTGACACCGAGTTCCGCGGCCAACGCCAGGAGGCGGCGCACCTCCGGATCGGACTCCAGCAGCCCCGCCTCGGCACCGCCGCCCACGATCAGGAGTTCGACGTCGTCATAGCCCGCCGCGGCGAGCTGCGGAAGCGCACGGATCACCAGGTCAACGCCCTTGCGGGGCACCAGGCGCCCCACCGAGAGGATGCGGTGGCTGCGCGGCCGCGGGGCGACCGGCCCGTCGGCCGTGAAAAGTCCAAGGTCCACGCCGCACGGCGCAACGGATACCTTGGCCGTGTCGATGCCCATGGCCCGGAGTTCGAAAACTTCATCCGGGCAGGTGGCGATGATCCGGTCAGCGGAACGTCCCACGCCCGGTTCCAGCCAGCGGCGCTCCCGCGGGCTGGTGTCATCGGCGCCCTGGTGCCGGCGTTTGACGGTGCCCAGCGCATGGAACGTCTGGACCACCGGGACCCGGAAGCCCGCATACCGGCCGGCAGCGTCCAGCGCCGCGAGACCCGACATCCAGAAATGGCCGTGGACCACGTCCGGCGGCTGCTGGCCCCAGTCCGTGGCGATGCCGTCCGCGAGAGCCCCCATAAACGGGAGCAGCTCATCCTTGGGGATGTGGCGGGCAGGCCCGGCGTCCACGTTGACCACCTCGAGCCGTGGGCCCACCGGCACCCGCCGGGGCAGTTGCGGTGCGTCGCGCCGGGTGTAGACGGTGACGCTGTGGCCCCGGGCGGCGAGGGCCTCCGACAATGCTGCAACGTGGACGTTTTGGCCACCGGCGTCCACTCCGCCCAGCGCGGCCAGCGGGCTGGCATGTTCTGAAACCATGGAGATTCTCATGGGGACTTCCTCTCTCGCGCCGGAACAAGGATCTGCTCTTCCTGACGTTCACTGGACGGTTCGCCGTCACCCGGGCTTCTGCTGGCCAGACGCCGGGGCCGCAGCTCCGCAAGGACCGCGTCCCAGTCAGCCAGGAACCTGCCCAGGCTGTAGCGTGCGAGGGCCGCTTCACGCGCCGCAGTACCCCGCCGCCGGGCCTCCTCCGGATTGGCGAGGAGGCGCCGGGCGGTGTGGAGGAGCTCCCCGACGTCGGCGGATACCGTGCCTGCCTCCGCCGGGACCGCCCGGGGTGCTTCCGTGGTGGCGAGGGCCAGGACCGGCATGCCCAGGTGCATGGCTTCCAGGAGGGACAGCCCCAGCGACGTCCAGCGCATGGGGTGGACATAGACCCGGCAGCGGGCCAGTTCGCGGTGGAGCTCGCGGGGTTTGAGGTCACCGCGGAGACGGAGCCGGGAGGTTTCGAACCCGGCCGCGGCGGCCAGGCCTTCGGTCTTCATCCCGAACACATGGACCGGGGCCACGGCAGCGAACGCCGGCAGCAGGTCCGTTCCGGTCACCCGACCCCGGCGCACGGGCTCGTTCACCACCACGCCCAGCTCCGGCAGTTCGCCCGTGTACAGGTGGCCCGGGTCCGGGATGCCGTGTTCCACCACCAGCGACGGGGCCCGCCCGGTGTCCCAGGCGAGCTTGTTGAAGTGCGTCACGTGCACCACCGGAATGCTGTCCTGGTCAGCCAGCGGGTGCCGGCTGAACGGGAAATTCACCTTTGGCGTGTTGTGTTCCACGAACACCGCAGGAAGGTCACCGCCGGGACGGCGGCCGAGCCGTTCTGCCACCTCCCCGATTTCCTCCGGCCGCTGAAGCACGACGGCGTCTATCGTGTCCGCGTCGAGGTGCGCCAGCGCCACCTCCCGGACGGAGTCCGGCCAGTCCCTGTCCGCCCGGCCCAAGCCCCAGGGGCCGCCCCCGGGGAGCACCGGGAGGAGGTACTCATGGCTGCCGCGGACAAACGCGTCGGTCCATGATCCGTGGACGTGCCACAACAGGATCCTCATGGGCTGCGGTCCTTTCTGCGCGTGCCGAGCCGGGTGCTCGCGTGCGTGCTGAGGGAAGCCACGCCGCCGATCAGGCGTTCCACCGCCTGCATCACGTCTTCCGGAGACACCGAATCCAGGCACGGGTGCCCGGGGACCGGGCAGATCCTCGCCCGGGTCAGGCGGCAGGCAGCATTCTGGTCTCCCAGCAGCTCCAGCGGGACGCCGTACGGGGCCCAGCGGACGGCGGGGACCACGGGGGAAAACAGGCACACCACCGGTGTTCCCACAGCTGCGGCCAGGTGGGCCGGCCCGGTGTTTCCCGTCACCACCGCGTCAGCGCCGGCCAGGACGCCGGCAAGGGTGCGCAGGTCCGTGCGGCCGCCAAGGTCTTGTGCCGACGGTCCTGCCACGGTGGCGGTCAGGGACATCTCGGCCGGCCCGCCGGTCACCACCACGCGATGTCCTGCTCCGGCCAGGAGTTCCACGGCGGCGGCGTGATGCAGCGGCGGCCAGGCCCTGGCGGGAACAGCTGCGCCGGGATGAACCACCACGTAAGGTCCCTCCCCCACCAGGTCCATGACGTCCGGAACGGAATGCACCCGGAGTTTCCCGTCGTCCCCGCGGGGCAGCTGGAAGCCGGCTGCCCGCGCGATCCCCAGGGCCCGCTCAGCTTCGGGCTGGTCCTCCGGAATGTCCTCGCCGGGCCTGAGCCTGACGTCCAGCAGGGAGCCCGCATAGTCGGTGGAGGCGCCGCTGATCCGCTCCACGCCCGCCAGCCGCAGCAGCAGTGCCAGCGGCAGCGGCGACTGATGGAAGGAGGTCAGGATGACGGCCTCGGTGATCCGGGAGTTGCGCACATAATCGATCAGCCGGTCGGCATGGGAGCCGGTCATCTGCGGCGCGGGGTTCATGATCCAGGGGCTGTCCCAGCTGTAGACCTCCCCCACGCCGGGCAGCATCGCCGCCGCCGCTTCGCCCTGCCGGCCGCAAAGCATTGCCACATAATTGGACTGGCTCCCGTCGGGCTGCCGACCGTTGGCCACGGCGCGCACGGCCGGGCCCGCCAGCAGTACATCGCCCAGGCTGTCCAGCCGGGCCACCAGAACCCGGCCCATCAGGCACCCCCCAGCAGCAGGTCCACTGCCCCGGCCAGATCCCGTGCCACCAGCTTTGCTGCGGTGATTTCCTCGGACCGCGTGACCGGGGTGGGCACCAGGACTCCCGTGGCCCCAGCAGCTTCGGCCGCCCCGACGTCGCTGCCGATGTCGCCGACCAGCCCTGCCTCAGAGGGGTGGATTCCCAGGCGCCGGCAGGCGCTGTGCACCATGCCGGGCGCCGGTTTGCGGCATGGACAGCCATCTGTTGGCCCGTGGAAGCACACCTCCCACACGTCAAAGGGACCCAGGAGTTCCTCCACCCTGGCGTTGACACCGGCCACGTCCGCCTCGGTAAGGATGCCTCTCGCGACGCCGGACTGATTACTGATGACTCCAACTGCCAGGCCCCGGGCACGGAGGGAATCCAACACGCTTTTGGCCCCGGGCATGGCACGGACCATGCCCGGGTCGCTGTTGTAGGGGACGTCGACCACCAAGGTGCCGTCCCGGTCGAACAGGACAGCCCTGAGCTGCGATGTTACGGAGCTTCCCATATGGACGTAGTTCCCCGGCGGGGCAGTTCCTAAACAAGCCACCGGGCATTTCCCCGGAATAGACTCCTCGGAACGAGCCTCATCGCAGGGGCATCGTGGCGTTCCCAGGGAGGGCAGTGTGATGTTGCCGCGCGCAGGGATGTCGCCACAGACCGCGGAAGACGGCGGTGCCCGTCCCCGCCTGGTAGTGCTCCGTGCCCTGGGTCTGGGCGATCTCCTCGTCGCTGTTCCCGCCTTGCATGCCCTGCGCAGGGCCTTCCCGCACCATCACCTGCTCTACGCGTCCCCTGAATGGCTGGCCGATGCCGTTGAGCTGGTGGGCGGTTATGGACTGCTGCCTGTCCGCGGCCTGGATGAGCCCCTCCCCCTTCCGCGCGGATCAGTGGATATCGCCGTTAATCTCCATGGCAAGGGCCCGCAAAGCACAGCCTTGCTCCAGGAGGTCAGACCCAGGCTGGTCGTGGCGCACCATGGCAGGGGCGTGGACGGGCCGGGCTGGGTGGAAGACCTCAACGAGCGCGCCAGATGGACCCGCCTCCTGCAATGGCACGGGATCGCCGCCGACCCCCACGACGTGAGCCTGGACGTCCCCCCGATAGCGGCACGGGTTGCCGGTGCAACCGTGATCCATGTGGGCGCGGCCTTTGCCAGCCGGCTTTGGCCGGCAGACCGGTTTGCCAAGGTGGCCAGGCGCCTGTCTGACAACGGCCACCGCGTCGTTTTTACCGGAAGCAGCCAGGAGCGCAGGCGCGCACTGGAAATCTGTGACCAGGCCGGATTAGCGGGCAGCGCCGTGCTGGCGGGCAGCCTGCAGCTGCGGGAGTTCGCCGCCTGCGTTGCTGCCGCGAGGCTGGTCATCTCTGCCGACACCGGGGCGGCACATCTGGCCTCTGCCTACGGCCGCCCCTCGATTGTGCTTTTCGGCCCGGTTGGCCCCGGACGCTGGGGGCCGCCTCCTGGCCCTCATGTGGTTTTGACGCGGGACGACCTGCGCCGCGGTGACCCTTTCGCGGACAGCCCGGATCCGGCGTTGCTGGGCGTGACGGTGGAGGATGTGTTGCTGGCGGCGGCCGGGCTGCCGCCCGAACCCTGATCGTTCTCCACGGGCCGGCTGCTGTCCAGGAGCCGGCGCTGCAGGTCCACGAGGACACGTGCCAAGCGCCGCGAAACCTGCATCTGGGTCATGCCGAGCCGCTTGCCGAGTTCCACCTGCGTCTCCTCGCAGAAGTACCGGCGGTACAGCAGCTCCCGGTCTGCGGCGTTCAGTTCCCCCATGGCCACGCGCAGGCAGGAGAGTTCCTCCAAGCGTTCAAGGGGCGTGTCGGCGCAGGCAAGGACCTCGGAAGCCGGCAGTGCCCCGCCATGGGGAGGGACGGCGTCGAGCGAGTCAGGGTGGAGGCTGCTGGCAGCGCTGATGGCCTCCAGCACCTCGCCGGATTCCACCTCCAGGTGTTGGGCAAGTTCGGAAACCTTGGGAGTCCGCCCGAGCGCCTGGGTGAGTTCCGGCTCTGCCCGGAAGAGCCGGGAGCGTAAATCCTGGATGTGCCGCGGCGGCCGGACCATCCAGCTGCGGTCCCGCAGATACCGTTTGAGTTCGCCGGTGATGGTGGGAGCGGCGTAGGCGGGGAAACTGTCCCCTTTGCTGCGATCGAAGCCCTTCGCGGCCTTCACCAGGCCGAGGTAGGCCACCTGGTTCAGATCCGCCCGTTCGCGGCCGCGGGCTTCGAAGCGTGCGGCCAGCGCTTCAGCGAGATCCAAGTAATCCAGGACCAGCCCGTTTTCAAAGGCTTCCCGGAGCTTTCCCCCTTTGGAGATTGGCGCTTGGGTGGTGGCGGGCGCTCCGGTGGGGGCGGGCGTTTCCGGCGCCGGCTCGGGAGGTTGTTGCGGCGGCTGCCCGGCCGGCCGCTGCGGGCACTGAGCAGGCGGCAGAGCGGGGTGAAGAACCGGGGGCAGCGCGCGGGAAGGAGCGGTATTTCGGGCAAGGACAGCGAGGAGTTCGGGCATTGTCAGCGTCCTCCGGGTGATGATCCGAAAGCCTGTGGCAAGACTTAGAAGTAGGAAATCATAAGCCTGCTTATAAAACAATGCTTGCGGGGCAGTTGACCGATTCGCCGGCCAACCACCCCGCAGGAACTGCTATAAAGATCTTTGGGTATCCACGCGCCTAGATCGCGGAGCCCGGCGTGTCACCCTCGGTCCGTTCGCGGCGCCGCCGAAGCTCCTCAGCCTGGACACGCTCGGAACCTTCCACCTGCTGGGTCTCCGCCAAATTTTCCGCCCGGGGCTCGGCCTGCCTGGTACCGCCGACGGCGCCCTCGGCCGCTTCCCTGCGGCCATCCGGGTAGGACTCCCGACGGAGATCGCCATGCGTATCCCGGTCCACAGCGTCCCGCCTCGTGGCGTCCTGGCCCATGGCACCCTCCCGGTTAACAGCGTCGCGGCTCATGCCATCGTCCCGGCCGACAGCCTCCCGGCCGAGGTCGGCGCTGTGACCCATGCGGGTGTCGGCATGCCCATCCCGCCCCATGGCGTCCCGGTCCACATTGCCCCGGCCGCGGCCCGCGTCCCCGTCCGCACGAACATCCGGATCAATGGAGTTGGCCTTTTCGGTATGCCTCGCCACATCCTCGCGGAGGGAGCGCGCATCATTGGACTTCTGCTCGGCTTCCTGCTTGAGCCGCGCGGCCTGAACCTGGGCCTGTTCCGCGTCCGCGCGGGCCCGGCTCGCGCGGGCTTCCTTCTCACGCGCATCAAGCTCAACCTCTTCGGCCTTCCGGCGTATTTCAGCGGCTTTTTGGCGGTTGGCCTCGTCCCGCTTCTGCTGCATTGCCCGGCGCCGACGGCCCGTCACCAGGAAAACAACGATAAGGACCACCACAACAATGCCAATAACAACCCAAACCCAGGGTGCAATGTCCAAGCTACCCACCTCTTTCCATTCGCTTCGACCGGGCCATAACGCCGAAAATACCGACAGCTCGGACCCGCTGATTGGTTACTCGTTTGAAATTAACCAGCAAGGGTACTTATGTTCTATTAGTAACCATGCTTACTATTTTACGGCCAGCATGGCTGGTTCTTGATCAACAACCGGCCTTCTTTGGAAAGAGAGAGCGAAGATGACAGAGAACCAACGGCCAGAGGACCCGGCATTTACGGCTTCTCCAGGCCTTTCCGGCTCCACAGAAGAATCCAGCTTCACCACGGAACGCAGCCCCAGCACCTTCCCGCCTGCCGCCACAACGGGCTCCGTGGCACCCCCGCCGGCGGCCCCTGCCCCCACCGGCGCCGGAGCGGGCGGGTCCCGCACCGATGCGGCCAAGGACGAGGCAGCAGACGTCGCCCGGACCGCAGCAGATTCAGCCCAGAACGTGGCCGAGGCCGCCAAGACCGAAGCAGCAAATGTCGCATCGGAGGCGAAAGCAAACGCGAAGGACCTCCTCCACCAGGCACGCAGTGACCTCACTGATCAGGCCGGCGCGCAGCAGCAGAAAGTTGCCAGTGGCCTGCGCTCAATTTCGGAAGAGTTGCATTCCATGGCCCGCGCATCAGACCAGCCAGGTGTTGCCTCAGACCTGGTCCGCCAGGCCGCGGAGCGGTCCAGTTCCGTGGCGGCATGGCTTGACGGCCGCGATCCCGGCTCGCTTCTGAACGAGGTCAAGAGCTTCGCCCGGCAGCGCCCCGGAACCTTCCTGCTCCTTGCCGCCGGAGCCGGCGTGCTGGCCGGCCGGCTCACACGCAGCCTCAGCGCCGGCGCCCCGGAGTCAGCAAAGGGCTCCACGGGTGCGCGTTACGCCGAAACCGGCGGCCAGCACGTGGCAGGCCCCGGCGGCTACGCACCGTCCGGCGATGCGTACACGGGAACCGGCGGTGCCTACACACCTGCGGCCGGCGGTACCGTCCAGCCTCCGCCCGTTCAACTCCCCGGTCCGGCCACCACCACAGCAGGGTTCGACGGCGGCGCGCCGGGAAGCAGCTTTGGTGAGCCTGCCCGTCCCGCCAGCCCCTTGGACAGCCCCCAGCTTGCGGAAGAGCCGTGGTCCGATAACCGCCTCGCGGACGATCCCCTGCGGGAGCGGGAGCTCGCTGACGATCCCATGGCCAATGACCCGCTGACGCGGGACCGCTCCGCGGACGGCCAGAACGGCAGGTTGTGATGAGCAGCCAGATTCCGGAGCCGCCTCCCTCGGAGGCGCATGTGAAGGCGGACAACACCTCGCTCGGTGACCTGCTCGGAGAGGTCACCCGCGACCTGTCCACCCTGATGCGCCAGGAAGTCGAGCTCGCCAAGGCCGAACTCAAAGAGTCCGCCACCAAAACCGGCAAAGGCGGCGGCATGCTCGCCGGCGCCGGCGTCGCCGGACACTTCGTCCTGCTCTTCCTCTCGATCGCCCTCTGGTACGCCCTTGGCGAGCTGATGGGACTGGGCTGGTCCGCCGTCGTCGTCGCCGTGATCTGGGCCATCATCGCCGCGATCCTGGCCTCCGTGGGCCGCAAGGAACTCAAAGCGGTCAAGGGCCTGCCCCAAACCAGCCAGACCCTCTCAGAAATCCCCCCAACCCTGAAACCCGGTGAGGTAAAACGATGAGCGAGAACCCGGACGCAATCCGTGCAGACATAGAAGCAACCCGCGCCCGCCTGGGCACCAACGTTGACGCCGTCGCGGACAAAGTCACCCCGTCCAACATCGTCCACCGCCAAACCGACAAAGTCAGGGAAGCGGTGTTCGGAGTGAAGGAGAAGGTCATGGGAACCAACGACACCACCCCCGCTTACACCAACGCCTACACCGGCCAGCGCGTGGGCCAGGGAACCGGGCACGGCGCCGGGGACACCCTTCACAACGCCACCGACGCCGTCTCGGCAAAGTTCAGCGACGCGGGCGAGGCCATCGGCGACGCCCCGCACCAGGTCAAAGCCAAAACCCAGGGCAACCCCCTGGCCGCCGGCCTGATCGCGTTCGGCGCCGGGATGCTGCTCTCCTCCCTGATCCCCGCCAGCGAGAAAGAACGCGAAGCTGCCGACGCCCTGAAGACCGCCGCCGAGCCCATGACCACCGAGCTGACCGAGGCCGCCAAAGACATGGCCCAAGGACTCAAGGAACCAGCCCGCGAAGCCATGGAAAACGTCAAGGCCACCGCCACCGACGCCACCCAGAACGTCAAAGCCGAAAGCCAACTCGCCGCAGCCGACGTCAAAGACCGCGCCGCCGACGCCAAGGACACCGTCCAAAACACGTGACCGGTACAGATACCCCCATGCAGCATCACAGTCAGGCCGGTCCCCCCGTTCCGGGAGGGCCGGCCTGGTCATTAACAACCTGAGAGGACACCTCATGGCCGCTCATGATTCATCCGAAACCAGCACCGCCAAGGCGGGCCAGGCCCCGGCACCTGACGATGCCCGGAAGCCCGGCAGCCCCACCGATGTCACCAAACCGTCCTGGAAATACATCGCCAAAAAGACCCTGCGGGAATTCTCGAAGGACCAATGCCCCGACCTCGCAGCGGCACTTACGTACTACTCAGTGCTGTCGATCTTCCCCGCCCTGTTGGCGCTGGTATCCCTCCTCGGGATCTTCGGGGATCCGCAAAAGACCACGTCCGCCCTGCTCGACATCGTCCAGGGTGTCGCCCCCGGCCAGACCGTCGACACAATCCGCCCGGTGGTCCAGGACCTCGCCAGCTCCTCCGCCGCCGGCCTGACCTTTATCCTGGGCCTCCTCACCGCCGTCTGGTCCGCCTCCGGCTACGTCGGGGCATTTGGCCGGGCGATGAACAGGGTCTACGAGATCGATGAAGGCCGGCCGTTCGTGAAGCTGCGCGGCACCATGCTGGGCGTCACCGTCGTGAACCTGCTGATCGTCGTCGTGATTGCGGCGATGCTCGTGCTAAGCGGCCCGGTGGCAGAATCCGTGGGGAACCTGATCGGGCTCGGGGGCGCCTTCCTGACCGTCTGGAACATCGTCAAATGGCCGGTGATGCTCGTCCTGATCATTGTGGCGATCGCCATTCTCTACTACGCCACCCCCAACGTAAAGCAGCCGAAGTTCCGTTGGATGAGCATGGGCTCCGCCATTGCGCTGGTGGTGTTTCTGCTGGCTTCGCTGGCCTTCGGTTTCTACGTCTCCTACTCGAACAGCTATAACAAGACCTACGGCGCAATCGGCGGTGTGATCGTCGCCCTGCTGTGGCTCTGGATCCTGAACATGTCCCTGCTGTTCGGAGCCGAGTTCGACGCCGAGACGGAGCGGGGAAGGCAGCTACAGGCCGGGATCGAGGCTGAGGAGACCATCCAGCTGCCGCCGCGGGATACCAAGAGAAGCGACAAGCTGCAGAAACAGGAAGAGGAAGACGTCCGGCTCGGCCGTGAACTGCGCGAGAAGCACAACGCCGAGAACGGACAGGATGCGCAAAGTCCGGCGCGGGAACGGGACTAGGCAGGACCCCCGGGATGGGAGAAAATTGTTTTGTAGATCCTGTGGGTTTCCCGGGCGGTCAGTGACCAGCAATCAGAGGCCGGCAGTCCGGGGTGAAGCGGGGTCGGCGGCGAGGTGGCCTCTTCTGAGACCGAGGCCAGTCCCCCCAGTCGTCGTCGGCCCCCCAAGGCTTTATTTGTGTCCCGTGTCGAACTCGGGTCAGCCTGCCATGGCCGGGTCAGCCTTCCATGGCCGGCGCGGGCTCCTGGGTGAGAGAGCGCAGATAGGCCGCGAATCCTTGGGGTGCGCGGGCATCGGTCCGTCCTGAGGTCCGTACCCGGAGGGTGTCCGTGGACCACACCGCGGCACCATGCTGGCGGAGCCGCTCCACCAATGCCCGGTCCTCGTGAGAGCGAAGACGCGGAAACCCGCCGGCCATCACATAGGCGGAGGCCCGCACGCCCAAATTCGCGCCGTGCACGTGCGCATGGTTCTCGCCCAAGTGGTGCCGGGCATGCCAGCGCCTCAGGAGTTCGCTTTCGGTGCCTTCCGGGTCCGGTTCCACGGTGCCGAGCACGGCATCCGCACCGCCGTCGGCCAGCTCCAGCTGGCGCAGCAGCCAGCCCTGCGGGACACAGGAATCGGCGTCCGTGTTGGCCAGCCAGAGCTGCGGCGACGCATAGGGCAGGCCCTGCCGGGTGCTTGCCAGCAGGGCGGCGCGGTTGCCGGCCCGCCGGCTTCCCCCCACATTGCGGAACGTAATCTGCAAGAGACTGATGCGGCTGTCTTCCGCAGCCAGGTCTGCCGCGACTGCCGCGGAACCGTCGGTGCAGCTATCCAGCGCCACAAGGACGGAGACAGCGGTGTCCGGCCGGTTCACCCGCAGGGCGTCGGACGCTGAGAGCACCGCAGCGAGGGCCCGCGGGAGGAGCTGCTCCTCGTTGTGGACCGGAATGACCACGGCCACCTGCGTTATTCGCCCCACATCAGCCATCGGTCGAACCGGAATCGCCGGGAGCAACGAAAGTCTCGAGCACAAAATCCCGTTCCTGGTACAGCGCTGCCGTCCCCCAGCGCAGGGCGCTCCGGGCAGCCGCGTGCACCGAATCGCCGTCGAGCTCCCACCCTGAGATCGGGTGCCGCCAATGGCACAGCAGCAGCGTGCCACCCGGGGCCATGGACGATTTGATCCGTCCCAGCACCTGATCCAGTTCCGACGGCGCAAGGTAGTAGCCCACTTCGGAGACCACCACCAGGTCGAAGCTGCCCTCGGGCCACTCACCGGGCAGGGTGAGCTGACGGGTGGTGACGCCGGGAAAGGGTGCAAGACGCTCGGCGGCGAGTTTCAGGGCGGTGCTGCTGGCGTCAACAGCCACGAGCCTGGCACACCTGCCAGCCAGCTCCTCGGTCAGGGTTCCGATGGAACAGCCAATTTCCAGGCCCGACTCATACCCTTCCCGGGGCAAGGCGGCGAGGGTCAGGCTGCGCTTGCGGCGCTCATACCAGCTGGTGGTGTAGTGCCACGGGTCCCCGGAATTCGCGTGCACCGCATCAAAGATCCGCTGCGCATCCACGCTCGTGTGCGGCGCAACGGCACCGCCGGATTCGCTGCCCGCAGTCTTTGCCGGGGCTGCACGGTGCCAGGCAAAGGTTTCAAAAGGCCGCTCGAAGTGTTTCAGGAAGCCCTCTCCAAGCAGCGCCTCGTCGCCCGCCAAGGCAGACAAGGGACGCGTCTGGCTGCCGTGGGCACCCATGGCGGCTGCCTTGCTTGCCTGCTGTTCAGCGGCGAGGGGAAGCCGCGCCCACGAGCGCCAGACGGAGTCTTCCGGGGAGGCCCACAACCAGTACCAGATGGGATATTCCAGCAGGGCGTGCCCGTCTTCCAGCGCAACCTGCGCGGCAGCGAGGCCGGCGGCCTCATGGTCGGGATGGCCGTCAGCACGGTACGGAGCCACGATCACCAGCTGCTGCGGCGTCCTCGACGGCGCGTCCTGGCCAGGCCGCCGGCTGATGGTTTCCCTCAGCCTCGCGGCGATCTCCGCTGTCCGTTCCTTCAGGCCGCCATCCGGCAGCCCCAGGAACCGCCAGTGCGCGGCCAGCCCCAGGACCTCCATCGCGGCGCCGAATTCCTCAATCCGCGTGGCGGCAAGCTGTTCAGGGGTCACGGTGGTGGAGTCGGGGTGCGAGCCCTCGCCGGCGGTGCAGAGCAGGACGTCCACATCGGCGCCCAGGGAATGCAGCAGCGACAAGAGGCCGCCCGCGCCGAGGGTTTCGTCATCCGGATGGGCCGCGAGCACCACAAAGCTCATGGCACCCAGCTCCTGCGGCCCGAGGGGCAACTCCGCCAATGCCGGCAGCCCGCTCGCAGCCCAGTCCTGTTCGTCCGTGCCCCGGTCCGAATGCGTGAACGTCACCACGGCTGATCCCCGCCAAGCGTCAGTCTTCCCAGCTGGGCATCGTCCCGCATGCCGTGGTGCTGGCGCACATACAGCGCCAGGTCGGCCATGCGCTTGGCATAGGGCTCGTCGAAGGCCAGGGGTCCCGGCCCGCGGTTGGTGCTGACCAGCGAGAGTACACGCTCGACGACGGCGGCTACCGTCCCGCGCACCCGCAACGCTTCGCTCCACGCACTGCGTCCCGCCTCCCGGGTGCCTCCCCCGCCGTCGATCCACTCAGCCGTGCGTCCCAGGTACTGGAGGGTGGAGGTCAGGGTCCGGTCCGCCTCCCCCAGGGCAGCGAGGGCGATCTGGTCAGGTTCCCGTCCGTTCCCGGCCGCGGCCTGCAAGGATTCACGGTAGTCCCTGGCCACGGCCACGGCTCCGCCGAGCCAGCAGGCGGCGACTCCCATGCCGCCCCACGCAAAGCCGGGACGGCTGAAGTACCAGTCATCCCCGCCCACGGGAACAGCCGGCACCCGGCTGAAGTGGACTGTGCCGCTGGGAATTTCCCGCAGGCCGCGCGCCACCCACCCGGGCACCTCGCAGGTCACGCCGTGGTGCCGCAGATCCACGGCGAAGGCGGCCCGGGCCCCCGTTTCGGTATGGGCCGTAATGATGGCACGGTCCAGCAGCGGGGCCAGCGAGCACCACGGCTTGGCGCCGCTCAGCAGGATGCCGTCGCCGTCGGCCTGTGCTTCCAGACGGGTTCCCGGACCTTCGGCCGCAAAAACCCCCCACGCACCGCCGCGTTCGTCCACCGGCCGGCCGGACTGGGCCAGGATGGCCTGCGCATCCAGGTGCGGCTCGAAGATGCGGCCGGCTCCCACGTCAACGCTGGCGACCGAGGCCAGCAACTCCCACAGCAGGCCGGTCTGGCCCTGCCCGGGCTTCGGCCAGCTGGTCCCCGCCTCCCGCGCAAGGGCCAGCAGCGCCGGGGCATCCCCGGCCGCGGAGGAGACGGCGTCGAGCAGGCCATTGTATTGGGCGAGCTCGGATTCGGCTGAGACCAGCCGGACAGGCCGGGGAAGGCTGCGCTCCGCGTTCGCTTCCCGAGCGTGGCCGCCCAGGACTACTTCTCCGCCGGTTCGGTGACCGCCACGGAGGGGGCCATGGTTTCTGCGATGACCATCCACGCCAGCTGTTCCAGCCGCTCGATGGCCGCATGAAGCAGGTCCGCACTGGTGGGATCCTCTTCATCCACCTCGTCGTGGACATCCCGCATGGTCTTGACCGTCCGTTCCAACCTGGCCGTCATCAGCTTGACCGCGTCCTTGGTTGATATCAGCCCGCCGGGAAGTTCCTCCAGCCGGGTGCCTGCTGCTACGGTCTTGCTGCGGCCGTCAGGGAGGGCATGCAAAGCCCGCATGCGTTCGGCCGCCTGGTCGGCGAAAAGGCGTGCACTGGCGATGATCTCGTCGAGTTGCAGGTGGAGGTCCCGGAAGTTGGTGCCCACAACGTTCCAGTGAGCCTGTTTGCCCTGCACGTGGAGCTCCACGAGGTCGGTCAGGACCAGCTGAAGGTTACCGGCGAGGGTGGGTGACGCTTTCATTAAATTCCTCCAGGGCGGGTGTCCGTTCCGGACCGGACTTCGGCCGGACAGTAATTCTAAGCATACTTAGGAAATGCCGGTCACCGGACCCGGGCCAGGGCGAACCCGTCCCACCCTTTGGAGCCGACAGTCTGGATGACGGTGGCATCAAGCTGCGGGTGGTTTCCCATCACCTGCAGTGCGTTGATGATCCCAGGTGCGTTGGCCTCGTCGATGGACGGCTCAAGGACCGCGCCCTCCCACACGGCGTTGTCCAGCACCACCACCGTTCCGGGGCGGCCCAGCCGCACAGCCCAGTCGAGGTAGTCGGTGTTGTGTTCCTTATCCGCGTCAATGAACACAAAGTCAAAGGGCTCGTGTCCCTCTGCGTGCAGCGCCGCCAAGGTGTCCAGTGCTGCGCCCACCCGGATCTCAACCTTGTGGCCGAGCCCGGCCGCTGCCACGTTGGCCCGGGCAATGTCCGCGTGTTTCGGGAGGTATTCGCACGTCACCAGCTTGCCGCCATCGGGCAGTCCCCGCGCCATCCAGATGCTGCTAAAGGCCGCCAGCGTCCCGATCTCCAGCACCCGCCGGGCGCCCGAGATCTGCACCAGGAGCTTGAGGAACTTGCCGGCGTTGGGCGTCACCTCGATGGGAGGCATCCCGGCCTCGACGGCGGAGCTGACGGCCCGCTGCAAAGCCTCGTCGGGGTGAACCACCGTTGCCGTGAGGAATTCTTCGACCGCCACCCAGTCCGGCCGGGTCTTGTGCTCAAACATGGCCACAGTCTGGCACGCGGCTACGAAAGGGTCTAGGAACCGTCCGAAAGGGCCTTTTCGAGGCGTTCCACCTTGGCTTTGAGCTCACCGGTGTAACCGGGGCGGATATCGGCCTTGATGACCAGCGAAACCCGGCTGCCGAACTGCCCCACGGCCTCGGTGGCGCGCTTGACGACGTCGAACACTTCGTCCCACTCGCCCTCGATGGTGGTGAACATCGAGTCGGTCTGATGCGGCAGGCCCGAGTCCCTGACAATTTTCACCGCAGCCGCGACCGCGTCATGGACTGACGCGTCACCGGGGCGGGTTCCGTCGGCCGGCGTACCGGACGGGGCAACAGAAAATGCAAGCAACATAGGCCAAGTCTGCCATGCGGCAGGACAGGGCAAACCAGCCGCCCGCCCCGGTGAACGTCACATAACCGCCTACCCTCCGGTAACCACGTTCGCGGCCTGCCGCGTTGCTAACCTGAACGAATGAGCATTGCTGTCGTCCGCAAGCCACTACGCGCAGACGCTGCCCGGAACGTGGACAAGATCATCCTGGCCGCCCGCCAGTGCTTCCGCGAGCACGGCCCGGACGTCCCCCTCCAGACCATCGCCGCGACGGCCGGAGTCGGGCCCGCCACCCTGTTCCGGAACTTCGCCGATAAGGAAGAACTTGTCCTGGCGGCCCTCAACCGGCAACTCCGGGAGACAGTGGACCCCGTCATTGAGGAGGCTGTGGCGGGCATGGACGCCGCCGCGGGACTGCTCCGGGTCATCGAGGCGATCATGGCCGCTGCCAGCGCAGACGCGAACCTCCTCGGTGCCGTGGCGGGGCGCCGCGAACTCCTTACCGGGATTTCCGGGTCGCTGATGGAATCCATTGGCGTCCTCCTGGTCCGCGGCCAGGGACAGGGCACGCTCCGCCCGGACATTTCGCTGACAGACATGTTCCGCCTGCTCGCCATGCTGATCGGGGTGGTGGACACCATGGAACCGGGGTCAGATGCCTGGCGCCGGCCCGTGGCGCTCATCGAGGATGCCATCCGCACCGAACGGACCGGGCGTCCGCTGCCCGCCTTCGTCCCGCTGCCCGTTTCGCAGCTCCAAGGCCCGCAGTTCCACTGACCGTTCCACCCGGACGTTGGGGCCGCGAATTTCGGGCGAACAGTGCATTGAGAGTCCTGAGCAGTTGCCTTAGACTCGAACTGGGTTACGCAGCCAGCCTCTGAAACCACCAGAGGAGACGAAAAATGCACCACTCTCTTGGCACTCCCCCGGAAATCGTGAGGCGGCCATGAATCACTCGAAGCTCTCCCAGGTCATCAACGATCCGCGCGGACCGGAAGAAGTCCTTCCCACGTTGCCGGCGGAAGAGCTCGCGAATCTGCTGGACGCTTTGTACCAGAACCTCGACACACCTGCCCCTGATCTCGGCGCGCAGGTTTGGTACGAGCTGGCCGTTGAAGAAAGCGCCCGCCGCACCGCCCCTCCCGAGGATGAACAGTCCGCCTAGCCGACTGTGCCCAGGTCCGCGACTGACCCGGACCCAACCGTAAACCTCCACTGTTCGGACCCGAAGGCCCGCCGGCTACGCGTGAGAATCGCGTTCAGCCGCCGGCGCCTCCGGGTCCCTTTGATGCGGGACATGCTCTTTGGCGTCCCTCAGATGCTGCTGCAGCTTCTCCTCCGCGTCACGACGGCGCCGGGAAGTATCCCGCATTTCCCGCGTGGCTTCTGACGCGCTCGTGTCATAAATGGGCCGTGACTTCGGTTCCAGACCCTTGTGATCGGCTGCGCCTTGGGCCTCCGGTCGCTGGTGCTGCGCCTGTTCGTTCATAACCTGGCTCCTCTCCGGCCGCGACCCTGGAGTCACAGCCGAACCTCGTCGGGGGTCAGTCGTTGGACGATGACGCTTCCCTGTTGTTGAGCTCGGCCCGGACCGCCGCATGCAAGGCGGCCATGCCTGGCTCCTGAGTGACATCCAAGGCCAGTCTTATGTGTTCCGAGAGGATGTCAAGGTCCTCCGGCGGTAAGTCGGCCATGGACCTGAACCGGGTGAAGAAACGCTTGACCGGCAGGCCAGCGCGCCATCCGCCTGCCGTGGGGTGGCGGGGTTTGCCTGGTCTGGTACGGGCTACATGCAGCTTTATTTCCATGGTCGGTGCTCTCGGGAGAATCCATGGCCAACTGCATAGCCAGAATCATGCTACAGCGATTGTGCGCCGCACCACTAGGTTTTGCGCTCAGTTCCAGCCAGTTAAACCGCTCAGTTCCATCCGACTAAACGCAGCAGGCCGGCGGCTGCAGCGCCCACAACCACCACCAGCAGGAACGGCGCCCGGAAGGCCAGCGCAATGGCGGCCGCGGCGAGCGCTCCCAACCGCGCATCAGCTGCCAGGGCCTGCCCGGAGGCCACCGTATTGACCACCGTAAGGGAGGCAAGGAGGCCGATGGTCATGGTTCCGGCCACCCGGGACATCCGCGGGTCTTCCAGGAGCTTTGCGGGGACCAGGTAGCCCATCAGTTTCCAGGCATAGGCCAGGATGCACGCCAGCAGCAGCCAGAACCAGAGGTTCATGCGTCTGCCTCCCTCGTGGTGCCGTGCCTATGGGTCTCCTGGTAGGGATCCACATCCGGTTCCAAGCCTTCATCGCTGCGGCCATGGCTGAACCAGCCGATCACCGCGGCCACCAGCGCCGCAACGAGGATGGGTACGCCGGCTGGAACGAACGGCACGGCGAGGACGGTGGCCAGTGCACAGGCCACCGCGATCGCCGCAGGTTCGAACCCCTTGAGCCGGGGCCACAACAGGGCGAGGAAGGCGGCCACCGCTGCCCCGTCAAGGCCCCACTGCTTCGGGTCTCCCAGGCCGCTGCCGGCGAAGGCACCGATCGCGGTGAAGAGGTTCCAGAGCACGTAGATGCCAATGCCCGCGGTCCAGAACCCGCGTCGCTGCTCGGCAGGATCGGTCTGACCCGTGCTGGTGGCCGTTGACTCGTCAATGGTGACCTGTGCTGCGACGTACCGCCGCCACCCTGCCGGACGCAGGAGCGCATTCAACTGCATGCCGTAGATGCCGTTGCGCATGCCAAGGAGGGTGGCCGCACTCATCGCCGCGATGCCGGAACCGCCACCCGCCACCACGCCGATGAACGCGAACTGGGAACCTCCGCTGAACAGCAGGAGACTCAGCGCCATGGTCTGCCAGAAATCCAGGCCGGACGTGACGGACAGGGCGCCGAAGGAAATGCCGTACAGACCGGTGGCGATGCTGATGGACAGACCCACCCGAACGGCAGGCGAGGCGAGAAGCTTCACTGCCGCGTCCGGGCCGGGACGCCCCGCAGGCTCCATGCCCACAGGATGAGCGGGACCTGCAGGGGAAGCCTGGCGGTATGCGCCCGGCGCTCCGTGGGCGTGCCCGTGGGGCCATAGGCGCGGCGGAGGGCTGCCACGTGGCCGGCCAGGAACACCGTGAACATGCCGCTGACGGCGGTGGCCGCCGCCCGCCGCGTGGCCGGGATCAGGAGTACGACGGCGGCACCCGCCTCCAGCAGTCCGCTCACCGCAATCCATTCCAGCCGGGTCATAACAGCCAAAGGCCGCCCGCCGCCGTCGTGCGGTGCGTCAGTGGAACCCGCACTGCTTGGGCCCGCACTGCCCGGGTCCGCGCCTGGATCCGCGCTGCCGGGGCCAAGGCGGGGCGCCTCGGGGTCATTGCCCGGAGCGTCGCGGCAGAGGTAGTCCGGGACAACCTGCGCGAAGAAGCGCGGTTCGCGGAAGTGCTTCATGGCACTGGTCAGCAGCAGTGCGCTCAGTGCTCCTGTGGAGATGGTTTGGACGGCCCGGCCGGACCAGCGAAATGGCATGGCTCCACTCAATCACAGCGGAACGTCCGCTGCTAAAAGCCGCCATTCAGCCGGTGGCGGAGGCCCGGGTCAGGACGGCAGCGGGGCCTGTTGGCTGCCCGACCGGAGCTGGGCCAGCACCCTGGCTGGTTTGTTGGTGGTGATCTCGTGGACGCCCAGTCCCTGGCACAGGGCCACATCGCGTTCCGTGTCCACAGTCCAGACACGGAAGCGGCGGCCGGATTCGAGCCAGCGCTGGACGGTCCGGGCGTGCTCGCGGATGTACATGATCCCCGGGCCGGCGAGCCCTACCTCGCAGTCGTCAAGAATTCTTTCGCCTTCAAGCTGGGCCGACTTCATCACGTTGGCGACGGCGGCGCCCGCCAGCGTTCCCAGGCTCAGTTCGTCCCGGATTTCATCGACGTCGATGTCGTCCACCAGTTGGCAGATATGCGCGGCCGTGACCTTCTTCAGCAAATGCTTGACCGAGTCCGGGCTGAAGCTCATAAACGAGACACTGATGTTGTCCACGGTGGAGGTCGCGGGGTCCCAGCCTTCATTGTGGAGCACCTCAAGCACCCGGTCCTCCAGCTTCAGCTGATAGGGACTGGGGTGTTTGAGTTCGATGGCCAGCCCGATGGGCCGGCCGGCGCCGCGGAGGATGTCCAGGAGTTCCGGCAGGGTCAGCAGCTGCTCCGAGCGGGCGCCGTACTTTTCCGGAATCCGGACGCCTTTCCACGACGAAAAGTCCAACAGCCGCAACTCTGCCAGCGTTCGGTCCGCCACCGGGCCGGTCCCGTCCGAGGTGCGGTCCAGGTTGGCGTCATGGAGCAGCACCGCGTGCTGATCGCGTGTGAGGTGGATATCGCACTCAACCCCGTCGGCGCCGTCGGCAATGGCCTGGAGGTACGCAGCGCGGGTGTGTTCGGCAAAGGCGGCACTGGAGCCCCGGTGGGCGTACACCAGGGGCCGGTCCGGAACAGACTCGTCGAATGTCATGAGGACACGCTAGCGGAACAGGCCCTGACGTACGCGACTAGGCTGGGCTCATGCAGGTGAACTCTGAGCCAACTACCCGTCAGTCTCCATCCCGGCCCCCGCGTGCGGACCCGCTGAGGGCGAAGAACGGGGCCGCCGTCGTCGGTCAGCACCTCAGTGCCGGCGACGCTGAAAAGGCGGCGGCGCTGCGGAAGATGAAGCTGGTGGCGCTGGGCCTGCTCATTGGCATGGCCGTCATTTTTGTCTTCGCGTTCGCGCTGCAGAAGGAGTACCCGTGGCTGCAGTATGTCCGCGCCGCGGCTGAGGGCGGCATGGTGGGCGCGCTGGCCGACTGGTTCGCCGTGACCGCACTGTTCAAGTACCCCATGGGCATCAAGATCCCGCACACCGCCATTATCCCGCGCCGCAAGGACCAGATCGGGGCGTCACTGGGCGAGTTTGTTGAGACCAATTTTCTGTCCGAGCAGGTGGTCCAGGAGAAGCTCGCGTCGGTGGACGTAGCCCGGAAGGCCGGCGCGTGGCTGTCCGGTCCCGGCGGCGCCGAGCGCGTGGCCAAGGAAGGGGCCGCGGTCATCCGCGGCGCCTTCAAGGTACTCAACGACGACGACGTGCAGGCCGTGATCGAGTCGATGGTCCGCAAGCATCTGCTCACTCCGCCGTGGGGGCCTCCGGTGGGACGCCTCGCTGAGCGGATCTTCGCTGACGGACACCACCACACCCTGGTGGACCTGCTCGTGGACCGGACGGTGGACTGGGTCCGGGACAACCACGAAACGGTGAGCCGGCTGGTGTCTGACCGGTCCCCGCAGTGGGTCCCGCAGTTCGTGGACGGGCTCGTGGGCGACAAGGTGTATGTCGAAATCCTCAAGTTCACCAAGGCCGTCCAGGCCGATCCGCAGCACCAGGTCCGGCAGTCCATCGACACCTACCTGACGTCGCTCGCGCAGGACCTGCAGCACGACCCCGTGATGATCGCCCGGGCCGAAGGCATTAAGGCGCAGGTCCTGGGCGATCCCGAGGTCCGGGAGCTGGCGTCCCGCACGTGGGGCACCATCAAGGCTGCGCTGCTCAGCGCCGTAGACGATCCGCACAGCGAACTGACCGTCAAGTTCAAGGCCGCCGTGCACGATTTCGGCACCCGCCTGGTGGTTGATCCCGACCTGGCCGGCAAGGTGAACGCCTGGATCGGCGACGCCGCCGGCTACCTGGTCCGCACCTACCGCTCGGACATCGCCGGGGTCATCACGGACACCGTGGCGCGGTGGGACGCCGAGGAAACCTCACAGAAGATCGAGCTCCAGGTGGGCAAGGACCTGCAGTTCATCCGGATCAACGGCACGGTGGTGGGCTCCCTCGCCGGGCTGGCCATCTTCAGCGCGGCCCACCTGGTGTTCGGCTAGGCGAAGGACTCCAACTCGACACCGGCGGCTTCGAGCCCGGCCCGGACCGCGGTGGCCATCTCTACAGCACCCGGGGTATCGCCGTGGATGCACAGCGAATCCGGCCGGACCTGGACGACGGTTCCGTCCACGGCCACGACCTCCCCCTTGGTTGCGAGCCGAACTGCGCGCTCCACGATGGGGCCGACCTCATGCAGGACGGCGCCCTCATGCGAGCGGGGCACCAGCGTGCCATCCGCCTGGTAAGCCCGGTCCACAAAAGCCTCCACAAAAACCGGGTGTCCGGCTTCCCTGGCCTGGACCAGGAGCTGCGAACCGGGCAGGCCAAGGATGGGGAGCCCTGGGTCGTACGCTTGTATGGCTGCCACCACGGCTGATGCCTGCTCTTCATCGTGCACCAGACGGTTGTAGAGCGCGCCGTGCGGCTTGACGTAGTCAACGGAGGCACCCACGGCATGCGCCACGCCGTCGAGCGCGCCCAGCTGGTACAGCACGTCCCCGAAAAGCTCGTCGAAGGACATGTCCAGGGACCGGCGGCCAAAGCCGGCCAGGTCCCGGTAGCCCACGTGCGCACCCACGGTCACATCGAGCTCGAAGGCGGCGCGGCAGCTGTCGAGCATCGTCACGGGGTCCCCCGCGTGAAAGCCGCAGGCCACGTTGGCGCTGGTCACCAGGGGGAACATCGCGGCGTCATCGCCCATGGTCCACGAGCCGAACGATTCGCCGAGGTCAGCGTTAAGATCCAAGGTTTGTACCCTCCAGGGTGTTGTGGGCCATGCTGGCGTTGTCCGCCGCTGGGGCTTTGAGCTCTCCCGGAATCGTATCGGGCATCGGGCCGAACGCCTCCTTGGCGTTCGCCGCCACCGCCCGGCCCATGATGAGGTTGCCGCCCCCGCCCACCACCGCGCCGATGCCGAACGGCAATGCCCGGCCAATCAGTGCTGAGCCCTGGCGTTTGAGCAGGTTCTTCAGGAAGGCCTTCTGGATCTTGCTCCGGATGGCACCGAAACCCGTGGGCATGGACTTGGACAGCGCGTTTCCCCATACCTTGGTGGGGCTGTTGCCCTTTCCCATGGCCTGCCCGCTCAGCGTTCCAAGCAGGGCGGTCCCTTCCTCACCCAGCATGATGGCCATCACCATGGTGCTGGCCTTGTCCGGGTTGGTCAGGCGGATGCCGTGCAGTTCCGCCAGCGAGGTGGCGTAGAGCGCCGTGGCCTCGAGGAAACCGACGGTGGCCGCGGCCGAGAGCCCCAGCGAGGCCACCGTTCCGACGCCGGGCACAACGGCAGTTGCCCCGACGATCGCGCCGCCGCCGGTCACGGCCCGCAGGTAGTCCCGCTCCAGGATTTCCGCGAGTTTTGCGGCGCTGGCGCGGGGGTGTTTGCGCTGCAGCCGCCGGACATAGGCAAGCACCAATGGCCGCTGGATTTCGACTGCCCTCAGGAGCACGTTGTGGACACCGGGTTTCGGCTTGCCCTCGGCGTCGAACACCGCGTTGTGGGCGGTCTCCTGGGCGATGCGTACTGCGGGATTGCTGCGCTTGGCCATGGTCACCTCTGCTTCTGTAGTACGTCTGGCCGCCGGCTGTTTGGCTGCGGTCCTCCCTTAACACTAAGGGTGCTTTGCACTAAGTAGCGTTCCTGCCGGCCAATCCCCGCCCAGGGGGGCGGAGAAGCGCCAACGCCCGGGCGCGTCAGCCGAGCGCGTGGACGACGGGAAGACTTGCCGTGGGCGGTCCGCCGGGGAAGACCGTGGGCTCGGGGCACTCGAAAGGTTCCAGCACCACGCGGAGCGGCTCCGGGCCGACCCGGAGAATCCGGCCGCGGACATCCACATCCAGCGGGCCGCCGCTGCGGACGCTGAGGGTGAGGGCACCGGCGTCGAGCTCCACCCGCAGCAGGCGGCCGCGGACCTTCAGGTGGAAGGTCAGCGAATCCCATTCAGCCGGAAGCCGCGGATCGAAGAACGGCATGTGGCCCTGGTCCCGAAGGCCGGCAAAACCGCACACCAGCGAACTCCACACGCCGCCGGTGGAGGCAATGTGCACGCCGTCGATGGTGTTGCCGTGGGTGTCATCCAGGTCGATGAACGCCGCGTTGGTGAAGTGGTCCAACGCCGCTTCGGGATGACCCACTTCAGCGGCCATGATCCCCTGCACGCATGCTGAAAGGGTGGAATCGCCGGTGGTGATGGGATCGTAGAAATCGAAGGCGCGGCGTTTTTCCTCCGCGGTGAAGTCCTGCCACTGCAGGAACATGGCCAGCACGGTGTCCGCCTGCTTCAGCACCTGGTGCCGGTAGATCACCAACGGGTGGAAATGCAGCAGCAGCGGGTACTTTGACCTGGGTGTGGTCCAGTCCCAGGGCTCCAGCGTCATGAAGTCGTTATCCTGCGAGTAGACCTCCAGGTCCTCATCGAAAGGCAGCTGCATGCGGTTGGCAGCCTGCACCCAGAGCTGGCGTTCGGCGTCATCGATGGCCGGGTGTTCCACGGCCGCGGCGGCGCTCAGATTAAAGCGGGCCATAACGTTGGTGTACAGGTTGTCGTTGACAACCGCCGTGTATTCGTCCGGGCCCGTGACGCCGTGAATGTGGAAGAGCCCGTCCTTGCCGAAGAAGCCCAGCGACGCCCACATGCGCGCGGTTTCGATTAGCAGCTCGGCGCCCATGCCTTCGCGGAACGCTTCGTCCCCGGTGGCCCACATGTAGCGGCTGGTGGCAAACGCGATGGCCGCGGCGATATGGAACTGTGCCGTGCCGGCGGCGTAGTAGGCGCTGGCTTCCAGGCCGTTGATGGTGCGCCACGGGAAGAGGGCACCGTCCACGCTGAGTTCTTTGGCCCGGATCTTGGCTGCCGGCAGCATGTCGTGGCGGAATTCCAGAACCTGGCGGGCGGCGTCGGGATTGGTGTAGGTGAGGTACGGCAGGAGGTAGACCTCCTGGTCCCAGAAATAGTGTCCCTCGTAGCCTGAGCCGGTCACGCCTTTCGCCGGGATGCCCGCGACGTCAGCCCGGGCAGTCGCCTGTGCCAGCTGGAACAGATTCCAGCGGATGGCCTGCTGGAGCTGGGGCTGGCCGCCCACCACGATGTCGGACGTGGCCCAGTACGCGCGGTAGTGCTCCCGGCTCTCGGTGAAGATGTCCTCCACGGGCCGGAGCCCGGCTTCGGCGGTTTCCGCGGCGTCATGCTCCGAGTCCTGGACGCCCCGGCCGGCGGCGTAGCTGACGCTCTTCTCGAGCCGGAACGGCTCCCCGGCACGCACCGCCAGGACGTACCGGACGCTGCTGTCGTCTTCGCCGGCCACCGTTTCAAAACACTGCTGGCCGGTGGACGTCCAGTGATCCACTGCCATCCCCACGCGCTGCCCGGATTCCGCGGCCTGCCATGAGAGCCGGAGTGAGCCGTCGCCGCCGTCGGTCCTGACGGGAAGCAGGACCCGTCCCGCGTGCCGGCCGGCGCGGCGCGGGTCATGCGCGGAGTGGTCCTCCACCGGCTGGTCCTGGCGGTTGATCACCGATGACGTCACGTCGGCGGAAATCTCGCGGTCCGAGGCGACTTCCAAGGAAATGCCCAGGCTGCCGCGCGAGGCGAAGCCCACCGCCCGGCGCTCGGTGGTGGTCACGGTGGCGCCGGAGCGGCAGTGCCAGGTGACGCGGCATTCGTAGATGCCCGTGGCGAAGTCGACTGCGCGGCGGTAGTCCAGCACGTCTGACTCCGCGAGCGAGAGGGTCTCGCCGTCGATGATGACCGTGAAGTTGTTCGCGTCCGGGATGTAGATGATCCGCTGCCCGGTCCGGGCGAAACCGAACGCGTTCTCCGCATGCTTGATGTCCCAGATTTCGTGCAGGCCGTTGATGAAGCTGCCCGGAAGCTCGGCATCCGACGCGGCCCAGTGGGCACCGCGGATGCCAAGGTGCCCGTTGCCCAGGGCAAAGAGCGTTTCCAGGGTGCCCGCATTGCCCGGTTCGTGGTGTGTTTCCACAAGCTGCCAGGGGGTGTCGGGGAACCGTTCACGGTCAGCGGTGATGAGAGCCATGGTGTTGCGATCCTTTTGGCGTGGTGCTGGGTCTTGGAGGTCTGCGTCGGGCCGGCTGCGCGGCCGGAGGCTGGTTAGAGGAGTTCCTGGAGGTCGTTGACCACGCTGGTGGCTCCGGCTTCGAGCAGTGTCTGCCGGCCGGCGCCCCTGTCGACGCCGATCACGGAGTGGAAGCTGCCCGCGTGTCCGGCCTGGACACCGGAGACCGCGTCCTCAACCACCACGCATTCTTCGCTGGGAAGGCCCAGTAGCTGCGCCGCGTAGGTGTAGGTGGCGGGGCTTGGTTTGCCGGGCAGGCCCTTGGCTGCGGCCACCACCCCGTCAACCACGATTTCGAAGTGTCCGTCCAGGCCTGCTGCCTTCAGGACGGCCGGGGCGTTCCGGGATGAGGAGACGACGGCGACCTTCAGTCCGCGGGCCACTGCGGCTTCCAGGAAGCGCACCGACCCCTCAAACGGCTCGACGCCGGCGCTGACGATGTCATTGAAGACCTGGTTCTTGCGGTTGCCCAGTCCCTGCACGGTGGGCTCTGCGGACTCCGCGGTGGAGGAGTGTTCTTCCCCTTCCGGGAGTACGATCCCGCGGGACGCCAGGAAGTCCCGGACGCCGTCGAACCGCGGCTTGCCGTCGATATGGTCGAAATAGTCCTCCTCGCGGTAGCCAGGCACGTCGGGACGGGACGCCAGGTAGCCGTCGAAAAGTTCCTTCCACGCCCGTTCGTGGACCGTGGCCGTGGGCGTCAGCACGCCGTCGAGGTCGAAGAGGATCGCGGAAGCGCTGGTCCAGGCGGAGTTCCGGGTTTCTAGAACGTCAGTCATGCGCAATGTCCTTTCAGACGGCGGGCAGCCATAGGGGCGTAGCTCAGGAAGGCAGAAATCAACAAGCAGGTACACAAGCAGGAAAATGCGGGGCTGGCCTCCGCAGCTGGGCGCCGGTGCGCAAAAGCGGAGAGGAAATCGCGGGCCACGGTGTCCGCTGGATCGGCAGCAGCGGCTAGGGGCATGGCGTAAACCATGGCGGGCCGGTGGGCTGCTGAAAAATCGTCTTCTTCCATGATGAAGGCGATAATGCGGCGTGACAACCTGGCACGGACGGAACCGGCCTGGATTTGCCCGTCAGCGAGACCGGGAAGCTCAGCCGAGGACGTAGTGGCGGAGGAAGGCGCTGACATCCACCATCTCGGACTTGCTCATCGCGTGGCCCATGCCGGGATACGTCCGGGCGGTCAGCCGTGTGTTCTTTTCCAACCATTGAGCCGTGTACTCCGTGGCTTCCTCGTTGATCACCAAGTCTGCCTTGTCCCGGCCCCAGAAGAACGGCGGCGGGGACTCAAAGGAGTCGGTGAGGGAGAGGAGTTCATTGTCCAGCACAAACCCAGACAGCCCCACTGTCGCCTTATAGCTCCCGGGGTGCAGGCGCAGCAGGGTGCTGGCCATGGCCATGCCTTGGGAGTAGCCCATCAGGCTCACGCTGCTGTGCTTGCCCCTGACCGAGCCGATCCAGGTGTGGACGGCGTTGGTGGCGCTGATGACGTCAGCAAAGTCGTTGGCCAGAAAATAGTCCAGCAGGAACCAGCCGTAATGGTCCCCGATCACCATGGGGGCCCGGAGCGCCGCGCACGTGAAGTCGGGCGGGAGATAGTCGAACAGGCGCACCATGCGGGACTCATCCGTGCCGTAGCCGTGCATCAGCACCAGCAGCGGCGTACCTTCCCGCTCGGCTTCCGGCTTGGACCAAACAACTGTCTCCATCGGACCAGCCTAGCGATCCGAGGGAGCGGCGCGATTCATCAAACACTGCCAGGAACGCCGCTGAACAGTCACGATGCCGCCCGGGTGCGGTCACGGCACGGGCTCATGGTCATTGAATCGGGCTGAGCCGCGCTGTAGCGTGTGCGAGAGAGCACAGCATGCTTATCAATTCGGCACCACCATGTACTCGAACAACAAGGAGCAAGTCATGAGAATCGGTTCCGCAATCTTCCTTATTGCCCTCGGCGCCATTCTGGCCTGGGCCGTCGCTCCGGGCCTGATCCCTTTCGTGGACCAGGTTTTGATTGGGTACATCCTGATGGCGGTTGGCGTGATCGGGCTGATCGCCTCGCTCATCCTGGCCTCCCCCGGACGCAGCCGCAGGGTCAGCGAAACCCGCTCGGTGGTTGACCCCAACACCGGCGAGCGCATCACGCGCAACGAAAGCCGCGACGGCGGGCTGTAAGTCCCGGACGAAAGCGCCACCAAGGCCCGGACGGAAACGTCAACGGGTAACCCGAAAAGCCGGACCGGACCACCGTGGTCCGGCCCGGCTTTTGGTTTCCGCGGCCTACCGCCGCAATTCTGTGTTTTTTTGGTTTTCGTTGACAAACCCACACAGACAAAGATAAAGTCAAGTAATTCAACATCACGTGATGCCAGTCACAGGAATTTCAGCACTTTACGCAACGGAGGGTATGTGTTCGCCGAGGAGCGCCAGCAGAAGATCGCCGAGCTTGTGGCCGGCACCGGCAGGGTCAGCGTGACCGTGCTGGCCGAACGCTTCCGCATCACTACAGAAACCATCCGCCGCGACCTCGCCACCCTCGAAACAGCGGGCACCGTCCGCCGCGTCCATGGCGGGGCTGTGGCCGCGGACCGTTTCAGCACGTCGGAGGAAAGCATCAACGAACGGTCAATCCAGCGGCCAGACGAGAAGCTCCGCATCGCCCAGGCGGCCCTGGCCCTGATCCCGCAGGGTAAGTCCGGAAGCCTCCTGCTCGATGCCGGCTCCACCACCGAAGCGCTGGCGGACCTCCTCTCCCGGCGCCCCGCCGTCGGCAACTCCGGCAACGGAGCTTCGGGAGCGGCGTCCGGAATGCCGCACGGCAACTCGTCCGTACCCGAACTCGTCGTTATTACCCACGCCGTTCCCATTGCCGCCCGGCTGGCCAGCGCACCCGGAATCGCACTCCAAATCCTGGGCGGCCGGGTACGCGGCCTCACCCAGGCGGCCGTTGGCCAGGCCACCGTGGAGGCCGCTCAACGGCTGCGCCCGGACATCGCGTTCATCGGCACCAACGGCATCAACGCAAGCTTTGGCCTCAGCACCCCCGATCCTGAAGAAGCGGCCGTCAAGGCAGCCTTCGTCCATTCGGCGCGCCGCATCGTGGTGCTGGCCGATTCCTCCAAGCTGGACGCGGAAACCCTGGTCCAGTTCGCCTCCCTGAAAGATCTGGACACCTTGATTACAGACAGCGAGCCCGGCCCGGAACTCACAGCCGCTCTCACGGACGCCGGCGTTGACGTGGTGATCGCATGATTGTCACCTTCACGGCCAACCCCAGCCTGGACCGCACCGTGGCCCTCCCCGGCCCTCTGGAACGCGGCGAAGTCCAGCGCGCGGTTTCGGTCAGCCAGGAATCGGGCGGCAAGGGCGTCAACGTCTCGCGGGCGTTGTGCGCCTCCGGGGTGGAGACCCTCGCGGTCCTCCCGGGCGCGGACAGTGATCCCGTCCTCGCGGGGCTTCGCCACGACAAGGTGCCGTTTGCGGCCCTGGGCATCGACGAGCCGCTGCGCACGAACGTTGCCCTCACCGAGCCCGGCGGCGTGACCACCAAGATCAACGAACCCGGGCCCGTGCTCAGCGCGGACGAGCAGGAAGCCCTGATCGGCCTGCTGCTGGAGCGCGCCCGCGGTGCCAGCTGGGTCATCCTGGCCGGCTCCCTGCCCCCCGGTTTCCCGGCAGACTTTTACGCCACGGCGGCCCGGCGGCTGCGTCAGGGTGCCGCCGGCCCCGGTCCGGCGGCCGACGGCGGCGGCGCGCCGCTGATCGCCGTCGACTCCTCCGGCGCTCCGCTCGCCGCCGCCGTCGCTGACGCTTCGGGGGACACGATCTCCGGGAAACCGGACCTGTTAAAACCCAACGCCGAGGAACTGGCGGAACTGGCTGCAGCAGCCGGCTACGCCACGGCGTTCACCGCAGAGGAACTTGAAGCGGACCCGGAGGCCGCCGCAGCGGCCGCCGCCGCCGTCGTGCGTTCCGGTGTGGGTGCTGTACTGGCAACTCTCGGATCCAAGGGAGCTGTGCTGGTAACGGCCGACGGCGCGTGGCTGGCCACGCATCCGCCGGTCGCCGCGGTCAGTACTGTCGGCGCGGGCGATTCATCGCTGGCTGGCTATCTGCTCGCCCACGGCCTGGGCGCCGCCCCGGCCGATTGCCTCCGTCAGGCGGTGGCCCATGGTGCCGCCGCCGCCTCCCTGCCGGGCTCCACAGTCCCGGCAGTCCACCAAACCACCCCGGATGCCGTAACCATCACGGCCCTTCGAAAGGATTGACAGTGACTCAGCTCATCACCACCGAACTGGTCGAGCTCGACCAGAACCTGGGCACCTCGCCCGAGGATGTGATCCGGCACCTGGCCAGCAAAGTTGCTGCCACCGGCCGCGCATCAGAAGTTGAAGGCCTCTTTGCCGACGCCTTCGCCCGTGAGCAGAAGACCGCCACCGGCATTCCCGGCGGCATTGCCATCCCGCACTGCCGCTCGGCAGCCGTCGTGGAGCCCACCCTTGCGATGGCCCGGCTGAACCCCAAAGTGGACTTCGGCGCCAAGGACGGCCCCGCCGACCTGATCTTCTTCATCGCCGCCCCGGACGGAGCGGACCAGGAGCATCTTAAGCTGCTGTCCAAGCTGGCCCGGTCTCTGATCAAGAAGGACTTCACCGCTGCCCTCCGCAACGCTTCCTCGGAGGCGGAAATTGTGGAACTCGTGGACGGCGCACTGGCAGACAAGCCGGCCGCCCACGCGGCCACGGCACCCGCTGAGGCCGTACCTGCCGCTGCGGGTACTGCTTCCGGCGCCTCCGCCGCGGGTGCTGCGGCGGCTTCGACCGGCTCAGCCGACAGCGCCGCATCAGGGCCCAGGCGCCTGGTAGCCGTCACGGCATGCCCCACGGGCATCGCCCACACCTACATGGCCGCCGACTCACTGGTAGCCGCAGCCCAGGAAATGGGCGTGGACCTGCAGGTGGAAACCCAGGGCTCCTCCGGCGCCAAGCCGCTGGACCCCGCCGTCATTGCCGCTGCGGACGCCGTGATCTTCGCAGTGGACGTGGACGTTCGCGGCAAGGAGCGCTTTGCCGGCAAGCCCGTCATCAACGCCCCGGTCAAGCGCGGCATCGACGAGCCCGCCAAAATGGTCCGGGAAGCGCTTGCCGCTGCAACCGATCCGCACGCCCGCCGGGTGCCGCACTTCGGTGCGGAGGAGCAGGCCCAGCAGGCCGAAGCCGAAAAGGGCGAGCACATCGGCCAGAAGCTGAAGCGTGCACTGCTCACCGGTGTCAGCTACATGATCCCGTTTGTGGCCGGTGGCGGCCTCCTGATCGCTCTGGGCTTCCTGCTCGGCGGCTATAACATCACCAGCGTCGCGGACAAGGTGGTGGTGGCGAACAACTTCGGCAACCTCCCCGAAGGCGGCCTGGCGATCTACCTCGGCGCCGTCCTGTTCAAGATCGGCGCCCTGTCCATGGGCTTCCTGGTCCCCGCCTTGGCAGGCTACATCGCCTACGCCATCGCCGACCGGCCCGGCATTGCACCAGGTTTCGTCGCCGGTGCGGTATCCGGGTTCATGGGTGCCGGCTTCCTCGGCGGCATCGTCGGCGGCCTGCTGGCCGGCTACATGGCCCACCTGATCGGAACCTGGCAGGTGCCCCGCTGGCTGCGCGGCCTGATGCCCGTGGTGATCATCCCGCTCCTGGCCTCCATCTTTGCCTCCGGCCTGATGTTCCTGGTCCTCGGCGGCCCCATTGCCGGCATCACCACCGCCCTGAACTCCTGGCTCACCGGCATGACCGGCGTCTCCGCTGTGGTCCTCGGCATCATCCTTGGACTCATGATGTGCTTCGACCTCGGCGGCCCGGTCAACAAGGTGGCCTACGCGTTCGCTGTTGCC
Source organism: Pseudarthrobacter sp. IC2-21 (assembly GCF_034048115.1). Classification (NCBI taxonomy): domain Bacteria; kingdom Bacillati; phylum Actinomycetota; class Actinomycetes; order Micrococcales; family Micrococcaceae; genus Pseudarthrobacter; species Pseudarthrobacter sp. IC2-21. The sequence goes on along the minus strand of NZ_CP139145.1, from coordinate 394,851 downwards.
GGCCTGAGCGCCGGAAGTGCCACCAACCAGGCCCCGTGGCAGATCATGGCAACCGTGATGGCTGCCGGCATGGTGCCGCCGCTGGCAATGGCCCTGGCCACCACGCTGGACAAGAAGCTCTTCAGCCTCGCCGAGCGCGAAAACGGCAAGGCAGCCTGGCTGCTGGGTGCCTCCTTCATCTCCGAAGGCGCCATCCCGTTCGCCGCCGCCGATCCCCTGCGGGTCATCCCCGCCAGCATGGTGGGCGGCGCCCTTACGGGAGCCCTGTGCATGGCCACCGGCGTCACCTCACAGGCCCCCCACGGCGGAATCTTCGTGTTCTTCGCCATCGGCAACCTGGCGATGTTCGTCATCTCCATCGTGGCCGGAACCATTGTCAGTGCGCTGGCGGTCATCGCCCTCAAGCGCTGGGCCGTCCGCCAGCCGGAGCCGACTGCTAGCGTGGAGACCGTTCCCGCAACTGTCTGACCCGGCCGTACCACCAACGATTTTCCGGGCGCTGAACGAACAGGCGCCGAATGATAAAAGGAGCAACAATGCCAGAACGTACCGCAACCGTCGCCAGCCGCGTGGGCCTGCACGCCCGCCCTGCCGCTATCTTTGCCGAAGCAGCCGGCGAGTTCGACCTGGACATCACCATTGCCCGCGAAGGCGAGCCGGCCGATGAGGCCATGGACGCGGCCAGCATCCTGTCCCTGATGAGCCTGGGTGCATCCCACGGCGACGTTGTGGTGCTCCGCGCTGAAGGCACCGGCGCGGACGATGCCCTGGAGCGTCTGGTCCAGATCCTGGAAACGGATCACGACGCCGCGTAGCGGCTACCCCCGCTGAGGCACCAAAGCCGGGCGGCCGCCGTCGTACTTCTCTCCTGCGCGGGGAGACTACGACGGCGGCCGCCCGCTTTAATCCCCGCCCGCCCAAGTGAGTAGCGCTATGTGTCGTTTTGGGCGTCCAAAACGACACATAGCGCTACCTAGTTGGGTCAGGGGCGCTCGGCGATCTTCTTGACGTCCGCAACGAGCATGTCCCACATGCCTTTGGAGTGCTCGGCCGCCTCTTCGCTGGGGTTGTTGTCCTGGGCGAGCGTGAGCCTGGTTCTCCCATCCTTCTCATCAAGGGTCCAGGTCAGGGTGTGGTAGTTTTCCGGTTGGTCCTCACCCCCGCTGAGCGCGCTGAAATGCGTGTGGACCAGCTTCCTGCCTGGCTTTATCTCCAGAATGGTTCCCTTGTCTTCGTACGGCTTCCCTTCCCACTCGCCGCGCCACAGGATGGGCCCGCCAACGGTCCAGTCGGTGACCAGCCGGGCCCCGAACATGAACTCCTTCACGGCCGCCGGGTCCGTCATGACGTCCCAGACGCGGCTGGCAGGCGCGTCGATGGTAATGGCGGCCGTGGCCACGTGCCCCGTCATGCCCGGGCCTTTTTGGCGGTGAGCAGCAGGTATTCCCATTCCATCTGCCATGCGGCGTCGCCGTGGGCATCGCCGAACGAATCGGCAAGCTCCGTGAGGGCCGCGTCCAGGGCTTGGGATTTCTCCTGGTCCTCGCCGAGGAATTTGTAGACCGCGATGGTGGGGCCGTAGTGGGACTTGAAGTACCGCAGGAAATCCCCCGGTTGGTGGAAGCTGTGAACGGTAAGGGTCCGCTTCTCGGCGTGGATGTCCGTGATCCGATCGCCAAAGAGCTCCCGCACATGGTCTTCGCTGCCCCACAGCGGTGGCGGCTGCGCCCCGGGCTGAGGCGGCGGCGCGAAGGGCTTCATCGCTGCGAACATCTTGCCGATGAAACCTTCGGGCGTCCAATGGAGCAGGCCGATGGTGCCGCCGGGTTTGCAAACGCGAACAATTTCATCGGCGCCCGCCTGGTGGTGCGGCGCAAACATCACGCCCAGGCAGGACGTGACGACGTCGAATTCGTTGTCCGGGAACGGCAGGGCCTCCGCGTCCGCTTCCACCCATTCCAGCTCAACGCCACGATCGGCTGCCTGGTGCCTCCCGGCCTCGAACAGTTCCGGGGTCAGATCGCTGGCAATGACCGTTGCCCCCATCATGGCTGCGGGAATGGCCGCGTTGCCGGCGCCGGCAGCGACATCGAGTACTCGTTGTTTGGGTCTGATGCCGGCGGCCTCAACCAGGATAGCCCCAAGATCGTTGACGAGCTCGCTGGCCAGGGCGGGGTAATCCCCGGAGGCCCACATGGCGCGATGCTTTTGCTTCAGTTCCCGGTCGGCTTCGTCCACGGCCGTTTTGTCAGTCATTTTCGGTGCCCCTCTCCGTCTCCCTTGACAGGTTGTGAGTGACAGCACGCTGTTGGCACAGTGGAGGCTGCGATGCGACCCATTGTGGAGGCAGCACATCGCGAAAGCAAGCAAACTTAGCGCTTCCTTGTTTTTGCCCGCCGCCGGAATTAGCGTGGAAACCTCACCAGCAGAGGGGTAAACGGCTACAGGTTCAAGGCTCCCACGGCCCGCTCCCCTGCGGCTGAACCGGGCGGCCAAGCCTTCCGGCCTCCCGCAACTTTTGAAGGAGGATGACATGCCGCTCAAAGCCGACGCCAATGCAATTGGACTTCCCGGCTACTCGGCCAAGAAGAAGCGCGAACTCATCCCCACCCTGCGGAAATCCTAGGCGGCGGCCATCGTACCTGCCACCGTCCAGCCCGCGCTGTTACCGAATGCCCGTCCGGAAAGCGCCTCAGGCACCCTTTCTGGACCGCGTTGCGGCCGTCTTCGCCGCAGGTTTCGAAGCCGTGGACTTCGCCGCTGCCGGCTTAGCGGCGCCGGTCGACTTCGCGGTGGTGGATTTGGCGGTGGTGGATTTGGCGGCAGGAGCCTTGGCGGCCGCGCCAGTCTTGGCCCCGGCGGACTTTGCGGTGCGCCTGGCGGGAGCCTTCGCGGCGGAACCTTCGGCACTTTCTTCAGTATCGGCGTCGTCCGCCCCCGACTCATCAGACTCGGACCCATCAGACCCGGATGCCGCGGCGGACGCACCGCCACGCTTCCGGTCGAGGCTGCGCTTCAGCGCCTCCATCAGGTCGATGACCTCGCCCTTGCCGCCTTCGCCCGCTTCCGCACCGAAGGTTTCGTCGGTATTGAGCGCATCGCCCTTCTCCAGCTTGGCCTCGATGAGCTTCCGGAGCTGCACCTGATAGTCATCGGTGAACTGGTCCGGTTCGAAGTCAGCGGCCATGGACTCCACCAGCGCCGCGGACATTTCCCGCTCCTGGGCAGAGATCCGGACGGACTCATCCAAGGCAGGGAAGCTGGCCTCCCGGACTTCATCAGGCCACAGCAGGGACTGCAGCACCAGCACCTCGTCCTTGATGCGCAGCGCTCCAAGGCGGGTCTTCTCGCGCAGGGCGAACTGCACGATAGCCACCCGGTCCGTGTCCTCCAGGGCCCGGCGCAGCAAGACGTAGGCCTTCGGCGATTTGGAGTCCGGCTCCAGGTAGTAGCTCTTCTCGAACATCATGGGTTCCAGCTGCTCGGACGGCACGAACTGGACAACCTCGATCTCGTGACTGTTCTCCGCCGGAATGGACTTGAGCTCCTCCTTGGACAGCACCACGGTGCGGCCGTCCTCCTCATACGCCTTCTCGATGTCCGAGTAGTCGATGATCTTGCTGCAGACCTCACACCGGCGCTGGTATCGGATCCTGCCGCCGTCGGCATTGTGGACCTGGTGGAGACTGATGTCATGATCCTCGGTAGCGCTGTAGACCTTCACGGGCACGTTGACCAGGCCGAACGCGATGGCACCTTTCCAGATGGCTCTCATCCCTCAAGTGAACATCACCGCAGGCCGGAGGTGAAGACCCGTGGCCGGAGCTAAGGAACGTGTCCGGGTTGCCGGGCGGGAACTGACGCTCACCAACCTGGACAAAATCATCTACCCGGAGACGGGCACCACCAAGGCGGACGTCCTGGCGTACTACGCCGCGGTGGCCCATGTCCTGATCCCGGCTGCGGCCAACCGGCCCGCCACGCGCAAGCGCTGGGTCAACGGCGTGGGTACTGCGGCGGAGCCGGGCGAAGTGTTTTTTCAGAAGAACCTTGAGGATTCGGCCCCGGGCTGGCTCCCCCGTGCCGCCATCACGCACAAGGACCGGACCATCTACTATCCCCTGGTGAACGACCCGGCCACCCTCACGTGGTTTGGCCAGATCAACTCGCTGGAAATCCATGTGCCCCAATGGCAGGTGGATTCGCACGGCAACCAGCTGAACCCGGACCGGCTGGTGCTGGACCTGGACCCCGGCGAGGGCGCTGGCCTGGCCGAATGCGTGGAAGTGGCGCTCCTGGCCCGCCCCATCCTGCAGGACGTGGGGCTGGAGACGGTTCCCGTAACCAGCGGCAGCAAGGGCATCCATCTTTATGCCGGCCTGGACGGTTCCCAGACCTCGGACCAGATTTCCGCGTTCGCCCGCGAACTGGCCCGGGCCCTCGAAGCGGACCACCCCGATCTGGTCGTCAGCGACATGAAAAAAACCCTGCGCACGGGGAAGGTCCTGGTGGACTGGAGCCAGAACAATGCGGCCAAAACCACCATCGTGCCCTACTCGCTCCGCGGCAGGCCCACTCCCACGGTGGCCGCGCCGCGGACCTGGCGGGAAATCAGCTCCCCCCACGTCAGCCACCTCGACTACCAGGCCGTGATGCGCAGGGTGAAGGAAGGCAAGGACCCTTTCGCCGCCGTCGAGCATGGTGGCGGGCACCCGGGCGGCACCGAACAGGTAACGCACGACGGCGGCGCGCACCAGCGCCTGGAGCGTTACCGCTCAATGCGGGATCCTGATGCGACGCCCGAGCCCTTCTCCGGGGCGTCAGGAAGCGGGAACACGTTTGTGATTCAGGAGCACCACGCCAGCCGGCTGCACTTCGACTTCCGGCTCGAGCACGAGGGGGTGCTGGTCTCGTGGGCGCTGCCGAAAGGCGTCCCCGAATCGGGCGGCAAGAACCATTTGGCGGTGCAGACCGAGGACCATCCCCTGGACTATGCCACCTTCGAAGGCACCATCCCGAAGGGCCAGTACGGCGCCGGCCAAGTCACCATCTGGGATCACGGCACCTACGAGCTGGAGAAATGGATCAACGGCAGGGAAGTGATCGCCACGCTCACCGGTTCGGAGGGCGGCGGCCTGGGCGGGACCAAAAAGTTCGCCCTGATCCACACCGGCCGGGGCCGCGGACCGGATGCTGAGGGGCAGTGGCTGATCCACCTCATGGACAAAGACCATCACACCTTTCATCCACGAAGAACTCATGCCGGGGATGGGCCTGACGCGGACGCGCCTGACGGGGACGCGGCGGAGGGGGACGAGGTAGCAGCGGACGCCGCCGCGTCAGGAGGGAAGGCCGAGCAGGAACCGGCGGCCAAAACCCCGGCTCCTCCCCTGCGCGCCGAGGACTTCAGCCCCATGATGGCCACAGCCGGGACCGCTGCCGACCTGCAGGGCAGCGACTGGAAATTCGAGCTGAAATGGGACGGCGTACGTGCCCTGGTCGTTGCGGACGACGCGAGGGTCCGCATCATCAGCCGGAACGGGAACGACGTCACCGGAACCTACCCGGAGCTGACGGAACGGTCCTGCTGGCCGGAGGGTCCGTTCATCGCCGATGGTGAGATCTTCGCCGTCGGGCCTTCCGGAAAACCGGACTTTGGCGTCCTCCAGGGCCGCATGAAACTGACGCGGCCCGGTGACGTGGCCAAGGCACGCGCCGCCATTCCGGTCCGGCTCATGCTGTTTGACCTGCTGGCCGACGCCGGCCAGGACCTTCGCCGGCTCCCGTTCGCCAAGCGACGGGAACGTCTTGAGCAGTTCTACCGTCCGTCCGACTGCCCCGTGGAACTGTCGCCGGTCCTGGACGAAAAAATTGAGCACATCCTCGAAAGCGCGCGGGAACTGGGACTCGAAGGCGTGATGGCCAAGCGCACCGACAGCAGGTACGTCAGCGGACAGCGCACGCGGACCTGGATCAAGATCAAGCTCGAACAGACCCAGGAGGTGGTTGTGGGCGGCTGGCGGCCGGGCAAGGGCGGCCGCCAGGGTTCGGTGGGCTCGCTGCTGGTGGGCATTCCCGACGCCGGCAAACTGCGGTACGTAGGCCGTGTGGGCAGCGGATTCAGTACCCGGGAGCTGGCGGAGCTCCGGCAGAAAGTGGACAAGCTCGCCCGCAAGACCCCACCGTTCGAGGACGTGCCGCGGGAGGATGCCGCCGACGCCCGCTGGGTCACGCCCCGGCTGGTGGGGGAGGTGACGTTCGGCGAGTGGACGGGCAGTGGAAAGCTCCGGCACCCGGTATGGCGGGGGTGGCGGCTGGATAAAGATGCCGAGGACGTGGTGGCGGAAAGCTAGCCGCGCGGGCCTCCCGGGGACACGGCAACGGCCCGGCGAATCCCTTATGGGTAGTCGCCAGGCCGTGTTGTTCCAAGCGGTGCATGATCCGCCGGGCAGCCGCGTCTCAGGGTCAGCCGTCTGTCAGGAGGAGTGCGGCAGTTGCGGGCGTCCGGTGCGGTGCACAGCAGTGACGGCCGCTTCATTGCCCACCTGGCTGTGGCCTGCACCCCGTTCCTTGGGATGCCGGTGCTTGCCGTTTCCGTCCGGCCAATGCTGTTCGCCGGTCATGGCCTTGGTCACGGCAATGGTGGCCGGCCCGGGCATGGACTGCTGGTGCATGGCTGCGGCGAGGTGATCCGCCACCTCAGGTTCGATCCTTGCTCCTGGATTTTGCTTCGCCATTTTTCCTTCCTTTCCACACAGATGAAGCGCGTTTCCACACAGATGACGCGCCAGCAACCTGAAGTGCTACCAGCGGACCTTCTTCTCGGCCGGGCCCTGCTTGCCGCTGGCATGCGTAGGTTTATGACTCTTGCCCACACTCTGCAAACCGGAATCACCGCCGCGGGACTTGCTGGCGAGCATTGCCCGCTGGGCCTCGGTCAGCCCGGCACGTATCCCCTTGGCATCGGGGTTCTCAGGCGAATCCTGGGACGGGTCGGAGGTTTTTTTGTCGGTCATTGGTTGGAACCTTTCTGAGGAGGGTCTGCGTGTCTCTGACGAGATCAGCGGGGACGGGGCCGGGCGCACCAGGCCGCACGCGTCCGCCTACTCAAAAATCAGTGTTCCCATGGCACAACAATAGGCAGTCCGAGCCGTGGTTGTGAACCCCCGAAGCCGGCGCCGGGACCGCTGAATTTGACCTCGCGGCCGCGCCCGGACACTTCGCAGCAAGCCGTGGCGGCCATCACTTTCGGCGCCGGATCGGGACGAAATAACCGTGAAAACGAGGGCTGAGAGAAAAAGATTCGGTAACGGCTGTCCCTATCCCCCGGGATCCCAATGATGGCGCGGCAAAACGGAGGAAAAGAAACCTTCCAACGGCCACTCAAAACGGCCTGAAACCTGCGATCATACGGGATCAAACTCTGGAACGCATCAAGATTCGCGTAAAATTGAAGGCCTGCCCAGAGCGGGGCAGCTACAAGTCGCAAGCAAATGACCTCCACGGGAGAAGCCCAAATGCCCACAGACCGAAGCACGACCGACTCTTCAGCAGGCGAAAACATCGCCGGCGGAACCAACACTGCAGTACCTGTAAATGCACCATCCGCGAGTCCTGCGGGGACACGCAAACCGAAGATTCTTGCACGTCGCCGGCTCAAGGAGTCCGACGTGAATGTAGTAGATCAGCCCATGCTGAAAAAGGCACTCGGCGGCACCATCGTGGGTAACACCATGGAGTGGTACGACGTCGGCGTGTTCGGTTACCTGATCACCACCATGGGACCCGTCTTCCTGCCGGAGTCAGATCCGACAACCCAGACGCTGTTCCTGCTGGGAACCTTCGCGGCCACCTTCATTGCCCGCCCCCTGGGTGGCGTGATCTTCGGCTGGCTCGGAGACAAGATAGGCCGCCAGAAGATCCTGGCCACCACCCTCATGATCATGGCCGCGAGCACGTTCGCGGTCGGCCTGCTGCCGGGTTACGCACAGATCGGCCTCTGGGCCGCTGCGCTCCTGGTACTCCTTAAAGTGGTCCAGGGATTCTCCACCGGCGGCGAGTATGCCGGCGCAACCACGTTTGTCAGCGAATATGCCCCTGACAAGCGCCGGGGCTTCTTTGCGAGCTTCCTGGACCTGGGCAGCTACCTGGGCTTCGCCATCGGCGCCGCCCTGGTATCGGTACTCCAGTTGACCCTGGGCCAGACGGCAATGGAGGAATGGGGCTGGCGCATTCCGTTCCTGATCGCCGGACCCCTTGGCCTGATTGCCGTCTACTTCCGGAGCAAGATCGAGGAATCTCCGCAGTTCCAGGCCACCCTGGACGCCCAGGAAGACCTCGCCAAGAACGCTGCCTCCTCGGACGAGGCCGCAGCCAAGGGCCCGGTCGGCATCGTCAAGGCCTACTGGCGCTCCATCATTGTGGCGATGGTACTGGTGGCCGCGGCCAACACGGCCGGCTACGCCCTCACTTCCTACATGCCTACCTACCTCACGGAGTCCAAGGGCTACGACGAGGTCCACGGCACGCTCCTGACCATCCCGGTGCTGGTCATTATGGCGCTGTGCATCCCGCTGACGGGCAAGCTGTCCGACCGGATTGGCCGCAGGCCGGTCCTGTGGATCGGCGCAGTGAGCACGGTGGTCCTGGCGACGCCGGCCTTCATGCTCATCGGTGTCGGTGAGATCTGGTCCACCCTGGCCGGCCTCGCCCTGATCGCCTTCCCCGTGACGTTCTACGTGGCCAACCTTGCCTCGGCGCTGCCGGCGCAGTTCCCCACATCCAGCCGTTACGGCGCCATGGGCATTGCGTACAACTTCGCCGTAGCGATCTTCGGCGGCACCACACCGTTCATCGTGGCTGCGCTGATCAATGCGACCGGCAACGACATGATGCCGGCCTACTACCTGATGGCCACTTCGGCTGTGGGTGCCGTGGCCATCTACTTCCTTAAGGAATCGGCCCAGCGTCCGCTCCCGGGCTCCATGCCCAGCGTGGACACGCAGGCGGAGGCGCGTGAACTCGTGGCCACCCAGGATGAGAACCCGCTGATTGACCTGGACGACATGCCATTTGAAACCCAGGACATCACCGACGCCGCCAAGGCGCCGGCCGGAGTCTAAGCAACACCCCGAACAACAATCCGGCCTGTTTCGGCCGTCTTGTAGCCCGCGCTCAGAGGCCCGTGCTGTGTGCTTTCCTTGGGGGAAGCACACAGGGCGGGCCTTAGCCGTGCACGGGCGCCATGCACGGCCCGGCACCTCAGGCGTGCAGGAGCACCTGGTAAAGGTTGTGATCCTGCCACTTTCCGGCGATCTGCAGATACTGCGGCGCCATGCCAATCTGTTGGAATCCGGCCTTTTGGAGGACCCGTTGCGAGCCGATGTTGTGCAGCAGCGTGCTGGCCTCAAGGCGGTGGAGCCCCAGTTCGTCGCGGGCCACCGCAACGATGCGCCGCACCGCAGCGGACGCTACGCCCCGGCCAGCGTACTCGCTATCGACCCAGTACCCGAGCCCCGCACTCTGAAACGGCCCCCGCACGATGCCGGCCACGTTGAACCGGCCCACAAGTCGCTTGCCGGCAAACAGGCCGAAGGGGCATCCCTCCCCTGCCTCATGCGCCGCGAGACGGCCGGCGATGTCGGCAGCCTGCCAGTCCTCCGTGAAGTACTCCCCGGGCCGAACCGGCTCCCACGGGGAAAGGTAGTCACGGTTGCGTAGGTAAGCGGCGCAAAGCGCCGCCGCATCGCCCGGACGCAATAGACGCATTGTGACGCTCTCGGTCAGCTGGTGCGGCTCAATCATCGGTCAACATTAGTCCAGGCTCCCGGCTCCATTCATGCCCGGCCGCCAGCCGGTGGGTCCCCGGGGGATAATCGTGTGGCAGGCCCCGGCACCGGGGCGGTAATCAATGACAGGTGGCCCGCGTGAAGTCCGTGATGCGCCAGGTACACGCCCTGCACCGGCTGGAACCTGCAAATCAAGACCATCTGGCAGCGCTTCGGGTGGCCACCAGCGTGGCTGTCCCTTCACTTCTCCTGCTGCTTCTGGGCCGGGCCGACCTGATTGTTTATGCGGTGTTCGGTGCCCTGACTGGCATGTATGGGCGGTCCGAACCGCATCAGCTGCGGCTCCGGCACCAGTCCCAGGCAGCCGTGGTGCTGGTCGGCGGGGTGGCGGTGGGCGTCTTTCTCTCCGTCAACCATCTCCACTCCTGGTGGCTGGTGGCCGTCGAGGCGGTGCTGGCCGGCGTCGGGTCGGTCTATTCGGACCGGGTGAAGCTCAAACCGAACGGCCCGTTCTTCGGCATCCTGGCCCTGGGTGCCTGCGCCTCGGTGCCCACCGCCGTCCCTTGGTACATTGCTCTTTTGATCGCGGCGGGGGCTGCCGCGTTTTCCCTGGCGGTGGGCTTCGGCGGCTGGTTCCGGGACCGTTCGTGGCAGCCTGGAGCCAGCCGTGAGGTGGTGCTCCTGCGTGGTGCGGCAGGCCGGTCTGCCGCCGTTCACGCGGCCCGCTACGTGTCGGCGGTCGGGCTTGCCGGCTCCATCGGTGTGCTTAGCGGCAGCGGCCATCCACACTGGGCCATGGCAGCTGCCGCGGTGCCCCTGGCGGGAGCGGACTTCCCCAGCCGGGTGCGGCGGGGGATCCACCGCATCGTGGGGACCTTCCTCGGGTTGGCGGTCACCGCCGTCGTCCTGGTGCCCGCACCGTGGGCCCTCGCACCGTTATTCGCCGCCCATCAGGTGGTGGTCCTGGGCGTCCTGGTCATCATTTTCCAGTTCACCACCGAGCTGTTCATGACCCGTCATTACGGGCTGGCCATGGTGTCATTCACCCCGGTCATCCTGTTGATGACGCAGCTCGCGGCGCCGATCGATCCCACGGTGCTGATCCTGGAGCGTGGCGTGGAAACCTTCGTTGGTGCCGTGGTGGGGATCCTGGTGGCGGTGGCCGTCCGGCAACGAATCCGCCAGCGGACGGTACGGCAGCCGCCTGCCCGGTTCCCGCTACTTCGGTCTGCGCGCCGGCCCGGTGAGTAGCCTGTCCGGCAGCACCCGCGCCGCCACGGCCACCGCCTTGTAGCGCTTGGACGGGATGGACACAGACTTTCCGCGGAGGTTGTCGGCCAGGCCTTCACGCACCACCCGCTCCGCCGTCAGCCACGCCCAGGCCGGTGCCACCGCCTTGTCCATGCCCATCCGCTCATGGAACTCGGTGTGCGTCAGGCCCGGGCAGACAGCTGTGACCGTCACGCCGCGCGCCCCGTAGGCAAGGTTGGCCCAGCGGCTGAAGGTCAGCAGCCAGGCCTTCGCCGCCGCATAGGTCCCCCGGGGCAGGAACGCCGCCACGCTGGACACATTGATTATCCGGCCCGCACCGCATTCCAGCATCCCGGGCAGTACAGCGTGGGTCAGTTCCAGGGCGGCCCCACAGTGCAGTTTGAGGTGCTGCTTCTCTTCGGCGATGGTGTTCTGCTCAAAGTCGTGGAGCAGGCCGATGCCCGCGTTGTTCACCAGGATCCCCACCGGCCGGGCGGCGTCGGTGAGGCGGGCGACGACGGCGGCCACCCCGGCGTCGTCCGTCAGGTCTGCGGGGAGCACCTCCGCCGTTGTTCCGTAACGCTGTTTCAGGTCCGCCGCTGTTTTTTCCAGGCGGTCCCGGTTCCTGGCCACGAGAACCACGGTATGGCCCTGGGCGGCGAGCTGCCGGGCGAACTTGGCTCCAAGCCCGGCGCTGGCCCCGGTGACGAGTGCTGTTGTTGTCATGCGCCCAGACTAGCTTGGGCCGCCTGCCATGGCGCCGGGCGTCAGTCCTCCGGCCAGTCGATGTGCTGCTCGTAGCCCTCGTGCTGGCGGAGGTAGCCGGCGATGAACGGGCAATGCGGGATGATGCGTTTTCCCGATGCCACAACGTCGTCCAGGGCGAAGTGGGCCAGCACCTTTCCCAGGCCTTGGCCCTTGAATTCCTCGGCGGTCTCGGTGTGGCTGAAATCCACGTGTCCGGGCCGGTCCTGGAAGAAGGACTGGACGGCAATCTTCCCGCCGACCTTCAGCTCGTAACGGTGATGCTCATCATCCCGGGTCAGTGAAACGGCGGGGCTGAATTCATCCTCAGTGGAAATCATGTTCTCTGTCATGGTTCGACATTGGCACTAGTTGGCTGCGGTGGCAATGGCCGCCCCTACCCGCCCTGCGCGCTGACGGGGCGCCCCGCGGCCACATCATGAGGGGCCCGTTCCGGCATTCTGCCCAGCAGCAGGACGGCCAGCGCAAAGCATGCGGCGCCGCCTCCCAGCAGTCCCGGCGTCAACCCGTTGAAGGCGGCGTCCGCCACCGGAATGAAGACCACAACGGCGGCCGTGACCACCGCGGCGGCGGGCCTGCCGCGGGAGTGGAGGGAGGCCGCAGGGCGTTCTTCGAGGCGGCCCAATGCCGCGACCACGGGCAGCAGCAGGATGAGTACCCCGAGGAGGACCAGCGGCCGCGCCCACCACCACTCCGCGGTCCCGGCCGCGGGTTTGGGGAAGTCGGTGAGCAGCAGCAGGCCGGACATTCCGGCCAGCAGCGGCAGGTGCCAGAGGTAGACCGTCATGGCGCGGCGCCCCGAGACCATGACCATCGCGCACACCCAGCCAAACTGCCATGTCCAGGCAAGCCACGGCCGGACGAGCTGCAGCGCGGCAGCCTGGGATACCCCAAGCAGGAACAGGCAGAGGTTGGGCGGGTTGAGGTTGACCAGCATGTTTCCGGTGTAGAGGCCCAGGCCGGTGACAGCGCCGAGCAGCAGGTTTGCCGCCACGATGAGTCCCGCCAGATGCGACCGGGTGAGCCGGGTCAGGTGGCCGTCAGCCATCAGGAAACCCACCTGCTGCACGGCGCACCACAGAAAAACCAGGTTCGCGTAGGCGAGCATCGGCAGGGCTCCGCGCAAGCAGTCAACAGCAACCACCAGGGCAACCAGTACGCCCATGGTCAGCCATGGGGCGCGCGCGTGAAAGCGGGCCAGCAACGGTATGTTCAGCTGCGCGGCAAGGTACGCCGCGAGGAACCACAGCGGCATGCCGGCGCCCGTAGCTATCAGCTGGAGCACCTGCGGATCCACGCCCGTCAGGCGTGCGGCCCATAGCCCGAGGAACATGACCGCCAGCAGCGCTGCCGCCGGCCGGACCAGCCTCAGCAGCCGCGCCTGGGCGAACTCGAAGCCATTGCCGCCGCTGGCCTTGAGCCGTCGCCAGGACTGCAGTCCGGTGGTTCCGCCCGTGACGAAAAACAGCGGCATCACCATAAAGATCCAGATGACCGGCTCAAACCAGCGCTGATCCCCCAGCGTGTTTTCCGACGTCACGGTGCCGTCGGGGTGCAGGACCGGGCTGACCATCATGCAGTGGCTCACCACAACCAGGGCGAGGCAGACAAACCGGACCAGATCAATGGCAGGGTCGCGCTCCCGCTCCGCCCCGCGGCGCTGCGCGGATGCTCCCTGTTCACTGACATTGCCCACGTGCAATCCCCTACAAACGCCGTTGCTGTTCTTGCCTCAATTGTCCGCCCGCAGTGCGCTCCCAGCCAGAAATTCGGCGAGAGGGCACTTGACGGCAGTTCCGCCGCCCGGGACTGCCGCCAAGTGCCCTCTCGCCGGCGCGCCGGCTCAGCCTGCCGCCACTGCCAGCAACCCGAGCACGACGGCGAGCAGCGGCGTCGTGCCCTGCAGAACCGCGGCGCGGAGGTACTTCCGCCCCGTAAGGGCAAGCACGGCGGCGGCGAGGAACATGGAGCCGCAGCAGCTGAAGATCAGGGTCCAGCCCACAATGGCCTGGGCGGATCCGTCCGCTCCGAACGCCAAGCAGCCCACGCCAATGAAGGCGCCGACGGCCAGGAACAGGTTGTAGAAGCCCTGGTTGTACGCAAGCGGCCTGGTGGTTTCGGCGTCGGCCTGGGAGTTGAGGCCAAAACGCTTCCAAGTGGCCGGCCTGGTCCAGGTGAGGGATTCCATGCTGAAGATGTAGACGTGCAGGGCTGCGGCAATGAAGGCAAAAAGGAGGGAGGCCAGGATCATGTGCCGATCCTAGCCTCCCTGTCCCCCGCGATCCGTTCAGCGGGTGAGCATGCCCAACGCCGCGCCCGCGAAATCCGCGGCAGAGGTGTTCCAGTGGGCCAGGAGGCCCTGAAGGTTCTCGCCGTCGGCCCGGTGTGGCGGCAGCTGCTCCTGGAGCGTGGACAGCACGCCCGTGCGGAGCTCGGTGTTGAAGTTCACCTTGCCCACATTCATGGCCGCCGCCTTCACCAGCTCGTCCGCGGGAATGCCGGACGCGCCGTGGAGCACCAGCGGAATGTGGGTCCGCACTGCAATGTCCTGGAGGACGTCCCAGCGCAGCTGCGGCTCGCCTTTGTATTTGCCGTGTACGTTTCCGACCGCAACGGCCAGCAGCTGCGCGCCGGTCCGGGCCACGAAGTCCTCCACCTGGGCGGAGTCCGTCAGCCCGGCCACGTCCGCGCCGGCGGAGTCGGCGCCGAAGGCCCGGTCCTCGTCCCCGGCCAGGCCACCAAGTTCGGCTTCAAGCACCACCTCGGCACCCAGCAGGGCACGGGCCGCCCGGACCAGCGCGATGTTGTCCTCATACGGGAGGGCCGAACCGTCCGCGAGGACGGAATCCGCCCCTGCCGCGACGGCGTCGGCCATGACGTTCAGGTCCGCAGCGTGGTCCAGCTGGACGGCTACCGGGACGGAGGCGGCATCGGCCAGGCCGCGGAGGGCGGCGATCAGCCGGGGGCCGTTGCTCGTGGCGGCCGTTTTCGGGGCCACCAGCAGGATGGCGCCCCGTCCGGCGTCCTCTGCGGCGCCCACCACGGCCAGGGCAGTAGTGAAGTCGTAGCAGGTGAACGCGGGGACGGCCGAACCCTCCTGCAGGGCTGTGATGACCAGGTGGTCGAGCCGGGTGCGCATCAGACGCCCAGCCCGCCCACGAGGATCCAGGCAACGTAGGTCAGCAGGAAGCCTGCAACGCCCAGGATGGTGGTGAGGACGGTCCAGGTCCTGAGTCCGTCCGAAACGGTGAGGCCGTAGTAGCGCACCACCACCCAGAACCCTGCATCCGTCACGTGGGAGAGACCTAAGGCACCGAAACCGATGGCAATGACGATGACCGCGATCTGCGCCGGGGTGTAGCCGCCGCTGCTGACCGCAGCGCTCAGCAGGCCTGTGGTGGTGACGATCGCGACCGTTGCCGAACCCTGTGCGGCGCGCAGGGCCAGCGAGATGATGAAACCAAGCAGCAGCAGGGGTACTCCCAGCGTGTCCAGGGTCTTGGACAGCGCGCCGCCGATGCCGGAGACCTGCAGCACGTTGCCGAAGACACCGCCGGCAGCTACCACCATCAGGATGGAGGCGATGGGCGGAAGGGCGCCCTCGAAGATTTCACCCGTTTCCCTCAGAGACCAGTGGCGCCGGACGGCGAGGAGGAAGAAGGACAACGCCACAGCCACCAGGAGTGCGAGGAACGGGTTACCGATGAACGCGGCCACGCCGTACCAGGGGCTGGCTTTGGGGAGGATGAGGGTACCCAGGGTTCCGAGCAGGATCTGCACGATGGGCGCTGCAATCAGGAAAATGATCAACGCTGGACGCGGCGGGGCGATGCCGGCGGCACCGGGTCCGTCGTGACCCACCTTCACGAGCGACTTGGTCCCGAACTCTTCCACCTGGGTCTTCACGGCGGGCAGCAGTTCGTAGTCCTTGCGGTTCATGATGGAGGCCACCCAGTAGGACAGGAAACCGAGCGGCACGCAGATCACCAGCGAGATCAGGGCGATCAGTCCGATGTCGGCACCAAGCACGCCGGCACCGGCAACAATTCCGGGGTGCGGCGGGACGGCGACGTGGATGGAGAGCATGATGCCGGCCATGGGTAGGCCGAACTTGACCGGATGCACCTTGGCGATCTTGGCAAAGGCGTAGACGATGGGCACCAGCACAATGATGCCCACCTCGAAGAAGACCGGGATGGCCACCAGGAACCCGACGGCGGTCAGTGCCACGGCAACCCGCTTGGCGCCAAGCTTGCGGGTGAAGTGGTCGGCGAGGGACTGGACGCCACCGGACACTTCAATCATCCGGCCCAGCACAGCGCCGAGGGCAATCAGGATTGCCACTTTGCCCATCGTGCTCCCCACGCCGCTGGAGACTACGGTGAAGACGTCCTGCAGCGGAATGGTCGCAGCCACGGCGACCAGGATGCTGACCGTCAGCAGAGCCACGAAGGCCTGAATCTTGAAGCGGATGATCATCACCAGCAGGAGGGCAACACCCACGGCAGCGATGGTGAGGAGCAGCGGGGTACCCAGCTCCACTGCGGGTTTGATGGCTGGGGCGTCGGCAGCCCCCACCATCAGCGAATTGATCAGGGGGTTCATTGCGGGTGTCTCCTTTGACAAGCCAGTCTTCCAGAAGACGGGCTGACGGGTCTCTAAATATTTCTGCCGGGGCTAGGGCGTTGGAACTACAGTGCGTACGACGACGACGGAAGGGGGAACGCCGTCGTCGTACGTCTTTCAGGAGGTACTTAGGCGGTGCGCCTGGTGGGAGCGACCACTTTGATGACGGCGGAGTCGTCTGCGGCGGCGAGGCCCTGGGCCTGGCCGAGGAGGTAGAGCTGTTCGGCGGCGGCAGCAACGGGGGCTGCCAGGCCGGCGGCGCGGGTGGCCTTGCCGACGATGCCCATGTCCTTGACGAAGATGTCCAGGCGGGAGAGGACCTCGGCGCCGTCTTCGGTGTAGGCCTCGAGGATGCGCGGGCCGCGGTTGGAGAGCATAAAGGAACCTGCGGCACCGGCTTCGAGGGCGGCAAGGGTTTTGGCCTGGTCCAGGCCGAGGGCGTCGGCGAGGGCCATGGCCTCGGCGGCAGCGGCGATGTGAACGCCGCAGAGGAGCTGGTTGACGGTCTTCAGGGCCTGGCCGTCGCCGGGCTTGTCGCCCACCACGGTGAGGGTGGAGGCGAGGAGTTCCAGGGCCGGGTTCGCCTTTTCGCGTGCTTCGGGGGACGCGCCGACGACGATCAGCAGGTCGCCTTCACCGGCGCGCTTGGGGCCGCCTGAGAGCGGGGCGTCCACGAGTTCGACGCCGTATTCGGCCAGCTTGGCCACGGTGGCAGGGATGGCTTCGGTGCCTACAGTACTGCCGAGGATCACGACGGCGCCCGGCTCCAGCACGGAGGCCACGCCGTTCGCACCGAAGAGGACATCGTTGAGCTGTTCGCCGTTGCGGACCGCGAGGAGCAGGGCGTCGGCGCCCTTGGCGGCGTCGCGGGCGGTGCTGAAGGTGGCGATGCCGGCTTCTTCGGCGAGCTTCAGGCGCGGCTCGGCGATGTCGAAGCCGTGGACGGTCAGCTGGGATGCCAGGCGGGTGGCCATGGGCAGGCCCATGGCGCCGAGGCCCAGGACGGTGACGGTGTAGTTGCTGGTCATGGTGTTCTCCATTGAATTTTGGGTGGGCCCACTCTGGCGAGGGACCCGGCCCGAGCTTGCGAGGGTTGGGAGCCGGTGGGGACTAAAAAGTGTTGCTGAGCTTGCGGGTGACGTCGGCGAGGGACTGGTCATCGCCCACGTTGCCGGCGAAGACGATGTACGGGATGCCCTTGGCGGGGCCGTCCACCGGTTCCCAGAGCGAGACGATGCCCGGCAGCATGGGGCCGCGGACAATGGCGTGCCGGATTTCCAGGCCGTGCGCGGCGACGTCCGAAGATGTGATGCCACCCTTGGCGATGACGAACCGGGGCGGGAAGGTCTTGAGGGTCCGGTTGACCACGGCCACGACGGCGGCGGATACGGTGCGGGCGATCCGGAGGCTTTCGGCGGCGTCGTCAGTTTTGATGAGCAGGCGGCTGGTGTGGACGATGACGTCTCCGCTGTGGAGTGCGTCCACCACGGTGTTGACGGTCTGGTCAAGGTAGGAGTCTGCAGCCGCTTCGGTTTCGGCGGCAAGCAGCTTTTCGACGTCGATCTCAACGGTCCGCGCGGCACTGTGCTGTTCAGTGAGGGCCTTGAGCTGGCGGGTAGTGACACCCACATGCGAGCCCACAACAATGAGGCCGCCTGCCTCCGAAGGGGTGTTGCCGGCGTAGGCTTCGGCGCCGCTCAGCTCCGTGCGGATGTCCTGGCCGATCCTGGCCCGGCCGAACGGGGGGCCTACCCGGTACAGCAGCTTCTTGCCGCGCCGTTCGGCCTCTTCCAGGCCCAGCGACAGCACGCGGAGGTCATCTTCGGTGACGATGTCAGCCACGATGGGCGTGGAGTTGGTGGCGGGAGCGACGGCGTCAGCGATGGCGTGGGCGCTGATGCCGGCACTGACGGCAGGGTCGCCGTCGGGGTTTGCTGCGGTGCCTGCGCTGGCCGCGCCGGCACGGATGATGTTCAGGTCCAGGACGATCACCGACTCCGCCGCGAAGCGGCCCTTCGACTTTTCCTCGACGTACTTGGCCAGCTCGGAGTTTTTGTACCCAAAGCTGGCGTCCTTGGCGAATTCGGTCTCCGCGGCCGGGGTGAGTGTTCCGGTCTCGGCGCCCGTTCCGCGGGTGTAGTGCACGCCGCCGATGGTCACGCGTCCGGCGTCGGGGAACGCGGGAACCAGGACGACGCCGTCAGTCGCTTCGCCGCTGACCTCAGCCACCGTTGCGGCGATGACGTCCGGTTCAAGGGGGTAGTGGCCTCGGAGGGTGGAATCGCTGCGGCTCACGAAGCCCAGCCGCAGGCCGGAACCGGCGGCCGCCAGGGCGTTGCGGACCACCTCCTCGTTGCGGGCGGCAGCCTCGGCGGGGTCCAGGCTCCGGGTGTTGGTCAGCACGTAGACGGCGGGCTTGGACTGGCCAAAGGCCCAGATGAAGTCCTCAACGTCCCAGCGGGTGAGCACCGGCAGATCCGCAACGGACTGCGTGCCGGTGGGGTCGTCGTCGAGCACTACCAGCATGCGGGGCGTTTCGGCGCTGGAGGCGGCCACGGCATCTGCCACGAGGCGGGCGGGAATCCGGACTTCGGCCGGGAAGGCGGCCAGGAGGTCTGCTTCTAGCGTCACTGTGCACTCCGTTGTGATGTTTGGGGTATTAAGCTAACTGTAAGATGTCTGACATCTAACATTTGAAATAGTGTGGCACAGCACATCCAAACCCGCAAGTACACTTGTCAGACGTCCGGCAACGGAGGCAAAGGGGGATCAATGGCACGGAAATCACTGGTTGGCGTGGTGGCTGACGAACTGCTGGACCGCATCATTGCCGGGGAATTTCCGCCCGGTTCCAGCGTGCCCGGCGAGCTGGAACTGAGCGCAAAGCACGAGGTCAGCCGCATGACCGTGCGCGAGGCGATGAAAACCCTCGAGGCGCAGCGGATCCTGAGTGTGGAACGCGGCCGCGGCACGTTTGTGAACCCCCTGAACCGCTGGGCGTCCCTGGAGGCCGTACTGCGTGCCGCCTCCGAGGGCCAGAACGAGGCCGTGGCCTCCGTGCAGCTCATCGAGCTCCGAAGGATGCTGGAGACCGGGGCATGCGAACTCGCCGCCACCCGCATCGGCGAAGCCGACATCCAGGCGCTCTTCAGCAATGTCGCAGCCATGCGGGCAGCCCACCAGGTCAACGACGTCGGCGCCTTTGTGGAGGCCGACCTCGCCTTCCACGACCTCATTCTCCGTGCCTCGGAAAATGTCTTTGTTGCCGTCCTCTTCGAGCCCCTGCAGCGCGTGCTCGAAAAACGCCGTGCGGAAACCTCAGCCGTGCGGACCATCCAGGAACACGCCATCGGCCACCACCAGCGCATCGCCGAAGCGCTGGAAGCGCGTAACCCCGCCAAAGCGCGCGAGGCCATGGATTCCCACATGCAGCAAACCTTGGACGACCTCAAGAACCTGGTCCTTCAAGCGCCGTAAAGTCCTCCCGCCCGCAACAACTCCACGCCCCGGGCTATGGCCACGCCCGGAAATCGCCACTAGGGTTCAAGGACGGCCCGCAACCGGGAATCGACGGCGATCACGAGGAGCGAAGTTGTCCAATCACACGTACAGCATTACCGAAATTGTTGGCACCTCCGAAGAAGGCGTTGACGCAGCAGTCCGCAACGGCATCGCTGAAGCCAGCAAAACCCTGCGCAACCTTGACTGGTTCGAAGTCAAGGAAATCCGCGGCCATCTCACCGACGGCAAAATCGCCGATTGGCAGGTGCGGGTCAAACTGGGCTTCCGCCACGAAGGCTGAGTCCGCCCTGAGCTGATGTGCACACCTGATGGCCGCGCCCCCGGCGCGGCCATCAGTGTTTAACGGCCCTCGGTGTGTAACTCGCCGGCGCGTCCGCCGCGTGCGGTGGGTGAGACACGTGTGGCGCCTGTGGCGGACTGCCCGCGGGCGGCGTTGTGGCAGACGCGGACCGGAAAAGTGCATAGGCTCGTACGTGGAACATTTCCGAAAGCGGCTTCCAGTGCGGCCATGCCCCAGGAAGCAGCCTTGCAGCAACAGAGGAGTCATCCATGACTGACATTTCGCTGAATAATGGCGTCAACATTCCCCAGCTCGGCTTCGGCGTTTTCCAGGTGCCCCCGGAAGACACCCAGCGAATCGTCGAGGACGCCCTCGAAGCCGGCTACCGCCACATCGACACCGCCGCCGCCTACCGCAACGAGGCCGGCGTCGGTGCAGCAATCGCAGCTTCCGGAATTCCGCGCGAGGAACTCTTCATCACCACCAAGCTCCGCAACGGCGATCAGGGCCGGGTTCAGGACGCGTTCCAGGACAGCCTCAAGGCGCTGGGGCTGGACTTCCTGGACCTCTACCTCATCCACTGGCCCGTTCCGTCACAGGGACTCTTCGTCCAGGCGTGGAAGGAGATGGAGCACCTGTACGCAGGTGAGCAGCTCCGGGCGATCGGTGTCTCCAACTTCCTGGCTGAGCACCTGGACACGCTGCTAGAATCCAGCGACGTGGTTCCGGCCGTGAACCAGATCGAGCTCCACCCCAGCTTCCAGCAGGCGGACCTGGCCGCCAAGAGCCGCGCCCTCGGGATCGCCGTGGAGGCCTACAGCCCCCTCGGCCAGGGTGGGGACCTGAACGGAAATGCCGTCACGGCGGCTGCTCAGGCCCACCATGCCACCACGGCCCAGGTGGTCCTGGCCTGGCACCTTGCGGCCGGCACCATCGTCATTCCCAAGTCAGCTGACTCGGCACGCATGCGCGAGAACTTCGCAGCCACGTCCCTGGGACTGACCGACGACGAAATCGCCTCAATCACCGCCCTCGAGCGGGGTGCGCGCATCGGTGCGGATCCCGCCGTCGCAGCTTTCACGCAGTTCTAGAACACCGGCCCGGGCCTGCCGGATCAGTCCGGCAGGCCCCGGTGCCTGCACCTTGTGAAACCCTCTCCGGACAGTGAGGACCCCATGGAGTACACCCATCTTGGACGTTCCGGCCTGAAAGTGTCCCGGCTCTGCCTCGGCACCATGAACTTTGGCCCGCACACTGACGAACCCGACGCTCACAGGATCATGGATTCCGCACTGGACGCCGGCATCAATTTCCTTGACACCGCCAACGTGTACGGCGGCGCCGGTCACCGTGGCTGGACGGAGGAGATCCTCGGCCGCTGGTTCGCCGCAGGTGTTGAGCGACGGGAACGCACCGTTCTGGCCACGAAGCTGTACGGCACCATGACGGACCGCCCCAACGAGTCCAGGTTGTCCGCGCTCAACATCCGGCGAGCATTGGATGCCAGCCTCAAGCGTCTGCAGACGGATTACGTGGACGTCTACCAGTTCCACCACATCGACCGGGACACCCCGTGGGACGAGATCTGGCAGGCCATCGAGGTCGCCGTCCAGCAAGGCAAAATCCTGTACTCGGGCAGCAGCAACTTCGCCGGCTGGCACATCGCCCAGGCACAGGAAGCGGCACGACGCCGGAACTACACCGGGCTGGTCAGCGAGCAGTCCATCTACAACCTGATCCGCCGCGAAGTTGAACTTGAGGTCCTTCCGGCAGCACAGCAGTACGGGCTGGGCCTGATCCCCTGGTCCCCGCTTCAGGGCGGCCTCCTCGGCGGGGTGCTGAAGAAGGAACGCGCCGGCGTCCGGCGCATGGAGGGGCGGGCCCTGGAGACGCTGAAGAGCCATCGGGAACAGATCCAGCAGTTCGAAGACTTCGCGGACGAGCTGGGACACGAACCCGGGGACGTCGCCCTTGCCTGGCTGCTCCACCAGCCCGGCGTAACCGCACCGATCGTGGGTCCGCGGACGCAGGAACAGCTCGACGCCGCCATCCGTGCTTTGGATGTCAGGCTCGATGACGCAGCACTCAAGAAACTCGATGTGATCTTCCCGGGCCACCGACCCGCTCCGGAGGATTACGCGTGGTGACGGCATTTGGCCCTAACGCCGGTACTGCGGCACCACGGAACCTCCTCTTCCTCGGCGGCACCGGGGTAATCAGCGCGGCAGCGGCCCAACACGCCGTCGTGCTCGGCCACCGCGTGACAATCCTCAACCGCGGACAGTCCGGCAAACCGGTGCCCGACGGCGCGGAAGTGCTGCAGGCAGACATCCGCGACCCGGAGGCTGTACGGGGCGCACTTGCCGGACGGACGTTCGACTCCGTCGCCGACTTCATCACCTTCACCCCGGACCAGGCGCGGGCCAGCGTGGAGCTCTTCCGCGGCCGGACCGGCCAATACGTCTTCATCAGCACAGCATCGGCATACCAAAAGCCGCCCGCCCGGCTGCCGATCCTGGAATCCACGCCGTTGAAGAACCCGTTCTGGCAGTATTCACGGGACAAAATCGCCTGCGAGGACGTGCTGTTCGAGGCGTACCGTTCCGCTGACTTTCCGGTCACTGTGGTGCGCCCCTCCCATACGTATGACCGCACCCGGGTTGGCCTGATCGGCGGCTGGACAGACATCCACCGCATGCGCGCCGGCCGGCCGGTCGTGGTGCACGGCGATGGCACCTCCCTTTGGACATTGACGCACGCGCGGGACTTCGCGAAGGCTTTCGTGGGGCTGCTGGGGAGGCCGGAGGCGGTGGGTGACAGCTACACCATCACCTCCGACGAATACCTGCCCTGGGACCGGATCTACGGCCTGTTTGCCCGTGCGGCCGGGGTTTCCGAGCCGGAACTCGTCCACATCGCTTCAGAAACCATTGCCGCGCAGAGCACCGCATACAGTCCTCACCTTGGGCCGAGCCTGCTCGGGGACCGGGCCCACTCGGTGGTGTTCGACAACAGCAAGATCAAGGCCCTGGTTCCGGGCTACACGGCCACCATCCCCTTTGCGGACGGCGCCCGGGAGATCGTCAATTGGTACGACACCCATCCTGAACTTCAGGTGGTGGACCACAAATTCATGGAGTTGAGTGACCGCCTGGTCCGGTGGTCGCGGAGCGCGGGCTAGGCCTTTTCCACCCGCGCTCCGGGCCCGTTCGGGCGCTGCGCAACTGCCTGTTTGCGGGCAGACTGGGGTGATGACAATTTCACCGCTCATCACGCTCAATGACGGCCACTCCATCCCGCAATTGGGGCTCGGCACCTGGCCGCTGGACGACCGCCAGGTGGCGACCGCCGTCGTGCATGCCCTGGAGGCCGGGTACCGGCACATCGACACCGCCGTGAAATACGGCAACGAGGAGGGCGTGGGGAACGGCATCCGCGCCAGCGGAATCGACCGTGGCGAACTGTTCATTACCACCAAGCTGGACGGGGAGTTCCAGGGCCAGGACCGGGCTGTGGCGGGGCTTGAGGGGTCACTGAGCCGCTTGGGGTTGGACTATGTGGACCTGCTGCTTATCCACTGGCCGCTCCCCGGACGCGACGAATTTGTCTCCACCTGGAAGACGTTTGAACGGCTGCAGGCCGAGGGGAAAGCCCGGTCCATCGGCGTCTCCAACTTCAAGCCAGCCCACTTGGAACGGCTTCTGGCCGAGACGGACGTTGTGCCGGCCGTAAACCAGATTCAGCTGAGCCCGGCCGTCACCCGCACAGCTGATCGCGAATTCGATTCGCGGCACGGGATCGTCACCGAGTCCTATAGCCCGCTGGGAGGTTCCGGAGCAAGCCTCTTACAGGCGCCCATTTTGACTCAACTGGGTGAGAAGTATGGCAAAACACCTGCCCAGGTGGTGTTGCGGTGGCATATTGAGCAAGGACTTGTAGTTATTCCAAAATCGGCTAATTCCGAGCGCATGCGGCAGAACCTGGAGGTCTTTGACTTCGCCCTGAGCCCGCAGGATCTAGCGGAACTTGCGGACCTGGACGAAGGTCCGGGAGCCGGGAATGATTCAGACCGGACAGGGCACTAAACGGCCCTGAACGGGCCCTCCACCGGGATCCGGAGTGGCGAAAAGAAACTAAGCATGATTAGTATTGAGGCAGAGGGATGAAGCGTACCCGGGATCCGGGCACCTCCCTGACTTAGGAAGAGGGAACGACAAAAATGGGCTTCTTTGGATTTCTGATTCTTGGCCTTATTGCCGGTGCTATCGCTAAGGCGATCCTTCCCGGCCGGCAGGGTGGCGGCATTTTCATCACCTTGCTGCTCGGTGTAGTCGGAGCGTTCCTCGGCGGCTGGCTTGGTGGCCTGCTCTTCAATGCGCCGCTGCAGGATTTCTTCTCGATCCAGACCTGGCTGCTCGCGATCGTCGGTTCGATCATCGTGCTGCTGATCTACGGCCTGGTCACGAAGCGCAGCGCTCGCAGCTAACTTCGTTACCGGCCTGAAAACCGGCCCCGGGACACCTCCCTGGGCCGGTTTTCTTTCCCCCGGCTATTCAAGCCGGAGCGTGACACCTTCTTATCGGGCAGGAGTTCATCATGAAATCGAAACTTCTTTTGGGCATTGGCATTGCAGCAGGCTACGTCTTGGGATCCCGGTCCGGACGGGCAGCTTACGACAAACTCAAGTCAAGGGCGGCGGGCATCTGGGACAGTAAGCCCGTCCAGGACAAGGTCAGCGCCGCCACGGAGGCCATCAAGGAAAAGGCTCCCGGGGTTGCCGACCAACTTGGCGAGGCGGCCCGCCGTGCGGGCACCATGATCGGGTCCGCGGCTCACCATGATGCGTCCGGCAACGGCAAGGCAAAGACGTCCGACGCCGGCGCCCCACAGAGTGCGTCCGGCATCGCCGGGGACCAGACCGGCGCCGCCGGGGACCACATCCCCGCCCACAGCACGCACCCGGAAACGGTGAACCTGGGCACCTCTGATGTTGAATCGGACCCGGCCCTCAACGACAACCAGGGCCAGGACTGGTCCGATGAGGGTGGCGCCACTCCTGCCGGCGCAGCCACGAACGTTGACCACCGGCGGGAGTGACCCTGTGTCTTCCTGACGGGTACGGAACGGCTCCGCCGCCGCAGGGGAACAATGCCCTGCGGGAACTGTGCTAAAACTAATTGACCTTGCTGGCCGTCGCGATCCTTGGGGGACGCGGCGGCCGGTGGCGTCTCAGGTGATGGCAACCACCGGGGCCTAACGGGCCGGCCGGGATATTCGGGGGTACGCATGAGCACTTCAGGCAACATTCCGGCTGCCCCCCCGGGGTGGTACACGGATCCTGCCGGCACTGGACGGCTCCGCTGGTGGGACGGTTTCGCGTGGACCGACCAGTTCAGCACACCCGCCCAGCCGGTCCTTCAGGGATGGCCGGCCGGTACCAGCCCCTACGCGGGGACCAACCCCTACACCCAGGCTGGTTATCCCGGCGGTCCTCATGCGAACGTCGGTTTTACCTCTGAGCGTCCGCTCCTCAGGCGCGACGCCCCCGTCTACAACCCGCTGATTTGGGTCATCACCCTGCTGCCCCTGCTGTCCACGGTTCTTCTGCTGCTCTGGACCCCGGAATTCAGATTCATCCGAGTGGGTCGGCAGCAGACGCTGGACCCTTGGTCGCTTTTCACTCCGGCCTATTTCCTGCTCCTTTTCTCGGGCTTTGCCGCCTACGCGGCTTCAATTGTGCTTGCGTGGTTCGACTCGCAACGGCTCACCAGGGACGGCGTTGTCAGGCCGTTCCATTGGGCATGGAGCTTCCTCAGCAGCGGCGTGTATGTCATCGGACGCTCCGTCATCATGGCGAAGGTAGCCCGGGGACGGGGACTGGTGCCCATCTGGGTCCTGATCGCCGTTTTCGTCCTCAATATCGTGGTGACGAACATCAAGATGTCCGCCCTGATGTCGTCGATGATCGAAACCATTCCGGCCTGAGCCTTCAGCCGTGGCCTCCGGACAGCTCCAACCGGCGAAGGCTCTGGATCACTGAATCAGGGCCGGTACAAATCAGCGGACCCTCGGGAGCTGCGCCGGAAGGTTCCACGCCGGCAATAATGTCAGACCCCTACGGCAGAGTATTCCTATGGAGGCTTTGACGGAGCGGCTCATGGGGAATGGCGGCAGCGCCGCCGTTCCGGCGCCCGTGAGCTTGGCGACCGCCATCGCCGTAGTCAGTGCCGCGCTGGCTGCGGTTCCGGAGCAACTGGCCATGGCGGACTACGCCGAGGCCGCCGAATTCGCCGCCCAGGCCGAGGAGCTCTCACGGTCCGTGGACTACCTCCAGATTCTCGCCGCCGGAACTGTGGACCGCACTCGCACCCAGGCCATCATTTCCGCCGCAACAACCCGGGCTGCCAGGACCTGGGTCACAGGCTGGGATAACGGCACCGAAACCCTGAATGAAACCGACGCAGCGTGGCCCGCCATCGGCCCCGCCCTGCCTGCTGCCGCCATACCGGTCCCCACATCGCCTGCCGATGACGGTTGCAAAACTACCGCCGAGTTCCTGCGAGTCCGGCTGCGGATCGGGCTCGGCGAAGCCAAACGGCGGCTCCACCTCGCCCATGCCATCCTGCCCGAAACCACGCTCACCGGGGACCGGATTGGGCCGGCACACGAACACCTCGCCGCAGCTTTTGCACCCGCCGGCACCGCAGAAGCCAGCACCGAAGACGTCAACCAGCTCGCCGCACCGGCAAGCCCCGGGCCGGTATTGTCCTCGCGGACCGGAACCATCATCAGCGCCACCCTGGACCGCCTTAAGCACCACACCACCGCCGAGACCCTCCACCGGATCGAACACGACCTAACCCGGACAGCCGCTAATGCCGACCCGGATTTCGTCGCCCGAGTCGCCCGGCGCTGGGCCGATACCCTCGATGCCGATGGCACCGAACCCACCGAAGAAGCACTTCGCCACACCCAGGGCGCATTCATCCGCCGGCCCCGCCACGGCCTTCATCACCTCGAAATCTTCGCCACCACTGACCAATACGAATATTTCGCCACCATCATGAACGCAGCCACCAACCCCCGCACCCGCCAATCTGCGCCCGACCACGCGGCCAGCGGCAATGATGCAGCTAACGTTGGAGGCGGCCAGGAAGATGCCGGGGCACGGGCAGGCGGCAGCGCGTGGGAGGGCAGCGGCCCGGACCTTGACCGGCGCACCCGCTCCCAGAAACAACTCGACGGGATCGTCACCGCCTTCAAGGCAGCGCTCACCACGGACAAATTGCCCACAGCCGGCGGAAACCGACCCCAGATCCTCGCCACCATCAACTACCAGGACCTGCTGCCCCACATCCCGTCCGCCGCTGGCCCTGGCGCCGGAGCCAGCCCCGCATCCGGCCCGGGCATCACCCCGGGCGCCGGCCAAGGCACCGGTCAAGGCACCGGGAGTTATGTCTTCACCGGGCCTGTGGCAGCGGCCACCATCAGAAAACTTGCCTGCGACGCCGATGTCATCCCCGTACTCCTCGGCACCCACGGGGAAATCCTGGACCTTGGCCGCAGGAACCGGCTCTTTACAGCCGCGCAACGCCTCGCCCTCACCGCTCGCGACCAAGGCTGTGCCTTCCCCAACTGCACCATCCCCGCCCCATGGTGCGAAGCCCACCACATCACCTACTGGTCACAAGACGGACCAACCAATGTCAGCAACGGCGTACTCCTGTGTTCCCATCACCACCACCTCATCCACAAAGAACAGTGGACCATCCAAGCCGGCCACGGCACCCCCTGGTTCACACCGCCACGCCACATCGACCCCACTCAAAGACCCCGACAAAACCAGTACTTCAAACCGCCCCCGCCCCCACAACGCGAATAGGCAGGGTCGAGCAGGGGTAACTCGGTTGCCGCGCCGGCATGGGCCCCTGCCGACGCAAGCCTGCAAACGGTTAAACGCAAACTGTTAAACGCGAACTGAGTAAACGGCGGGGGAAGAGGTTAGCCTATTCGGCCAACCGCTACGGTGCCGTCGAGTTCTTCTGACCTGACAATGCGGACGGCGAGTCCGGCAGCGGACATGATGGATGCTGTGTCTCCGGCCTGGCGATCACTTGTTTCAATGATGAGATGCCCTCCGGCCCGCAGCCACTCCGAGGCCCCCTCTGCCACCCGGCGATGCAGATCGAGGCCGTCCGCGCCGCCGTCGAGCGATAGCAGAGGCTCGTAGTCCCGTGCCTCGCGGGGCATGGTCGCGATCTCAGCCGTCGGAACATACGGGGCATTCGCTGTCAGTACGGAAATTTTGCCCCTGAGGGAAGCGGGAAGGGCGTCGTAGAGATCACCCTGGTGAACTGCCCCACCCACTTTCGCAACGTTGCGGGCCGCACACGCTACGGCAGCCGGGTCAACATCCGCACCATGCAGTTCGAGCCGTTCAAGCCTGGACGCGATGGCAGCGCCTGCCGCACCGGACCCGCAGCACAGATCAACAACAACAACAGCGGCTCGTGCGGGAATCTGCTGCCTCGTCACCCGAGCAGGGGACCCGTGAACCGCATCCTTGGACAAGAGCGCCACGGCTTCGTTGACCATGAGTTCGGTGCGGCGCCGTGGAACGAAAACGCCGGCGTCGAGTTCAATCCTCAGGCCAGCAAATTCTGCCCACCCCACAATGTACTCGAGCGGATAGCCGGACACCCGACGCTCCACGAGAGCGGCAACGTCAGCGGGAGACCCCCCGGCGGCCACCAGGAGCCGGGCCTCATCCTCGGCAAATACACAGCCGGCCGTCCGCAGCCGGTCCTCGATGGCCGCAACGGACACTGCACTGGAAGCGGATTCACAGCCCACAGAGCCTACCATGGCAACCCTTCTCAACTCAGGACTCAGGACGATGCCCAAGATCGGAAATGAGTCGGCGGACGGCATCCTCGGCGGTGGGAGGCGTCCCGAAGAACTGCTGTTGCAGGGTGGTGTCGGCAACATAGCGCCCGGTCTGGAACCAGTCGATCATGGCTTCCATGTCTTTGGCCATCGGGTTGACCGGGGCCAGCACTGTCCCTGCGGCCCGCAGCAAACCGGCGGGCACCGAACGGACGCGAATGGTCTTGCCAGTGAGCCGGCCCGCAATGTCTGCAATTTCCTGCATGCTTACCGCGCGGTCCCAGCCGATATCGACGCGCCGGCCTTCCATCCCGGGAATATCGACGGCGGCGGCGAGATAATCTGCCAAATGCGCAGTGTGCACAAACGTCAACGGGATCCGGGCCGAACCGAACCAGATGAGCCGCCGCTTGTCGATGGGGTCCCCGCCGAAGCGGGTGACCTGGTCCAGGAAAGCACCCGGACGAAGCGCCACGAACGGAACACCGAGGTGCTCCAGCCGGTCCTCCGCGAGTTTCTTGTGCCAGAAGTGCGGCACCTGAGGAGTCTGATCGCAGGTGAGGATGCTGGTGAGGACGAACCGCCGTATCCCCGAGCGGCTAGCCGCCTCCACAAGGTTGGTGTTGCCTTCACTGTCGGTGGCACTGGTATCACCCTTGCGGTGCCGGGTGTACCCGGCCGCCGTGGTGATGACGGCGTCGGCGCCCTCCATGGCCCGCGACAGCGACGCCGGATCCATCATGTCGCCGCGGGCAACCTGTGCGCCGGCTGCTTCCACCCGGGAGGCGTCTGACCCCGGCCGCACCAGAGCCCGGACTTTTTTACCGCGGCCGAGGAGCTCTTTGACAACCTGGCTCCCCAGCATGCCGGTACCGCCCACCACCAGGACTGGTCCGTCGCCCATGCGCTTCCTCCCGTGCAGCCGCCGAAGGACTTTCCGGCCGGTTGCTCACATTCTCGCCCCGGCCCGGGGCTGGCCGCCAGCCCCCACGGTACCGGGCCCTACCTGCCCAATGACTCCGACACTGCGGCGAGGAGCGAGTTGAACCTGGCGTTGCCTGGGAGGTCATCGATGAACACGGGCTTGCCGGCCGGGTCACCCAGCGGAACCTGCCAGTTCGGATAGAGCGCTTCGGTGGTGCCGGGCTGGTTCTGCACGCGCCGCTCCCCCACCGCGTCAACCAACGCGACGCCGAGCAGTATCGACGGCGTCTGGGCAAGGAGGCGGTGCAGCGCCTCGATGGTGCGCTCCTCGCTCCCGTGGTCGTCGCCAACGCCGCCGTCAGGCAGCAGCCCGCGTTCGCGCAGCAACCCCATCATCTTCTCGAGGGTGGCATCATGGTCCGCCCGTTCCTCGGCTTCGGACCGTTCCAGCAGTCCCAGCCTGCTCCGGAGCGCCACATGGTCCCCCGCAAGATAGCCGGCCGTGGGCGGCAGGTCGTGGGTGTTGACGCTGGCGAGCGCCTGCGTACGGTACCGCTCCGGCGGCAGCGGAGAGTCGCCGTCGTTCTCGAACCAGAGAATGGACGTGCCCAGGATGCCGCGGTCAGCGAGGTAGTCGCGCACCCACGGTTCGAACGTCCCGAGGTCCTCCCCGATCACCACGGCCCCGGCGCGCTGGGCCTCCAAGGCCAGGATGCCGATCAGGGCGTTGTGGTCGTACGTGACGTAGGCGCCATCCCGCGGTGAGTTTCCGGCGGGCACCCACCAGAGGCGGAAGAGGCCCAGGATGTGGTCCACACGGATGCCGCCGGCATGCCGGAGCACGGTGGAGAGCATGTTGCGGAACGGTGCGTAGCCAGCCTCCGCGAGGCGTGCAGGGTGCCAGGGCGGCTGGTTCCAGTCCTGGCCCTGCTGGTTGTACATGTCCGGCGGCGCACCAACACTGACCCCGGGCGCCAGGACACCACGGAGCGTCCACGCGTCGGCACTGCTCAGGTCAACACCCACGGCCAGATCGTGCACCACGCCCAGTCGCATGCCTGCCCGGCGCGCGGTCTGCTGCGCGTATTCGAGCTGCTCGTCGCAGATCCACTGCAGCCAGCGGTGGAATCCGATCCGGTGGGCTAGCTTTTCCCTGAGCGCCTCGGCCGCCGGTGACCCCACAGCGCAGTCAGGGTCCATCCACAGCGGGTCCTCCGGCGCAAGGTCTTCCCGAATGGCCGACCAGAGAGCAAAATCGTCCAGGCCCGGCCCGGAACTCCTGCAGAATTCTTCAAACGCTGCCTGCCGGGCCGGCGAGCGCCGGGCGTGGTAGAGCAGTTCCAGGGTCTGGAGCTTCGCCGCGAACACGGCGTTCCGGTCAAGCCGTTCGGCGTCGGCGTTCAGGCCCTGGACCTGCTCCTGGAGCCTGTCGATCGTGGCGCGTTTGCGCGGCTTCAGGTAGGCGAGTTCGGGTATGGCTTCCACCCGGATGTACAGCGGGTTGAAGAAGCGGCGTGTTGATGGTGAATACGGCGAGGGCTGGACCGGCGGGACGGGCTCCGCCGCGTGCAGGGGATTGACCAGGACGTAATCCGCGCCGCGTTCACCACTGAGGGCCGCCAGGTCCGCCAAGTCAGCGAAGTCACCGATGCCCCAGGAACGTTTCGACCGGACCGAGTACAGCTGCGTGGACAGGCCCCAGCCGCGTCGCTCCACCAAGGAATCGGCAGTGTTCAGCCGCGCCGGGACGACCACCAGCGCGCACTCGGCTGTTATGCCGTCGGACTCGGCGTGCAGCGTGTGCCAGCCCAGCGGCAGTCCCTCCGGTACGGCGAACGTCGCCCGGCCGGTGGGCACACCGTCCACATCGCGCGGCGGGACCCACACATCCTGCTGGACCGCCTCCACGGGCTCGCCCGCGCCCGATTCGGGCAGCACGGTCACCTTCGCGGTGGCACCGTCCGGGACGTGGACGGGGACCAGCGGAGTTTCGCCGTGTTGAAGTACGACGGCGGGGGGCAGCATCCGGCGCCACGGCGCCAGTTCGGCCTCGGCCAGGGCAGCTTTGATCAGTTCGTTCGTGTCCGCCCTGACGCCCAGCGCGGCGAGGACTTTGACCAGGGTGCCGGGGGCGACACTGTGCGGCAGTCCGTCCCAGCCGTGGAAGGACGTGCCGACACCATGGGCATCCGCCAGCCGCCGGAGGAGGTCCCGGTCCACAGACGCAGGCTCGGCCGTATCACCGGCGCCCGGGGGACGCTGGGTTCCGGAGAACTGAGCGTACTGCTGGTCTGGAGCCTTCATGGATGTCCGCCTCGTCTGGTGGGATGGGCCTGAACTTACATTGCGTCCTGTTTGACCGGGGGCTTCCTCGGCCCCGGGCAACTATCGGTTCCGATTATTGCAGGAGGACGCGGCTTACCCCGGGCAGCGTCCTTGCCGAGCCCGGAACCCGAACGGCTTCCCGGCGTCGGGAACCCTGCGTTGGTGGCCCGTCCGCGCCAAAAATCACGGGCGGCTTGGCGGCTTGGGTGTGATGATCCGGGCGATGGAACCGGCGGCGGCCATCACCGCGTTGCGCGATGCTGCGCCCGTATCCAGCATGGCGAATTGACCCATAAACCGCGAGGACAGCACCAGCCGTTGTGTCCGTTTCCTGCGGGCTTTGTTGTACGCGGCGAGGCCCGCCTCGACAGACGGTGCCAGCGCCACGCATTGTCCCAGCGTTGCCCCGTCAACTATGGCTTCGCAGGCACCCCGGCCGAGGAAAGGCGCCATGGCGTGGGCAGCATCCCCGACCAGTACTGTCCGGCCCCTGAAGAGAGAGGCCAGCTTTGGGGTCTCGAAAAGTCCGTGATGCAAAATCGTGTCCTCGTCGATCTTGTCCAGTAAATGGCGCACACCCTGGTGCCAGGAACCGAAGTACCTCTGAAGGTGCGGAAGGTGGGGTCCTGCAAATGTCTGGCCGGAGCGGAGGCTGGCATACCAGTTGGTGCTTTGGGGGCCTGCCGGCGTGATGCCAAACAGTGCGCCCGGGGCCCACGTCTCACCGTATTCCGGGACCGATGCCTGAACTGTTCCGCGCCAGGCAACGGCCCCGAGCGGACGGGCAGCGAACCGGGCACCAAAAATTTCCTGCCGGGTGCGGCTGAAGGTACCGTCCGCGCCGACGACGAGGTCGGCGTCACTGATCTGTCCGGATTCAAGCACGTGGGTATTGAAGGTGATGTCCACGTCCTGGGCGAGGGCGGCGAGCAAGGCCGGCCGGGAGACCAGATGCAGTTCAGCTCCGCCGGGGACTGTGAGGAGCGTGCGTCCGGACGGCGTCCACAGCCGGGTGGAGGTATTTGCAGCAGCAATGTGCGCCCAGCCATCGGTCCGGCGTGGTGCTTCCATGACCCCGAGGCGCCCCAGTGCCTCCAGCGCCGCTGGCCACATTCCCAGCATGGTGCCCGCGGCGGGCAGTGCGGGGCTCTGTTCGAGGACCACCACCGACCAGCCATGGCGTTTGAGCGCCCGCGCTGCGCTGAGGCCACCGATGCCCGCGCCGATAATGACGGCTGCCTGCTTCACCCCCTCAGACTACAGAACAGGCGGCACCGCTCGGCTCGGCCAGCATGTACGGACCAAGCCCGGCCAAAACACGCCCGCCAGTCAGCCCTTGGCAGCTTTTGCCGCTGCCTTCGCTGCCTGCTTGCTGGCCCGCACTTTTACAAGGGAGTCCGGGTCCACGATGTCTGCGACCGAAAAGAACGAATCCTGCTCGCCGTAATGCCCGGCCGCCTCGCGCCAGCCCGGCGCCTTCAGGCCGCATTGCTTGCCAAGGAGGGCGAGAAAGATCTTTGCCTTCTGCTCCCCGAAACCGGGCAAGGCCTGCAGGCGGCGCAACACTTCCTTGCCGTCGGGATCGCCCTTGGTCCAAATCTGCGTGGCGTCACCGCTCCAGTCGTGCTGGACAGCCTCAGCGAGGGCCTGGACCCGGGCCGCCATGGAACCGGGGAACCGGTGTACCGCCGGCCGTTCCTTGAAAACCTCGACGAAAGCTTGCGGCTCGTAGGCGGCAACGGCCGCCGGCTCGATCGAGCCGATGCGTGAGCGGATCTTTTCAGGGCCCGCGAAGGCGGATTCCATTGTCACCTGCTGGTCCAGCAGCATCCCGGTCAGCAGGGCGAACGCGTCGTCCGTGAGCAATTGGTCAGAAGCAGGGTCACCGGTGATGTGCAGTTCCATGGGCTTTATCTTTCCACCTCCTGCTGTCTGCGTCATGGACGGGCCGTTCTGCGGTAATTGGGCGCCGCTGGTGTTGCAGGGCCAAGTACTACCTAATCTCAAATTCGAGTACCGATTACCCGTTTGCCTACGCCCATGCGCCAACTACCTTCGATCTAGAGCCAAAGACTCGCTACCGCACGGGGTTGGATGTCTCACTAGGGGGTGTGAGAAGGAATGAATACAGGACTTTGCAGCCACGTTTTCCCGGACCTTCAGGGCCGGGAAGTAAGCGGGGCCGGCGACGAGGAGGTCTTCGAGACCAAGGCCTCTCCCCCAGCCGTCGCCGGCCCTCTGACCGCCGGGTTCCGGCCGTCCTTACCCGGGTTCACCACACTCCACATGCACGGATGGCCCGCTGACCCCTTCCAGGGGAGCGGTGCACCCGCACGACGGCAACGCAGGAGCCGGCCGTGAAGTATTCAACAACATCCCAGGTTTCCGCCTCCCACGCCCCGGCGGGCAGGCGCCCCGCACAGCCCCACCAGATCCAGCAGCACACGGCCGGACATGCTGCCCCGGTTCCCACCCAGTCGCCGCCACCAACCGGACAAACCAACGCCGCCCCGGCGCACGCGGGCACCGAGGGATTCATCCCGGATTTGGCCACCGGGGCCAAGACGCTGTCCGACTCGCTCGAAATCCTGGCCAGGACGGCGTCCGCCACCCTGAGCGGGCTCATGGATTCGCCGGTGGAAAGCGCCGCGCTCCTCAACAGGGCCAAGAGCGCCACAACCACCGCCGGCACCAGCGAGCTGACTGCCAGGTTGGCCAGGCTGGAGCAGGAAGTGCGTGAAGGGCCGCTGACGGAAGCCATCACGGGTAACGGCACCGTGGCCATGAACCACGTCGCGTCCGATTTCCGGTGGTCGCGCTACCGGCCGCAGCTTCAGGACGCCGGCTTCAACAGTGTTCTTGGGGTGCGGCTCCGGCTGGACGAGGGTGCCACAGCGGCCCTCGCCTTTTTTTCCCCCACCGCCCAGGCGTTCCCGCTCCAGATCATCACCGAGGCCCATGCCTTCGCGGACCTCGCTGCACGTGGGCTCAGGCTTGTCCTGGAACTGCACTCCACCAGTATCAGGGCATCGGACCTGCAATCAGCGCTTGAAAGCCGGACCTCCATCGACATCGCCTGCGGAGTGATCATGGCCCAGAACCGGTGCTCCTACGACGACGCGATTGCAATCATCGCCAAGGCGTCAAGCCACCGGAACGTCAAGCTGCGTAAGGTGGCAGAGGGGATTCTGGAGAAGCTGCCCGGCGGAGCGCCGCGCACCCACTTCGAACACTAGGTCAGCGCTCGGTGCATTGGGGGACAACGTTGCTTCGGATTTGTGCGCTTGCGGCCGCGGCAGTACTCGCCGTCCTGGCCACCTTCCAGTTGACACTCATTGCGGGCGCCCCCTTTGGCCAACTGGCCTGGGGCGGCCAACACAAGGTCCTACCGCCCAAACTACGGCTGGGCAGCGCAGCCTCCATCGCCCTCTATGGATTCTTCGCCTACATCGCGCTGGCCCTCGCACTGCTCTACCTCGGGCTGTCGATCGGCTGAACCACTTAGCCCTACGACGGGTTAAAAATGAAGCAGGCCAGGGGCTTGATGCCTCTGGCCTGCTACGTGGGTGGGCCCTGTGGGGATCGAACCCACGACCCACGGATTAAAAGTCCGATGCTCTACCAACTGAGCTAAAGGCCCCAGCCGACCGTCAAGTAACCGATCAGCCCAGTCCATTTCTGGACGATAAATACTCTACCCCACCCACGGAGCCGGTTTGACCCGAAAGGTGCGTGCCGCCGTCGTGCGTTCCTTTTTTGGCCGGATCAGGCAGTCCCGGCCGTGGGCAGCCGCGTCGACGGGCTCTCGATTTCCGCGGCGGCACAGGAGTAGCGTTGGGGCATGAGCGAGCAAGCAGGACCCAGTCAGTACGGCGGCGCCAACCGGCATCACAAGCCCAAGCCGTTCGCGCCCATCGACTTCGAGCCGTTCGCCGGAGGGCCGGACCCCGCCCGCGTCTCCGAGGCCGCCCACCTTGCCGCCCAGGCACTGGTGCGCCACGGACGCGACAGCGACGACCCCGTCATCACCGAGCGGCTGGTGAAGCTGACGGACGAACAGGGCCTGGAGGCCATCGCGGAGATGTGGGCCGAAAGCCCGGCGCGCTCTTTGCCGGGCGCGTTGTGGCGGCTTTACGCGCTGCGGGCAGCCACCGTGCAGGACCCGGAGCGTATCTCCGTTTACTTCCGCGCGGGCAAGGACACGGCACAGGTCTCGCACGTGGTGGCGGGGGCTGCCGAACCGCCCGGTGCCGACGAAATGCGGACCATGGCGGACGCGATTCTTTCCGGCGCGTTCGACGGCGAGTTCGACGTCGCGCTGGAGCGTTCCGCCGCATTCTGCCGCGTGGTTGCGCTCGGCCAGGCCACCCTCGCCGACGGCGCGGAGCACGGGAACGAGGCCCATGCCAGCAAGCTCACGCGCAACTCGCACCAGCTCGTCAAGACCGCCGAGGATCTCGAGCACGCAGCGAATGCGTGGCGGCTGGGCGAACTCGACTGAACCAGCGGCCCCGATCTGTCAATGTTGACTTGGGCCGGGCAACGTAGAACACTGAAACTGGTGCCGAGCCGCGAAACCCCCGGGCTTCAACATTTAGCCGCCTAGAGCGGCCTACCGCCGAGAGGCGTATCCGGTTCGGCACCATTTTCTTGCGCGTTTACAGGCCGCAGGCAGCAGCCCGGTAGACTCGAGACCAGTTGCAGGCCTGCGTCAAGTCACAGTGGGCGGCCCCAGTCCCAGTACAACGCCCGGAGACCGAAACTCAACGTGAAGCTGCGCCTTTTCCCCCAGGAGCCCGCCGGGCTGGTCCTGCTGTCCCAAATGGCCCAGCAGATAGTGCACGCCAGCGCCACCATGGCAGAGATCCTGGGAGTGCCGGCCTCCGAGCACGCCAACCTCGTGGACGACATGCACAACCACGAGGCGAAATCGGCCGAGCTGCACTTCGCCCTCCTGACCCACATGCGCACAAGTTTCGTGAACCCGCTCCCCCGTGAGGACATGTACGCGCTGTCCCGCTACCTGAACGAGGCCCTCGAAAAGTTGGACGGCGCCGCCGAACTCGTGTCCCTCTACAAGCTGGACCGGTTGCCCAAACGTGCCGCGGACCAGCTGGAGGTCATCAGCAGGCAGGCCGAGCTCACCGTGGACGCCATGCGCCGGCTGAACAACCTTGATGACCTCGAAGACTACTGGATCGAGATCCTCAGGCTGGCCAAACGGGCAGAGCGGACCCACCGGGTCTGGGTGGCGGACATGATCAAGGACATGAAGTGGGCGCAGTACTCCCGCAACCGGGATGTCGCCAACCAGCTCGTTGAAGTCACCAAGGACATGCGCCGGATCGCCACCCAGGTAGGCAGCATCATCGTCAAGGAATCCTGACGTGACAGCAGTGATCTTCGGCGCCGTGGTCCTGCTGACCGCAGCGTTCGCCTTCCTCAATGGCTTCAGGGACGTCTCCACATCGGTAGCGCTTGCCGTCCGGACCCGCGCCCTCACCCCCACGGTTGCGGTCCTCCTGGCCGCCCTTTTCAACCTGATAGGTGCTCTGCTCAGCGCCAGCGTTGTGGTGGCCATCAGCCACACCTGGATTCATCTGCCGGCAGGGACCAGTGGCCTGAGCATCCTCCTGGCGGGCGTAGGGAGCGCCTGCGCGTGGGGTCTGCTGATGTGGTGGCGGGGTATCCCGGCGTCTTCCACGCATGCCCTGGTCGGCGGGCTGGGCGGGGCAGGTCTCGCAAGCCTCGCCGTGGGGGGAATGGGCGTAGGTGGCGTTGACCGGTCCCTGCTGTTCCAGGTGGTCCTTCCGCTGCTGCTCTCCCCCGTCGTCGCCTACGTGGGCGCGTACCTGGCCGTATTCCCCGCAACCTGGGCCGCCCGCTACGCCCAGCCCAACGTCATCAACCAGCGCTTCCGCCGCAGCCAGGCCATCGCCGCCGGAGCCGTCGCGTTCGGCCACGGGCTGCAGGACGGCCAGCGGGTGGGCGCGGTCCTCCTGCTGGCCCTTGCGGCCGCCGGTTATGCCGACGGCGACACCATTCCGCTGTGGGTGGCGCTGCTGTCCGCGATCATGATGGCAGCCGGAACCCTCTTTGGCGGCTGGCGGATCTCGTACACCCTGGGTTACAGGATCACCCGGATCGACCCACTGCGGGGTTCGGTGTCCCAGACCTTCAGCGCCATCATGCTGCTTGTCGGAGCCATCGCGTTGCAGTGGCCCCTTTCCACGACCCACACGGTGACGGCATCCGCCCTGGGTGCAGGGGAAAACCAGCACTTCGCGGTGACCAACCGGAAACTGGTCCTGGAGATCCTCGGCCTGTGGGTGCTGACGCCGGTGGCGGCCGCCGCCGTGGCGTTTGTCTTCGCCCTGGCCCTGTCACCGCTGAACGGCGTTTGAAGCCGGCCCCGGGTTAAACCACAATCGACTGCCCCAACAGGGCCCTTCTGAGCGGTCAGGAGGGCTGGATGGAGCAGTCGATGGAGCGCCGGTGGGTGGGCCCACAGCCGTAGGGGTCCCCTAGCGAGCTTGCGAGCTTGGGGAACGGCTGAGGATTATCCGAAGCGGCCGGAAACGTAGTCTTCGGTCGCCTTGACCGTGGGATTGCTGAAGATGTTCTGGGTGTTCCCGTATTCGATCAGCTTGCCCGGCTTCCCGGTGCCGGCGATGTTGAAGAACGCCGTCTTGTCCGAGACGCGGGCGGCCTGCTGCATGTTGTGGGTCACGATAACCACGGTGTACTGGTCCTTGAGCTCATTGATGAGGTCCTCAATGGCCAGTGTGGAGATGGGGTCCAGTGCCGAACACGGCTCGTCCATCAGGATCACCTGTGGCTGGACGGCGATGGCGCGGGCAATGCAGAGACGCTGCTGCTGGCCGCCGGACAGGCCGGAACCTGGCTTTTCCAGCCGGTCCTTGACCTCGTTCCACAGGTTGGCACCCCGCAAGGAGCTTTCAACCAGCGCGTCGGCCTCACCCTTGGAGATCTTCTTGTTGTTCAGCTTCACGCCCGCCAGCACGTTGTCCCGGATGGACATGGTGGGGAACGGGTTGGGCCGCTGGAACACCATGCCGATCTGTGACCGCACGGTGACGGGGTCAACACCGGGGCCGTAGAGGTTGTCCCCGTCCAGCAGGACTTCACCTTCAACGCGGGCGCCGGGAAGCACCTCATGCATACGGTTCAGGGTGCGCAGGAACGTGGACTTGCCACAGCCTGAAGGGCCGATGAAGGCCGTCACGGATTTCGCCTCGATGGCGATGCTGACATCCTCCACGGCGAGGAAATCGCCGTAGTACACGTTCAGGTCTTTGACGTCGATGCGCTTAGACATGGTGTTCCTTCACTTACTGGGGGTACGGATTGAAGTCTAGGGTTTGGTCGCGTGGACCGGAACGGCCTGCCGAAACTTTTTCAGCGGCCCGTCTTGGGAGCAAAGATCCTGGCGATCAGGCGGGCACCCAGGTTCAGGATCATCACCAGGATGATCAGCACCAGGGCGGCGCCCCAGGCCCGCTGCGAGGACGGGCCGGGGTTCGCAGGTGACGTGGGGTTCAGGATCTGCGTGTAAATAAACGTGGGCAGCGAAGCCATCCAGCCGCCGAAAACGTTGTTGTTGATGCTGGTGGCGAACCCGGCGGTGACCAGGATGGGAGCCGTCTCACCAATGACCCGGGCGATCGCGAGGGTGACGCCGGACGCGATGCCGGAGATCGCCGTCGGAATAACCACCTTTACGATGGTGCGCCACTTCCGCACACCCAGCGCGTACGCCGCTTCGCGCAGTTCGTTGGGAACGATCTTCAGCATTTCCTCGCTGGAGCGCACCACCACGGGGATCATCAGCACGGAAAGCGCGACGGCGGCGACCGCACCTGTCTTGGTTCCCGGCCCCACCACCGCGAAGAAGAAGGCAGCAGCGAACAGGCCGGCAACGATGGACGGGATGCCGGTCATAACGTCCACAAAGAACGTGATGGCGCGGGCCAGGCGGCCGTCGTTGCCGTACTCCACCAGATAGACAGCGGTCAGCAGACCCACTGGTACGGAGATGAGGGTTGCGACGAGGGTGATCTGAACGGTGCCCACCAACGCGTGGTAGATGCCGCCGATGACAGGCGCGCCGTCTTCCACGGCTTTGTTGTCATAGACGCCGGTAACGCCGTTCATTGAACTGGTAAGGAAGCCGGGGGAGATCAGGCCGGGGATGCCGTTGACCAGGACCGTCCAGATGACGGAGATCAGCGGGAGCATGGCAATCAGGAAGGATCCCACCACCAGGCAGGTGGCCAGCTTGTCCTTGGCCTTGCGGGACCCTTCGACAATGGCACTCCAGCTCACCAGGCCGACAGCGAAGAGTATGGCCGAGACGACGCCCCAGCCGAAGGCATTGAAACCGATCAGTGCCAGGATTGCGGCGCCGATGATGAGCGCGGCCGCGAGGACCGCGTACGGGGCGAAGGAAGGCAGCTGGCCCTTGGTGAGGGCTGAGCGTTTGCTGCGCACCGGGGTGAGGGTGGAGGTCATTTAGTTGGCTCCCGAGAATTCTTTGTGCCGGCTGATGATCCAGCGGGCGATCATGTTCACGGCGAGGGTGATGAGGAACAGGACCAGGCCCGCCGCGATCAGGGTGCTTACCTTCAGGCCGCTCGCTTCAGGGAAGTTCAGCGCGATTTCGGCAGCAATGGTCTGGTTTCCGGACGTGATGAGGCTGGCAGTGAGTGCGCCCGAGGAGAGGACCAGAGCCACGGCCATGGTCTCGCCGAGTGCCCGGCCGAGGCCAAGCATGACGGCGCTGATGATGCCCGGACGGGCGAAAGGCAGGACCGCCATCTTGATCATCTCCCACCGCGTGGCGCCCAGTGCAAGGGCGGCTTCCTCGTGCAGCTTGGGGGTCTGCAGGAAGATTTCACGGGTCAGGGACGTGATGATGGGCAGCACCATCACGGAGAGCACAATGCCCGCGGTGAGGATGGTCTTGCCGGTGGCCGAGGCGGGGCCTTCGAAGATGGGCAGCCAGCCCATGTTCTCGGCAAGCCAGTTGTAGGCCGGGGAGATTTCCTTGGCGAGGAAGGCTGCGCCCCACGCACCGTAGATCACGGAAGGAATGGCCGCCAGGAGGTCAACGACGTAACCCAGGCCGGTGGCGAGTCCGCGGGGCGCGAAGTGGGAGATAAAGAGGGCCACGCCGATCGCAACGGGCGTTGCGATGACCAGCGCGATGACCGCCGCGATGAGCGTGCCAATCACAATCGGCCAGATGTAGGCGAAGAAGCCCGCTCCGCCTTGAATTTCAGCGGCCGGGGCGGTCAATGCCGGGATGGCCTGCACAACAAGGAACAAGGCCACACCGAACAGGACGGCGAGGATGAGGCAGCCGGCTGCGAGGGCGGCGCCGGAAAAGATCTTATCCCCGGCGCGGCCTGCGCCCTGGGAACTGCTCAGGGGGGTGGCGGTCATTCCAGACCCTTCGGTTTGTGGGTGGTGCCAACATCTAGCTTACAAAGCCAAGTTCCCCGCCCGCCTTTCGGCGTGGCGGGGAACGTGGTTGCAGGGACAGGTACTAGGACTTGACCTTGACGGATTCGATGGCCTTGGTGGCCTTCTGGGCGAGAGCCGCGGAGAGCGGTGCGGACTTCGCGGAGTCGGCAGCGGCCTTCTGGCCGGCGTCCGAAACTACGTAGCTTTCGAAGGCCTTGACCAGGTCAACGGTTTCCTGCTTGTCGTAGGTGGAGCAGACAATGTGGTAGGAAACCAGGACAACCGGGTAGGCGCCCTTTGCCGTGGTGGTGCGGTCAAGCTTGATGGCGACATCGTTGGCGGAGCGGCCTTCGACCGGCTTGCCCGCTTCGACAGCCTTGGCGGCGGCGTCGGCGGAGATCTTGACGAATTCTTCGCCAACCTTGATCGAAGCAGTGCCGAGCTTGCCGCCAACGGCGGAGTCATCAGCGTAGGTCACGGCGCCCGGGGTGTCGGTGACCGTCTTGACAACACCGGAGGTGCCCTTGGCGTTCTCGCCCTGCAGGGATGCGGGCCATACGCCCGAAGCCTTGTCGGTCCAGACGTCGGCAGCAGCGGCGGCCAGGTACTCGGTGAA
Source organism: Pseudarthrobacter sp. IC2-21 (assembly GCF_034048115.1). Taxonomy (NCBI): domain Bacteria; kingdom Bacillati; phylum Actinomycetota; class Actinomycetes; order Micrococcales; family Micrococcaceae; genus Pseudarthrobacter; species Pseudarthrobacter sp. IC2-21. Next base: position 352,382 of record NZ_CP139145.1, on the reverse strand, counting down.
GTTGGTGGTGGTACCGGAATCGTCAGAGCGGTTGACCGGGGTGACCTTGGTGTCCGGGAGGGTGACGCCCGGGTTCAGCGCGGCGATGGCCGGATCGTTCCAGGTGGCAACCTGGCCGCGGAAGATCTTGGCCACGGTTTTGGCGTCAAGCTTCAGATCGGTGACGCCCGGGAGGTTGAAGGCGACGGCGATCGGGGAGATGTAGACCGGGATGTTGATGGCGCCTTCGGGGCCGCACTTGGCCTTGGAGCTGGCCAGCTCTTCATCCTTGAGGTAAGCGTCGGAGCCGGCGAACTGGGCCGAACCGTCAATGATGGCCTTGCGGCCTGCACCGGAGCCGTCCGGGGAGTACTGCACGGTGGCGCCGGAGTTGGCGGCGGCGAAGCCGGCCTTCCAGGCGTCCATGGCTGCACCGGTCGAAGAAGCGCCGATGCCGGTCAGCGTGCCGGTGACCTTGGGTCCGCTGGCGGACTGGCTGCCAGCAGGAGTGTTGCCGGTGGCGTTGTCTGAACCGCAGGCGGTGAGCGCGAGAGCGCCGGCAGCGATTACAGCAATAGCCGCGTGGCGGCCGAAACGGAGTGCCTTCACTAGATGTGTACCCCTTCCAGGGATATTCAATAGCGGACAGGGCCGGAGACGCCCTGCAGCGCGATGCGTACGTTTTGTACCTTCATCGAATTTAGGGGCGTCAGGTAAAGGGATTGGCTGCCGAAAGTGAACAGAACATTAACGGCAGTAACATTTTCCCTTACAACTGCAGCGTCAGCATTGCGCAGGTCACACTTGCGGCCGTAGAGGGCGGCCGGCAAATAGACTGAAAGGCATGGCCGCAGCAGGAGGACTCTTAGCAAGCAGGCGATTCCTGCGCGGTCGCATCCGCACGGGCCTGATCCGGAGCCGGAATTCACTGCTCCCCGCAGTCCAGATGACGGCGTGCGCGGTGGGTGCCTACGCCTTCGCCGAGTACGTGCTGGGGCATTCCGGCCCCCTTTTCGCCGCCACCTCGTCACTGATCGCCTTGGGCTTCTCGAGGGATCCCCGCCTGCGCCGCGTCATGGAGGTGGGCCTGGGCTGCACCATCGGCATTGCGGTGGGGGATCTGCTCCTGCACTGGCTGGGCAGCGGAATCTGGCAGGCCGCCGTCGTCCTTCTTTTCTCCATCCTGTTGGCCCGCTTCCTGGACAGCGGCACCATCTTCACCACCCAGCTGGGGCTGCAGTCCTTGCTGGTGGTGCTGCTGCCGGCGCCCGCGGGTGGCCCTTTCACCCGGAGCCTGGACGCCGTGGTGGGCGGCCTGTGCGCCCTGCTGGTGACCGTGCTGATCCCGAAGGATCCCCGCCGCGAGCCCCGCGAGGATGTCCGGAAGATCCTGCACGAGCTCGCCGAGGTGCTCCGCGAGTGCGCCTCCGCACTGCGGGAAAGCGATTCCACCCAGGCCTGGCACGCGCTGATCCGGGGCCGCAACTGCCAGCCCTTGGTGGATCGTATGCGGCAGTCGCTGCGCGCCTCGAACGAGGTGGCCACCCTCGCGCCGGCCTACCGACGGCACCGGGACGAGTTGGACCGGCTGGACAGCTCCCTGGACTTCATTGACCTGGCGCTCCGTAACAGCCGGGTGTTCGCGCGGCGGTTGACCAGTGCCATCAACCATGCGGCGCTGTCCGACGAGGCCACGGAGAACATTTCCGACGTCCTTGAGGAAACCGCGGCTGCCATCGATGAGCTTTCGCTTGGCCTTGCCGAAACGCACGACGGCGTCCGGCGCGCCCACCTGCGCACCGCCCGCCACGAACTCAGTGAGGTAGCCCTGCGGCTGCATCCCAAGCTGCTTGAGGTCCAGCGGCTGGAGGGTGAGACCGTGGTGATGCTGTTCCGGCCCCTGATGGTGGACCTCCTGGAAGCCACCGGAATGGACGCACGCGAGGCCCGGGACATACTGCCGGGCCTGTAGCGCGGCCCGACGGGCGGGTGGGGAGGATTGTCGGTGCCCGCCGATAGGGTGGAACCCATGGCAACAAAGACTTCCCGCGCTTCCAAAGCGCCTGCATACAAGTGCGCAGAATGCGGCTGGACCACGGTCAAGTGGGTGGGGCGCTGCGGTGAGTGCCAGGCGTGGGGCAGCGTTGAGGAAACCGGAGCGGCCGTGGCGCGTACGACGGCGGCCACAACAGTTCTGGAACCGGCGCGGCGGATTGCCGAGGTGGACGCCACCACCGCGGCGTTCCTGCCCACCGGCGTGGATGAACTGGACCGTGTCCTGGGCGGCGGCCTGGTCCCCGGCGCCGTGATTCTGCTGGCCGGCGAGCCCGGCGTGGGCAAGTCCACGCTGCTCCTGGACGTCGCCGCGAAATTCGCCCGGACTGCCCAGGACGTGCTCTACGTGACCGGGGAGGAGTCCGCCGCCCAGGTGAAGCTGCGCGCGGAGCGGATCGACGCCGTCGCGGATTCCCTGTACCTATCAGCGGAAACGGACCTCGGCCAGGCACTGGGGCAGGTCGAAAAGATTGAGCCGCGGCTGCTGATTGTGGACTCGGTCCAGACCCTGAGCAGCGCGGACGTGGACGGCAGCGCAGGCGGGGTGTCGCAGGTGCGTGAGGTGGCGGCCTCCATCATCGCGGCGGCCAAGAGGCGCAACATGACCACCCTGCTGGTAGGCCATGTGACCAAGGACGGATCCATCGCCGGGCCGCGGCTGCTCGAGCACCTGGTGGATGTGGTGTGCCAGTTCGAGGGCGAACGCCATTCCCGGCTGCGCATGCTGCGCGCGGTAAAGAACCGCTACGGGCCCACGGACGATGTTGGCTGTTTTGACCTTAACGAGAAGGGCATCGAGGGCCTCACGGACCCCAGCGGACTGTTCGTCAGCCGGACCAAGGAGCCCGTTTCCGGCACCTGCATCACGGTGACCATGGAGGGGCGGCGGCCGCTGCTGGCCGAAGTGCAGTCGCTGCTGGCCGAGAGCCCCAACTCCCAGCCCCGCCGCGCCACCAGCGGTTTGGACAGCTCGCGGGTTTCCATGCTCCTCGCCGTCCTGCAGCAGCGCGCCGGCTTGCTGTTGCACAAGGACGATTCCTATGTGGCCACGGTGGGCGGGGTGAAACTCAGCGAACCTGCCACGGACCTTGCCGTTGCGCTGGCGGTGGCGTCAGCCAAGGCGCGGAAGCCACTGCCCATCCGGCTGATCGCTTTTGGTGAAGTTGGCCTGGCCGGCGAGGTCCGCCCGGTGCCCGGCATCAACCAGCGCATCCAGGAAGCCCACCGTCTGGGTTTCACCCACGCCGTGGTTCCGGCCAGCCACAACGGTCCCGGGCCTGTTCCCGCGGGATTTTCGGTCCGCGAGGTGGAGCACCTTACCGAGGCGCTGAGCCTGCTCATCGGCTAGCTGCCCGGGACGGGGGTCAGGCCCCCGTAATCACCAGCGCAACACTGTGGCCGCCGAAGCCGAAGGCGTTGACCAGGCCGGCGGGTGCGGTGCCCGGCGCCAGGGCGTGGGCGTTCTCCGTGACGACGTTCAGGTTCACTTCAGGATCCAGCGCTTCGATGTTGACCGTTCCCGGCAGCTGCCCGGTCTGCAATGCCTCGACCACCACCACGGCGGCCAGCGCGCCCGCGCCGCCCAGTAGGTGGCCGGTGTGGCCCTTGGTCGACGTCACCGGGACGTCCGCGCCGAAGATCGCGCTGATGGCCTGCGCCTCCAGCCGGTCCCCTACCGGAGTGGACGTGGCGTGGGCATGGACGAAGCCGATCTCGGCGGCCGTCATGCCTGCTGATGCCAGGGCCTTCTGCATGACCCGCTGCTGCATGGCCGGATCGGCTGCGACGATGTCGTTGGCGTCGGAGGTGACTGCCCCGCCGGCCACGGCGCCAAGGACGGCAGCACCGCGCGCACGGGCGTGCGCTTCACTTTCCAGCACCACAATCCCGGCGCCTTCAGCAAGCACAAAGCCGTCGCGGGCGCCGTCGAACGGGCGCGATGCCCGCTGCGGATCCTCGTTGCGCGTGGAAAGCGCGCGGATCTGCGAAAAACCGGTGATCACCAAATCGTTCACCGAGGCGTCCACACCGCCGGCAATGACGACGTCGGCCGCTCCGGACCTGATCATTTCGGCGGCCTGGACAATGGCTTCGGCACCGGACGCGCAGGCGCTGACCGGGGTGCGGGCACCGCCGCGGGCACCAAGGTCGATGGAAACCCACGCGGCCGGGCCGTTGACCATCAGCCGGGTGAGCGTGTGCGGGGACACCCGGCGGGGACCGCCGCTGGCCAGGGCCCGGTCCTGCTCCAGGGTGGAGCCGAGGCCGCCGTAGGCAGAGCCGATCACCACGGCAAACCGCTCGGGATCGACCTCCGGGGCGCCGGCCTGCTTCCACGCCTCCCGGGCAGCAACCAGTGCCAGTTGTCCGCACCGGTCCATCCGCTTCAGCTCGCGTGTGCTGAGATGCTCGGACAGGTCGGCGGTGACCTGCCCGGCCATCCGTACGGGCAGTTGCTCCGCCCATTCCTCATCCAACGCCGCGATTCCGGACTTCCCCGACAACAGGCCGGACCATGTCTCGGCCACGGCTGAGCCGAGCGGGTTGATGGTGCCAATTCCGGTGATCAGCGCACGGGGCTGGTTCTGAACTGCGTTCATGTGTCGCTACTTCGCGGGGTTGTGGGTGCCAATCGGCACCAGGGTCAGATCGGGGTGGTTCTTCTCGATCCGGCGCAGGGCCCAGACGTCGTTGAACAACGCGAGGTATTCGCCGTCGGACCTCAACAGCACCTCGGCGCCGGGTACGTTCGCCAGCGTGGGCATGGCGTCCGCCGTCGAAATCCTGGCAATGGAATAGGGCAGGCGTTCCAGCCGCATGGGTGCGCTGAAGTCGTGCGCCATGCGGTCCTCCACCACTTCAAACTGCATGGGGCCGACGGCGGCAAGCACCGGCGCCTGGTCGCCGCGGACGTCGGAGCGGAGCACCTGGATGACGCCTTCGTGCTCGAGCTGCTCGATGCCGCGGCGGAACTGCTTGAACTTGCTGGGGTCCTTGGACCGGGCAACCTGGAAGTGTTCCGGGGCGAAGAGCGGGATGGCGGGGTACTCCACTGCCTCTTCGAGGAAGAGGCTGTCGCCCACACGCAGGGAGGAGGCGTTGACCAGGCCCACGACGTCGCCGGGGTATGCCTCGTCGATCACCTCGCGTTCGCGGCCGAAGACCTGCTGGGCGTACTTGGTGGCGAAGGACTTTCCGGTCCGGGTCTGGGTGACCACCATGCCGCGTTCAAACACGCCGGAACAGACGCGGATGAAGGCCACATGGTCCCGGTGTGCTTTGTTCATGCCGGCCTGGACTTTGAAGACGAAGCCGGAGAACGGCGACTCCACGGCGCGGGGACTGCCGTCAACATCCGGGCGGGGTGCTGCCGGCGGCGCGAAATCAACCAGCGCGTCCAGGATTTCCTTCACGCCGAAGTTCAGGGCGGCGGAGCTGAACAGGATGGGCGTGGCAGTGCCCGCATGGAAGGCCTCAACGTCGAACTCGAGGTTGGATTCGATCACCAGGCCCGCTTCGTCCACGGCGTCGGACCAGTTGTTGCCTTGGCTTTCTGCAGCTTCCTCCGGAGTGAAGTACTCGGTCAGGGCGATGTTGGCGCCGGCGTTGTTGCGCTGGAACCGGGCAAAGCGGTCATTGCGCAGGTCCCAGACGCCGCGGAAATCGCCGGAGATGCCCACGGCCCAGGTCAGCGGCATGGGCTGCAGGCCGGTGCGCTCGGTGATCTCGTCCATCAGGGCCAGCGCATCCAGGCCGGGACGGTCCCACTTGTTGATGACCGTGATGATGGGTAAGTTGCGCGCCTTGCAGACCTCGAACAGCTTCATGGTCTGCGTTTCCAGGCCTTTGGCCGCGTCAACCAGCATCACTGCGCAGTCGACGGCGGCCAGGACGCGGTACGTGTCTTCGGAGAAGTCCGCGTGCCCGGGGGTGTCCAGCAGGTTGATGACCGTGTCCCGGTAAGAGAACTGGAGCGCGGCCGAACTGATGGAAATACCGCGGTCCTTCTCCATCTGCATCCAGTCCGAGACCGTTTCCTTGCGGTTGGCCTTTCCGCTGGAAGCACCGGCGGTGCCGATCACTTTCGCGTGCAGCGCCAGGGCTTCGGTGAGGGTGGACTTTCCGGCATCGGGGTGCGAAATAACAGCAAAGGTCCGACGCCGGGCCGCCTGTTTGTGAATCTCGTTGACCCGGGCGGGGCTAAGGACATCTTGGGACACGGTGCTACTTTCGCTGCGATGGGGACGACTCCGGCCGGGACAACCCTGGCGCGTGAAGGAATAGGACTGGCTGAACGCCAAGTTCCAAGTTTATCGCAGTGCCGGGCCGGCACCGAAGAGTAGGCGGCCCTGCTACGTGCCGCCTACTCCGACGCGCCTTAGTCTCCGGCATCTTCGGCGTCACCCAAGTACACAGGCACCCAGGCCTCAAGGTGGGCAAAAGGCTTTCCGGACAGCCGCCGTCGGACGCGTTCCCGATGCACTTTTCCGCAACCCCCTATGGGGCACTTTAGGGCTTATCCGTGCGGTTGTTGCCGATTCTTACCTCTATCATTGAGCTTGCAGGAAACTGAGTACTTTTCATCCTGCCGGCGGAGGCGAAATCCGCCGCTCCTGCGGGCGCCAGTCCGCACCTTTGAAGGGAACACCTATGGCGCGGAGCCCCGAAGAATCGCTCAAGGCGACTCTGGGCAGAGTGGCTCCGGGAACGCCGTTGCGGGACGGACTCGAACGGATCCTCCGGGGACGCACCGGCGCACTGATTGTTCTGGGGATCGACCGCACCATCGAATCCATCTGCTCCGGCGGCTTCGACATCGGAATCGACTTCTCCCCCACCAGGCTGCGGGAGCTCGCCAAGATGGACGGCGCCATCATCTGCGACAAGGACGCCGGAAACATTCTCCGGGCCGCGGTCCAGCTCGTCCCGGATTCCAGCATCGAGACCCAGGAATCCGGCACCCGGCACCGCACGGCCGAACGTGTGGCCATCCAGACCGGCGTGCCCGTGATTTCAGTCAGCCAATCCATGCAGATCATCGCCCTGTACGTCAACGGGCTCCGGCACGTCCTGGAGGGATCCGAAAAAGTACTGGCCCGCGCCAACCAGGCCCTCGCCACCCTGGAGCGGTACCGGTCCCGGCTCGACCAGGTCACCAGTTCACTTTCGGCCCTCGAGATCGAGGCCATGGTGACCGTCCGGGACGTCGCCGTGACCCTGCAGCGGCAGGAAATGGTCCGCCGTATCTCCGAGGAAATCTCGCAATATGTCCTCGAACTGGGCGAGGACGGCCGGTTGCTGTCACTTCAGCTGGATGAACTGACGGTGGGCCGCGGCCCGGGCAGCGACGTCATCATCCGCGACTACGCCGGCCCCGATGCGTCCGCGGCAGACATTGAGAAAGCCGTAAGCGCCCTGGTGAACCTGGGCCCCACCGAGCTGATCGACCTCGGCAAGATCTCCGGAATCGTCGGTTTTGCAGGCGGCGAAGCCAACCTCGACGCCGTGGTGCAGCCCAGGGGTTACCGGCTGCTGTCCGGTCTTAAGGCAGTCCCCAAAGCAGTGGCCGACCGCCTGGTGGACCATTTCGGCGGACTGCAATTCCTGATGGCCGCCACCATCGATGACCTGATGACTGTTGACGGCATTGGCGATCAACGTGCCCGCACCGTCCGTGAGGGCCTGAGCCGCATGGCCGAAGCCAGCCTTCTGGACCGCTTCCTCTAATCCCCCATCGATTGCTCCAAGGGCGTCAGTTGAGCTGGAAGACAGCCTTCGGGCTCGCTTTCGACCCCAGCTTGGCCGTGAAAATGTAGTAGGCTCCGCCGCCGCCGGGCTTCGTGGTGATGACCTGGCATCCTTCGAGCGTGCGGTTCCGGGCCCATTGGAAGTTTGCCGTCTCGCTGGCGCCCGGTGCCAGCGTCTTTATCAGGTCTTCACTCTTGGCCTGGCAGTCCTTGGACGAGAAAATCCGGTCCGCGCCGCTGGTGACCACGAATTCCATCTGGGACGTGCCGATGTTCACTTCACAGGGCATGGTGCCGCCGTTGGTCACCTTCAGGCTGAGCAGCGGCTTCTCATCAGGGCCGTAGGCCGGTTTATCCGTAGACGCCGAAACGGTCACCAGGTTCTGGCTGCAGGTGGGGGTCGGGGTGGGCGTCGGGGTGGGTGTGGCGCTGGGCATTACCGACGCCGGATCGCTGGGCGCAGGCGCTGATTCGCCAGTGGCCGGTCCCGGTCCGGCGGCGTCCGTGGTGCCGTTGCCGGTGGAGGACGCCTGTTCAGTGCCGTTGAAAGCACCGGCAAGGGCGAAGCTGCCGAACGCCAGGCACACCGCGATAAGCAGCGCTATTCCCACAAACAGACGGCGGCGGCGGTAAACGGCGGGGCTCGGCCTGCGGGGCGCCCCGGAGCCGGCCCGGGAACCGGATGCGGATGCCGTAGTGCGCTGTGATGAATTGCCTTGCCTGCCCATCCTCCTAGGCTAGAGAACACGCCGGATTATGCCTGGCCACCACGCCGCAGCCCGGCCAACGCCCAGGTCACAGTTTGCCGTCAGGTGGCACTTGGCATGCGCGCCGAACCATCCACTACAGTGTGGGGATCGACGCTACAACCCTTTCCCCAGCCCCACCCGCGGGCCGTGCGCCTGCGCCCTCCCCCGGCCCGGCCCACGGCACCGGGCGGGAACTCCAGCGCCTGCACCACCGGATCACGGGCTGGTTCGCGGCGACGGCGAGGGAGCTTCCCTGGCGCGAACCGGACTGTTCGGCCTGGGGTGTCCTGGTCAGCGAGGTCATGCTGCAGCAGACCCCGGTGGTGCGGGTACTCCCGGTCTGGCAGGAGTGGCTGGAGCGCTGGCCCACCCCGGCAGGGCTGGCAGGTGAACCCGCCGGCGAGGCAGTGCGATCGTGGGGCCGGCTTGGCTACCCGCGCCGGGCACTCCGCCTCCATGCCGCCGCTGCAGCCATCGTCCGCGATCACGGCGGCACTGTCCCCGGAACGTTTGCTGAGCTGCTGGCACTGCCGGGCGTGGGCAGTTACACAGCCGCCGCCGTCGCCGCCTTTGCCTACGGACGTCGGGAAACGGTGGTGGACACCAATATCCGGCGGGTTCACGCGCGCCTCTTTTCCGGCGTCGCGCTCCCCTCCCCTTCCCTTAGCGCAACGGAGATGCGCCTCGCGGCGGAACTGCTGCCGGACGACGCCGGAACCTCCGTGCGCTGGAATGCCGCGGTTATGGAGCTGGGCGCGCTGGTGTGCACGGCGCGGGCGCCGAAGTGCACGGACTGCCCTGTCCGGGACTCCTGCGCGTGGCTGGCAGCCGGCGAGCCGCCGCCGTCGTACGTCCCCAAAGGTCAGGCGTGGCACGGCACCGACCGCCAGGTCCGCGGCGCCGTGCTGGCCGTTCTCCGGCTGGCAGACAGCCCGGTGCCGCCGGAAATGTTCCAGCGGGAACCTGCGGACCTGGGCTTTGCGGCGGAGGGAATCGGGGTCCCGCTCGCGGCCCTGCACCGGCTGAATTCCGCCCCTGAGCAGCTCGAACGCGCACTGGCCGGGCTTCTCGGCGACGGTCTGGCCGAGCTCCACGAGGGCGGCTACCAACTGCCGGCGTGAGTCGTTTAGGGGAGGTGCGCCCCCGGTGGCATACTTTCTGATGACTCGAACCGGGGGAAATTTATGAGAATCGTGCTGTACCTTATAGCCGCGTTGTTCGTGACAGGCGTGATTTTCGCGCTGCTCCACACGTTGCGGAAGACCAAGCGTCACGAGAAACTCATCGCGGGCTGGCCCAAGGTCCAGGCGACCGTGACGGGAAACGTCGGGGGCTGGAGCAATGGCGGCGGCGGATCAACCAGGAGCCGCCGCTTCTACCCCACGTACCAATTCACAGGCCCCAACGGGATTCTGTACGCCGGAGAATCAGAGGTTTCGTACCGCAACCAGCAGGTCCCGGGAACGCTGGTGCAGGTGGCCTACAACCCCGCGAATCCCAACCAGTCCTTCCAGATGTCGTCCGATTCCAAGACAATGCTCGGGTGTCTGGTGCCGTTCTTCGCGCTGTTTTCGTTGCTGCTGTTCTGGGTAGCCGGCAACTTCCCTCTGGGCTGACGCGTGGACCCGCTCAAGCTGATCTTTGTCCTGCTGCCCGCACTCTTCCTCGTTTTGGGCTTGACCCTGGTTGGCCTGTCCCTGGCGAAATCCCTCCGCCGGAGCCGCGCCATGACGGGCTGGCCGCAGACCGCCGCCGTGGTGACCGGGAACCTGCACGGCAAGGACGGGACAGGAAGTAACGGCAGGGACCGGTTCGCTGCCTCGTACGAATTCGAGGACGCCGGCGGCAAACGTTGGCTTGGCCAGTCCGATATCTACAGCCAGGACCAGGCCATCATCGGGCAACCCATCGGCGTCCGGTACAACCCGGACAATCCGGCTGAATCAACCCTCCCCGTGTTCTTCGTGTCCAGAGGACGGTTGGCCACAGGTCTCGTTCTGATGCTCTTTGGCGCGGGAGGCATAACAATGTTCGGCACACTTCTCCGGTAGTCAGTCCGCGGGCGGGGCACCGTCCTAGGCTGGAGTATGCGCAAGTCCGGGCTGCTTTTGGCACTGCTGACGACCACCGTCCTCACGTCCGGTTGCTTCCCCTACCCGCCGGGTACCCAATGCCCCGCAATTGCGCAGGCGTCCGTGGTCTCGGTGACGGTCCCAGCCTCCTATGTGCCGCACGTGCGGACGCTGCGGCTGCGGGCATGCCAGGACGGGGTATGCAAGGAAGACGCCGTGGAACTCCGCCCGGGCTCTGTGTCAGTGGATCAAGGCTGCAGCCCTGACGGGGTTTGCTCCGCCACGGCATCGCCCGACGGAACGCTGATCGGCATGCTGTTCCTGGGCTCACTCACCGAAACTCCCATGGCCGTGACAGCCACCGGAACAGGTGCGGACGGGCTGGCACTGCCGGTCCGCACGGTCGAGTTCCGGCCCCGCGGCGCTTTCCCTTATGGCGAACAGTGCGGACGGTTTGTCACCGCTTCGGTGGTGCTCGATGCCGAGGCTTTGCGGGAGAAACCGGCGTAAGCCGGCCCATTCATGGGGGCTCGCAGGGGCCTTCCGAGGCTGGTATTCCGGGCTTCAACGGGTCCTTTGGCCATCGCTAACGCGGGCTCTTGACTTCCTCTGACAAGACTCTTAGCGTCAGCTTTACTAACAAAGTGAATGTTAGATTTTGAGTTCACAGGACGCCAGACGGGGGTTCCGATGCCACTATCAGATCGGGAGCGCAAACAGCTGGAAGAGTTGGAGGCGGATCTGGCGGCCAATGATCCGCAGCTCGCGCAAAGACTCTCGTCCGGGTCCGTGAGGCTTCGTGGAAAGGCCTATGTCGGTTTGGTCCTGTGCCTGCTTGGGCTGATTTTGCTCATTACGGGGGTGAGCACGCAACTCATCGTCGTCGGAGTAGGCGGCTTCCTCGCGATGGGAACAGGCGCCTATCTAGCATTGGGCTCCCGCCCAACAGGGCTCCGCTGAGCTCCCGGCGCCCACGCCTTACGCAACGGCCACCGGCTGGCCTTCCCGTTCATCCAGGTCTGGGGCGCGTCCGGCTCAACGGTTCTTTCTTGCCTCTAGGGTTCGCCGAAGCCCGCCTGCACGAGGCCGCCGACGTAATTCAAGGCACGCTCCGCATCCGGTCCCCACGCCTCGACGTGGAGCATGGATCCTTTGCCGGCACCGAGCGTCATCAGAGCGGTCATGGAGGCGCCGTCAACCCCGTTGATGGTGACGTCGGCGTTCATGGATGACAGCCCGCCGGCAACCTTGGCTGCCGGGCGGGCATGCATGCCGGCCTGGTTGATGAGTTCAAAGTCCCCGGTGAAGTCCGGTCCCGCACCGGTCACCGAGCCTTCCGCGACTTTGCTTACCGGCGATGCACCGGCAGCCCCTGAACCGTAAACATCCTCGGCCGCCTGCTTGACGGCCTGGGCGTCGGCCCCGGCCTGGGCGGCGACTGCGGCAGCCACCAGGCCCTCGACCAACGGCGCATCCGCAAGCAACACGGCGGCCGGGTCCTCCGCGAGTTCCTGTGCCGATTCCGCCGTCATCACGGCAGAGCCCAGATCTGTCAGGACCACCACACCCTCACCGCCGTTGGCCTGGTCCAGCGCGGACATGACCTTCTCCAGGCTTGTGCCGATCCTGCCATCCGAAGTTCCCCCCGCCGCGATCATCACAACGTCGGGCGCCATCTGGGCGGCAAGCTCCACGGCGCCGTCGGCGATCTTTTCGCTATGGGATACCACCACGAGGCGTACCGTCATGCAGCAGCCCCGACGGCGGCCCGGAGGATCAGGGCGCTGGAGGCAGCGCCGGGGTCGCGATGGCCGGCGCTCCGCTCCCCCAGGTAGCTGGCGCGGCCTTTGCGCGCCACCAGCGGGTCGGTCGCCACGGCGCCTGCTTCAGCGGCCTCGGCGGCGGCCACCAGCACAGCCAGAACATTGCCATTCCCGTCCGCGGCTGCCGCCTGGGCGGCTTCGACTGCAGGGGTCCAGGCGTCCACCATGGTTTTGTCGCCTGACTCGGCTTTGCCCCTGGCCACAATGCCGTCCCGGGCGGCCACCAACGCCGCGGCCAGCTTTGCGGGATCAACCTCGAGGGCATCGCCCAGTGCAGTGGCCGCCCGCAGGAAGGCCGTTCCGTACAGGGGGCCGGCCGCCCCGCCCACCTTGGACATCAGCGTCATGGCCGTCAGCTTCAGGGCTGCTCCGGGCGTCTCAGGCGGCGATTCCGCGAGTTTCTCCAGTACGGCCTGAAACCCTCGGTCCATGTTCTCGCCGTGGTCCGAGTCGCCTATGGGGCGATCCAGCTCAATGAGCCAGGCCCTGTTTTCGGCCATCGCCTCCGCGCACAGGGTCAGCCATTTGACGGCCCATTTAACGTCGAGCAGCATCGTTACACGCCCCAACGCAGCGCTGCCGTGTGGACGGGGGCGTCCCACAGTTGCGTCATTTCATCATCGAGCCGGAGCACCGAGATGGAGCAGCCCTGCATTTCCAGGGACGTGATGTAGTTTCCCACCAGCGAACGCTCCACAGTGGCCCCGCGTTCCTTGAGCACCTGCGCGGCGCGGCGGTAGACGATGTACAACTCGCTCAGCGGTGTACCGCCCATGCCGTTGACAAAGAGCAGGACCTTATCGCCACTGGCAAGGCCGAGGTCGCTGAGCACGGGTTCCAGCAGCCGGTCGGTGATTCCGTCCGCGTTCTCCATGGGGATCTTGTGCCGTCCGGGTTCGCCGTGGATCCCGATGCCGATTTCAATTTCATTGTCCGCCAGTTCGAAGCTCGGCGCCCCTGCGTGCGGTACAGTGCAGGCGGACAGGGCGACGCCCATGGTGCGCACATTGCTGTTGACGCGGTCGCCGATTTCAGCCACGGCATCCAGGCTGTCGCCCCGCTCGGCGGCGGCGCCGGCAATCTTCTCCACCAGGACAGTGCCCCCGACGCCGCGGCGTCCGGCGGTGTAGAGCGAATCCTCCACGGCGACGTCGTCGTTGACGAGGACAGTACGGACCTCCACGCCTTCGGCCTGCGCGAGTTCGGCGGCCGTCTCGAAGTTCAGGACGTCACCGGTGTAGTTCTTCACAATGTGGACGACGCCGGCGCCTGAGTTAACCCCGAGCGTCGCCGGAAGGATCTGGTCCGGTGTGGGTGAGGTGAATACCGCCCCCGGCACAGCCGCATCGAGCATTCCCAGCCCGACAAAACCGGCGTGGAGCGGTTCATGGCCGCTGCCTCCGCCGGAAAGGAGCCCGACTTTTCCTGACACAGGCGCGTCTTTGCGCGTGACGTACTTCGGATCGGCATTGACTGTGACGAGGTCAGCGTGGGCCAGGCCGAAGCCCTCCACTGACTCGTCTACTACCGAACGTGGATCATTGATGAGCTTTTTCATGGCAGAACTCCTGGGTGTGGGCTCGTGCTAGAGGATTGCACTTTGACCCTACTACCGCGGCATGTAACTCGGATAGCCTCCGGGTTCGGGCATAGGTAAGGGACAGCCCCCAATGACTGTCCCTTACCTGCAGGCCCCAAACTGCGGCCCGCTCAGTTTATCCATCAAATCGACTAAAACAAGGGTTTTCGTGGTGACATTACGCCGCACGACGCCGGCGGCCCGGCCCGGGTGCGCAGGGAACCACGACTTTGCGGGCGGTGGCCCTTAGAGGAACTTGATCATGCGCGTGTTACCGAGAGTGTTTGGTTTGACCCGTGCCAGGTCCAGGAACTCGGCGACGCCTTCGTCGTGGGAGCGGAGCAGCTCGGAGTAGACCGCCGGATCCACCGCTGACTGGTCCGCCATCACCTCAAAGCCGTGGCGCTTGAAGAAGTCCACCTCGAAGGTGAGGCAGAAGACGCGTGCGACGCCGAGCGCCCGCGCCTCCTCGAGGAGGCTTTCCACGAGGACGTGGCCCACGCCTTTGCCGCGCCAGGCGTCGGAGGCGGCCAGTGTGCGCACCTCGGCCAGGTCTTCCCACATCACGTGCAGGGCGCCGCAGCCGACGACGTCGCCGTCCGCCGATTCTGCGATCTTGAACTCCTGCAGGCTCTCGTAATACGCGACCGTCTCCTTGGCCATGAGGATCCGCTGTTCCGCCAGCGGAGCCACCAGTCTCTTGATGGCGTGGACATCGCCAGTGCGGGCAGGACGGATATGGAAAGTCTCGGAATCGGTCACACCGACAATCCTACGAGGCCAAGCAGCGACACCGGCAGCGATGCGGGTTGGGGCGCTCCCGCACCGGCGCCATTTGCCGCTTGCTGCTCGTACCTCGCTCTGACGCAAGCTACACAAATGACCCCGGCACGCTCGCTTTACAGAAACGCGCACCCGCGCACGAGGCGCCAGGTATCAGGGATTTATGTAGGCGCCGTCAAAGCGACGAAGGAGCAGGCGCCGGGAAATCTCTGATATCTGGCACCGGAATCGGCCACGACTGCCTTAACGCGCGAAGCCCCGCCGCTCCTTTGCGGAGTGACGGGGCTTCGGCGGTTACTGGTTAGACGCTCGGGGCGATTTCCGGGATGCGCGGCTTGGCGTTGCCGGCGAAGGTGAACTTGGCGTCGTCGCCTTCGCCGTCCACATCCACCACCACGATGTCGCCGGCGTGGATGTCGCCGAACAGGATCTTCTCGGAGAGCTGGTCCTCGATCTCGCGCTGGATGGTGCGGCGCAGCGGCCGGGCACCCATGGCGGGGTCGTAACCGCGGGTGGCCAGGAGCACCTTGGCCGCGGGCGTGAGCTCGATGCCCATGTCCTTGTCCTTGAGGCGCTTCTCCAGACGGCCCACGAACATGTCCACGATCTCGATGATCTCGTCCTGGGTCAGCTGCGGGAACACCACAACGTCGTCCACACGGTTCAGGAACTCGGGGCGGAAGTGCTGCTTGAGTTCCTCCGTCACGCGGGCACGCATCCGGTTGTAGCCGGTCTGCGTGTCGGTGCCGGACTGGAAGCCGGTGGCAACACTCTTGGAAATGTCCCGGGTACCGAGGTTCGTGGTCATGATGATCACGGTGTTCTTGAAGTCCACAACGCGGCCCTGGGAGTCGGTCAGGCGGCCGTCCTCCAGGATCTGCAGGAGCGAGTTGAAGAGGTCAGCGTGTGCCTTTTCCACTTCATCGAACAGGACCACGGAGAACGGACGACGGCGGACCTTCTCGGTAAGCTGGCCGCCCTCTTCGTAGCCGACGTAGCCCGGAGGGGCACCGAAAAGCCGCGAAACGGTGTGCTTCTCGGAGTACTCGGACATGTCCAGCGTGATGAGGGCGTCCTCTTCACCGAACAGGAACTCGGCCAGTGCCTTGGCCAGTTCGGTCTTGCCGACGCCGGTGGGGCCGGCGAAGATGAACGAGCCGCCGGGACGCTTGGGGTCCTTCAGGCCTGCACGGGTGCGGCGGATCGCCTGGGAGAGGGCCTTGATGGCCTCGTCCTGGCCCACTACGCGCTTGTGCAGTTCGTCTTCCATCTTCAGCAGGCGCGAGGACTCTTCCTCGGTCAGCTTGAAGACCGGGATGCCGGTGGAGTTGGCCAGCACCTCGGCGATGAGATCCTCATCCACCTCGGAGATGTCGTCCATGCCGCCGGACTTCCAGTGGCGTTCCTTCTCGGCACGCTCGGTGATGAGCTTCTGCTCCTTGTCACGGAGCGATGCGGCACCTTCGAAGTCCTGCGCGTCGATGGCCGATTCCTTCTCCATCTTCAGCTGGGCGATGCGCTCGTCCATGGCCTTCAGTTCCGGCGGGGCAGTCATCCGGCGAATGCGCAGCCGGGCACCGGCCTCATCGATCAGGTCGATGGCCTTGTCCGGCAGGAAGCGGTCCGAAATGTAGCGCTCGGCGAGGCTGGCAGCCGAGGCGAGGGCGCCGTCGGTGATGGTCACGCGGTGGTGCGCCTCGTAGCGGTCACGCAGGCCCTTAAGGATCTCGATCGCGTGCGCGACGGAAGGTTCCTTGACCTGGATCGGCTGGAAGCGGCGCTCCAGCGCGGCGTCCTTCTCGATGTGTTTGCGGTACTCGTCCAGGGTGGTGGCACCGATGGTCTGCAGTTCACCGCGGGCCAGCATGGGCTTCAGGATGGACGCGGCATCAATGGCACCTTCAGCAGCGCCGGCACCCACCAAGGTGTGGATTTCGTCGATGAAGAGGATGATGTCGCCGCGGGTGCGGATTTCCTTGAGGACCTTCTTCAGCCGCTCTTCGAAGTCACCGCGGTACCGGGAGCCTGCCACCAGGGACCCGAGGTCCAGGGTGTAGAGCTGCTTGTCCTTGATGGTCTCGGGGACGTCGCCGCGGACAATCGCCTGGGCGAGGCCTTCGACGACGGCGGTCTTGCCAACGCCGGGCTCACCGATCAGCACGGGGTTGTTCTTGGTACGGCGGGAAAGGACCTGCATGACGCGTTCCATTTCCTGCTCGCGGCCGATCACAGGATCCAGCTTGTTCTCGCGCGCAGCCTGCGTCAGGTTGCGGCCGAACTGGTCCAGTACCACGGACCCTGCGGGGGTGCCTTCGGGCTGGCCGGCCCCGACGCCTGCGCCGGTGGTTTCCTTGCCCTGGTAGCCGGAAAGCAGCTGGATTACCTGCTGGCGGACCCGGTTGAGGTCGGCGCCGAGCTTGACGAGCACCTGGGCAGCCACACCCTCACCCTCGCGGATGAGACCCAGCAGGATGTGCTCCGTGCCGATGTAGTTGTGGCCCAGCTGCAGCGCCTCACGCAGGGAGAGCTCCAGCACCTTTTTGGCACGGGGCGTGAAGGGAATGTGGCCGGACGGAGCCTGCTGGCCCTGACCGATGATCTCCTGCACCTGCTCACGCACGCCGTCGAGCGAAATGCTCAAGGACTCAAGAGCCTTGGCGGCAACGCCTTCACCCTCATGGATCAGACCCAACAGGATGTGTTCGGTACCAATATAGTTATGGTTCAGCATGCGTGCCTCTTCTTGGGCAAGCACAACGACGCGACGGGCACGGTCCGTAAATCGCTCAAACATTTCGCCACACTCCTAGCTACAACGTACTTTGATGCTACGTGCCCGATCCCGTCTTGTGGAGCGTGTTCGCCACAGGGGAAACATGACGCGTTCAACCTCCCGTAACCATGGCCCGCTTCGACCCGCTCAACGCCGTCAGCAAGGGGAACGTCATGGAATTCATCACTGCGCTCATGACCCTGGCGACCGTGACGCTGGCCGGCATCGGCGGTCTCTATTACCCGTACGCATGTTCCGTGATGCCCGGATTGCGTGGCACGGATGCCGGCCACTATTGCCCTTGCCTGTTACACCGCCACGTTGGCCATTACCGCACTCGTGAATATCCCCCTGAATAACAGGGCTTGCCGGCGCGGCGGCCTCGGAACACGCGGCGACCGGCAGGGAATAATTCGAACGACGGTGGACACGCTGCAATATTTACCGGACCTGGTGGTCGCTGGCGGCCCTGGTAGCCCCCTGTATTGCGTTGGCCATGCTTTGACCGGCACTTTAGCCGGGACATCCGTATTTCCGGGCCGAGGTCCGGAGGTGTTATTCAATTGGCAGCAAAGAACCCTGTTCCGCCGCGAGCCGAAACAGGGTTCTTTGCAATCTGAGTCAGGCAGGTTCCTACGAATTCGCCTTCTGGTAGGCTTCCTGGATTTCAGCTTGAATTCGGCCTCGGCTGTTGACCGTGTAGCCGTTGTCACGAGCCCACTGACGGATCTGTGCCGAGTCGTTGCCACGGCCTGTAACGGCGGCTTTGGTGCGTGTAGTGCGGCCGGCCGAAGTTTTGCGGGCGGCAGCAATAAAACGCTCCAGGCTGGAACGCAGTTCGGCTGCATTTGCGGCCGACAGATCGATTTCATAGCTGGCCCCGTCAAGGCCAAACCGGACATTCTCGTCCGCGGATCCCCCATCCAGATCATCTACGAGGATGATGTTTACTTTCTGTGCCATTTAAAGACTTCCTCTTTGAGGTTCGGGGTGTGCAGAAAAGCAGGATGTTTCTACAAAAAGTATGAACCTCATTATGGCACCACGTCAAAGTGACAATAGACCGCTGGGGATAATCACAGAAAGTACAGGTGGTTTACTTATCCGGATCGGCGTCCGGGCCGTCCAATGGCATATCGGTCCGCGCGTCGGCCTCGGCCTGGGCGCGCGCCTCCGCCTGCCGTTCGGACTTATCGGCATTAAAGATCGATTTCATGGCGAACCAAAAGATCAGCCCCACCACTAATGACGGCAGCAGTACAGCTACGTATTCCATAATCAGTGCCCTTCGGGCTTCAGGAGCGGGAAGAGGATGGTTTCCCGGATGCCTGCTCCGGTGAACAGCATGACCAGACGGTCGATTCCCAGCCCGATCCCGCCCATGGGCGGGGCGCCGTATTCGAGGGCGCGGAGGAAGTCCTCATCCAGTTGCATGGCCTCATCATCACCGGCAGCCGCGTGCCGCGACTGCTCGGTGAGCCGCTCACGCTGAATGACGGGGTCGATCAGTTCGGAGAAGGCGGTGCCGCGTTCCATGCCGCCGATGATCAGGTCCCAGGCCTCGATCAGCCGGCCGTCTGTGCGGTGCGGGCGGGCCAGCGGCTGGGCGGAGGGCGGGTAGTCATAGACAAACGTGGGGTTGAGCAGCGTGGGCTCCACGATTTCACCGAAGAGTTCCACGGCCAGTTTCTCGGCGTCCCACTTGGGGTCCACCTTGACCTCGTGCTTGGCGGCAATTTCGCGCAGTACCTCCAGCGAAGTGTCCGGCGTGACCTCCTGGCCAACGGCGTCGGAGAGCCCCGGGTAGACCGAAACCCAAGCCCAGTCGCCGTCGAGGTTGATCTCCCCGGCTTCGGTCTGGAGGGTGCGTCCGGCACCTACGGCGTCGGCGGCGTCGAGGATGATCTCCTTGATGCGGTCAGCCATGACGAACTGGTCCGCCCATGCTTCGTAGCACTCGAGCGTGGTGAATTCGGGGCTGTGGGTGGAGTCCACGCCCTCGTTGCGGAAGACGCGGCCCATGTCGTAGACGCGATCGATCCCGCCCACCACTGCGCGTTTGAGGTACAGCTCGGTGGCGATGCGCAGGGTCATCTTCTGGTCGAACGCGTTCATGTGCGTCTCAAACGGACGCGCCAGGGCGCCGCCGTGGACCAACTGCAGAATGGGAGTTTCCACTTCCACATAGTTGTGGCGGTGGAGGCTTTCGCGGATGGAGCGGGTAATGGCCGCACGGGTATAGACCATTTCGCGGGCTTCATCGCGCACCATCAGGTCCACGTAACGCTGCCGGACCCGGGTTTCCTCGTTCAGTTCCGCGTGCAGCACGGGCAGCGGGCGCAAGGCCTTGGAGGCCATGGACCAGGATTCGGCCATCACGGACAGCTCACCGCGGCGGGAGGAAATCACCTCACCCTTGATGAACACGTGGTCGCCCAGATCCACCAGGGCCTTCCACTCGGCGAGCGCTTCCTCGCCCACGTTAGCGAGGCTGAGCATGGCCTGCAGCCGGGTGCCCTTGCCGTCAAGGCCGCCCTCCTGGAGGGTTGCGAAACAGAGCTTGCCGGTGTTGCGCACAAACACCACGCGGCCGGTGACGCCAACGGTGTCGCCCGTGGTGTCATCCGCTTCGAGGTGCGCGTACTTTTCGCGGATTTCCGTCAGGGAGTGTGTGCGTTCCACGCCCACCGGGTACGCCTCGGTGCCGCGTTCGATCAGCTTGGCGCGCTTTTCCATGCGGATGCGCATCTGCTCGCTGGCATCGAGCGGCTCTGGGGCGTTCTTGGGGGTGGGGGTGTTTTGGGAAGTCACAATCCCCAAGTTTACCGGGAGTTGCGCCAGCCGGGTTCCGGCCGGCGCCCGGGCATAGACTCGGGCTGTGGAGTCCTGGAAACTAGAAACGGCGGACGGCGGACACCTGGAGGTGCATTCGTTCCTCACCCCTGCGGGACAAGACGCGACGACGGCGGGACCTCCCGGCGTCGTCATCGTCCACGGCACGCTGGTCACCGACGCCCTCTACCGCCCCTTTGCCCGGAAACTCAGCCTCCTGCTGGGACGCCCGGTGCACTGCTATAACCGGCGCGGCCGGGCGGGGTCCTCGCCGCAGCCGGACGATTACTCGGCTGATACCGAGATCGGCGACCTCGCTGCGGTGATGGAAAAGACCGGCTCCACGGATGTCGTGGCGCACAGCTACGGCGGTTTTGTAGCCCTCCAGGCTGCGCGGACGTTGCCGATCGGCAGGCTGGTGACCTATGACGCGGCGGTGTCGCTGTCCGGGAACCTCAGCCACCGGTGGCGGCCCGAGCTGGAGGACGCGGTCACCGCCGGCCAGCTGAACCATGCCTGGGCTCACCTGGTCCAGGGCCTGGGCACGGCCGGGCCGCTGTCCTACCTGCCGCTGGGCGCACTGCGGATGCTGAGTATCCTCTCCGCGAGGACAAACCTCGGAACAGAGATGCGGCAGCTGCTGCCCACGGCAGTGAAAGAGATGCGCGCAGTGCTGGCCGCCGACGCCGATCTGGACGATTTTGCGGCCCTCACCACCCCCATCCTGATGCTCAGCGGCGGCTGGAGCCCGGCCTACTTCGCGGAGACCGGGCGGCAGCTGGCGGCTGCGGTCCCGTCCATCGAGTTCCGCATAGTTCCGGGGCAGTTGCACGAAGGACCCATCCGGCCCGGCAAGGGACTTGCCGTGCGGATTGCCCGGTTCATCAATGCCAGCGACGGCCAGATCCAGAGACTGGGCCGGCGCCGGTAACGGGCCCGGACTCAGCCGGCGCCCAGCCGGGGCTCAGGACCGTCCCCCTAGGATGGGAACCGTGAAAGAGCAGGAAGTGCCCACGCACGACGGCGGCCGGCTGGCTTTATACAGCTACGGCACCCCGGACGCGCCGGGAGAACGCCGGGTGGTGGTCATCGGCGGCGCCTTCCTCACCGCGCTCATATACCGGCCGTTCTCCGTCGCCCTGGCCGATGGCCTGGGCGACGGCTGGGCCGTGGACGTTTACGACCGGCGCGGCCGCGGCAAGTCAACCGAACAGCCTCCCGGTTACTCCATGGCCACGGAAATCGCTGACGTCCGCACCATCATGGATGTCACCGGCGCCCGCAACCTGCTGGGCCACAGCCTGGGCGGCTCTGTGGCCCTCAACGCCGTGCAGGAGTTCGCGGGCACTCCGCACGAACCGGACAAGCTGGCGGTTTACGACGCGGCTGTGAACATCGAAGGCAGCATCGACACCTCGTGGCTGGACGATTTCGAAACTGCGGTCAACAGCGGGAAGTTGGGGCATGCCATGGCCCACCTGAAGAAGGGAATGCAGCCGGCCACGCCGTTGTCCAAAATCCCGGAACCTGTCCTGGCCGGACTCATGGCACTGGTGTCCCGGACCAAAGTCAACAAAATGGCGCGGGAGCTGATGCCTACCGGCGTGGGCGAGCTTCGCGCCGCGTACGACGAAGCAGAGCATGCCCGGGACTTCGCCGTGCTGCCCGCCGGCACCCATTTCATGGCGGGCGGCAAGAGCCCCCGTTATTACAAGGTCACGGCCCAGCGCCTTCACGCGGCAGTGCCCGGGAGCACTTTTGAGCTGTCCCCGAAGGGCTACCACGGCTCCATCCCTGCCGCCGTGAAGGAACTGGTCAGCGACATCGCCGGGTACTTCAAGGGCTAAGGCATTCCGCAGGATGCTCGGCTAGGCTCGGATCATGACGCGCGAGACAATTACAACCCCAGACGGCGGCACCTTGGAGCTTTTCACCACGGGTGCGGAACTGGCCTCGGCCGGCTCCGGCGTGGTTGTTGTGCATGCCTCCATGGTGACCGCTGCCGACTACACCCGCTTTGCGCAGAAACTCAGCGCCGCCCTTGGCCGGCCCGTGCACACCTTTAACCGCCGCGGCCGGGGATCCTCCTCGCCGCAGGCTTTGGACTACACCCTGGACGCCGACATCCGGGACCTGGACGCCGTCATGAAGCACACGTCCAGCACGGACGTGTTCGGCCATAGCTTCGGCGGTGCGCTGGCCCTGCACGCGGCCCGGACCCTTCCCGTGGAGCGCCTGGCCGTTTACGACCCCGCCGTTTCCGTGAACCACAGCGTCACGGCCGACTGGACACCGGAATATGAACGCGCAACCGCAGCCGGGGACGACGACCGTGCCCTCGCCGTCCTCACCAAAGGCCTGGAAACCGGCGGCGCCTTCTCCCGGATGCCGCTCTCCATGCTCACCATCGCCAACAAGCTCACCGCAGGCACTCATCTCGGCAAGCAGATG
This sequence comes from Pseudarthrobacter sp. IC2-21, assembly GCF_034048115.1. Taxonomy (NCBI): domain Bacteria; kingdom Bacillati; phylum Actinomycetota; class Actinomycetes; order Micrococcales; family Micrococcaceae; genus Pseudarthrobacter; species Pseudarthrobacter sp. IC2-21. Next base: position 329,539 of record NZ_CP139145.1, on the reverse strand, counting down.
CGCGACATGATGCGCACGGGCGTCCGGGAAATCAAGGCGATCATCGCTGCCGACATGCCGGCGGAACCCTTCCTTGAGTTGCCCCTGGAGACCCTGATCGTGGTGGGCGAAAAGAGCCCGGCCTACTTCGGTGTGGCGTGCGGCCAGATCCACGATGTCCTCTCCGGTTCCAGCTACACCATCCTCCCCGGCTTCGGCCACGACGGCGTGATCAAGGCGCCGGAGAAACTTATCACCGAGCTCAGCGACTTCTTCGCCGGCTGAGCCGGGCAGGTGACGAACGTCCGGGTCTTCGTTGGTGCTGCAGCAATCGCCGCAGCCGCCACGGCGGGCTGGGCAACAGTGCACATCGCGAGATCCCTGGTCACCCCGGCGGGCAGGCATCGGGAACGAATCAGGATCCTGGCTTCCGACGCCGGCACGGTGACCCTCAGCGCCAGCCGCGACACGCTGGCTCCCGGCGTCTTCAGCCTTTACTGGGGCAACCGGACCGGGCACGCACGCATCGGCCGCGTGTTGTCCAGCGAGTCAGAAGCCCGCACCGTCATCCGCCGGGTGGAGGCCATTTATGCGGGCCGGCTGGAGCCGGGCACCTCGGGCTACTGGTCCGGGTACGTTTACCCAAGCCCGGGCGCAGCCGGACTCCCTTATGAGGACGTTACCCTGCCGGGACCCGCGCCGGCCTGGCTCGTTCCCGGCACCCTCCAGCGCTCCTGGGTCATCCACATCCACGGCCTGGGCGGACGCCGGACAACGGGGCTTCGCACGGCGCCGTTCTTTCACGCGCAGGGGCTCACCCAGCTGCTGATCTCGTTCCGGGGAGACGGCGACGCTCCCCCGACAGCCGATGGCAAACACCACCTCGGCGTCAGTGAACTGGCCGACCTTGAAGCGGCCCTGGCGTTTGCGGCGGGGCGGGGCGCAGCGTCCATCATCCTGTCGGGCTGGTCGATGGGCGCAGTCATGGCCCTGGCCGCCGCACACACATCTGAGCACAGGAACCTGATTACGGGCCTCATCCTGACCGCACCTGTCCTGGACTGGAACCGGACCCTGATTTCCAACCTGGCTTCAGCGCGTCTGCCGTCCGTTCTGGCACACGGAGTTTCGCGCATCCTCGGCAGTCCCCTTCACCGGTTCACCGGTTCGCCGGATTGCATCAGCCGCTTGACCTGCGGTCCCTGGTCTTTACCGGGGGTTGCGCCGCCGGTCCCGGTACTCATCCTTCATGGTGATGGCGACGCCAGGACACCCATCCGGATCAGTGAGGACTTCGCCGGCCGTTTTCCGGAGCTTGTGCGGCTGGTCAGGTTTCCCGCCTGCAGGCACACCCAGGAGTGGAACAGCTGGCCGGCGCTCTGGGAGGACTCGGTGGCCGGCTGGCTGCGGGGACTTACCCCAAGTAGGTAGCAGTATGTGTCGTTTTGAGCGCTCAAAACGACACATAGTGCTACCCAGTTGGGTGAGTGCGCTTAGTTGGGTCAGTGGGCGGCGTGACCCGGCGCGGCACCTTCCGTTTTGCGCATCATCGCGGAAAGCACGACGGCGGCAAAGGCTATGACAGTCGCCGTCAGGAAGGCGGCACTCATGCCCGCCACCAGCCCGGAGGACGCCGACACCACCGCAAAGATGGACACCAGCAGCGCCGTACCGGCGGCGCCGGCAACCTGCTGCGAGGTGCTCATGATGGCGGACCCGTGGGAGTAGAGATGCGGCGGGAGCGGATTCAGGCCGGTGGTGAACGCCGGTGTGAACAGCAACGCGAGGCCGAAGCTCAGGACGACGTGCAGGGTCACGATCCACCACACCTCAGTGCCGGCGTCGAGCATGGAGAACTGCCAGAGGGTAACCACCATCAGGACCGAGCCAGTCACGGTCAGCGGCAGCGGGCCCACTTTGTCGAACAGCCGCCCGATGAACGGGCCCAGCAGGCCCATCGCCAGGCCGCCCGGGAGCAGCACGAGGCCCGTCTCCAGCGAACCCAGGCCGCGGACTTCCTGCAGGTACAGCGGCAGCAGGATGACAGTCCCGAACAATGCCATCATGGCCACCACCATGAGCAGCACCGACACCGTGAACATGCGGAAGTTGAAGGCCCTGAGGTCCAGCAGCGGAGCATCCGCCTTCTGCAGTCTGAGTTGGCGGAGCACAAAGACCGCCAGGCTGGCCACGCCGATGGCCAGCGCCGCGATGGCCACTGCGCCGGGGCCGCTCTGGCCGCCGCCGATCTGGCTCAGGCCGTACACGAGTCCGCCGAAAGCGGGGACCGTCAGAAGTACCGAGAGGAAGTCGAGCTTGGTCTTTTCGGTCTCGCCCACGTTCGTCAGGTACTTCGCCCCGATGGCCAAGGCAGCCAGTGCGACCGGAAGGACAAAGACAAACATAAAGCGCCACGTGAAGTGCTCCAGGATCAGCCCGGAGACGGTGGGGCCCATGGCCGGTGCCACGGAGATCGCGATGCTGACGTTACCCATCACTGCGCCCCGCCTGCCCAGCGGGACAAGCGTAAGGATGGTGGTCATCAGCAACGGCAGCATGATGGCGGTGCCGCCGGCCTGGATGATGCGCGCCAGAAGCAGGATTTCAAAGCCTGGTGCCACGGCAGCGAGCGCAGTGCCCGCGGCGAAGAGGCCCATGGCCAGCATAAAGACGGCACGGGTGGACAGGCTCTGCAGGATGAACCCGGTGGTGGGGATGACGACGGCCATGGTGAGCATAAAGCCGGTGGAGAGCCACTGCACGGTGGGCGCGTCCACTCCGAGGTCCACCATCAGCCGCTGCAGCGCAACGTTCATGATGGTCTCGTTCAGGATCACCACGAAGGTCGCCACGAGCAGGGTGGCAATGATGGTCACCGACTCCCGGGACAGCTTCTCCGGCGCGGCGGACTTCGACGCCGAGGCCTGTGCGGGCTCGCCGGTTTGGCCGGACTGCCCGGGCGGGCCCGGCTGACCGGAGGCGTTCGAAGAGACTTCTGTAGACATGGGTGTTCCCTCAGGGAGTAAGAATGAAGTGGCGCGCGAGCATCGTCGCTGCAGATTCCAACACTGTACCCGCCACAGTCATTCCTGCGCACGGGGTTTTTCTTTGCTGCGCGTAGGCTGTTTGGCGTGGACACCCGGAAACTGAAGTATTTCCTGGCCGTTGTTGACCATGACGGATTCAACCGGGCTGCGGAGCACCTGCTGATCGCCCAGCCGTCGCTGTCCCAGACCATCGCCAGCCTGGAAAAGGAACTGGGCGTACCGCTCTTTCACCGGATCGGCCGCCGAGCTGTGCTCAGTGACGCCGGCAAGGAACTGGTGGGGCCGGCCCGCTTGGTCATGCGGGACCTGGACGCCGCACAGTCAGCCGTCCAAGCCCTGCGTGGCGTCCGCAGCGGAAAGCTCGACATCATCACCATGCCGTCCCCCGGCATCGAACCGCTGACGTCCATGATCGCCGGCTTTACCCGGGTTCACCCGTCCGTACGGCTCAACGTCAGCGCTGCCTTCACCCCGGAAGAAGTAATCGAATCGGTCCGGAGCGGAAGCACGGAAATTGGCCTGGCGGGATCCCCCATGCCCATCAGGGTGCCGGGCGTCAACGTCCTGGACCTGGAGCGCCAGCCACTGATCCTGATCGTTAACCCGCAGGCGGACACCTTCCGCCCGGGGCCGGCCATCCAGCGCGAAGACCTGGGCGGTCACCGCCTGATTGCCAGCCAGCGCGGATCGCTGATGCGGTGGCTGGTCGACGACGCCCTGGCGCACGGGGTCCAGGTAGAGATCGTCGTCGAAGTGGCACACCGGACCTCCATCCTGCCGCTGGTGCTGGCTGGCGTCGGACACGCGGTGATGCCCTCGTCCTGGGCGCCCACCGCCCACAAAGCCGGGCTCCGTACGCTGCTGATCGAACCGGTGTCCCATCTGGACGTGGCCATCCTGAGCCGGAAGGACGGCCTGACCCCCGCGGCGCAGGCCTTCCTGAAAGTGGCCGCCGAGCACGTGGACTAGCTCCCCCCATCGATTGCTCCAATATGGCACTTTCGAGTGCTCATAACGGCAGTTACGGAGCAATCGATGAATTTATCGGTAGGTAAAACCTATCTAGCGGATCGGATCTTGGTCTTGGACGCTGCCTGCCCGCCGCCCGTCTACTTGAAGAGGAAGAACAGTGTGACCCGCACAACAGGCTCACTGCTAACAAACTCAACGAGGAGGTAGGCACATGAGCGCCACCCAGAAATTCAGCATTGCATCGATCCCTGCGGACGGTGTGGGCAAGGAAGTTGTTTCGGCCGGCCGCCGCGTCCTTGAGGCCCTTGCAGAGAACTCCAACGGCAAGTTCGCTTTCGACTGGACCGAGTTCCCCTGGGGCTGCGACTACTACCGGAAGACCGGCCAGATGATGGACCCCAAGGGCCTGGAAGCACTCAAGGACTTCGACGCAATCTACTTCGGCGCCGTCGGCTGGGAAAACGTCCCGGACCACATCAGCCTCTGGGGCCTGCGACTGAACATCACGCAGAACTTCGACCAGTGGGCCAACATCCGCCCCGTGAAGTTCCTGCCCGGCATCCAGTCCCCGCTGCGCAAGGCCGACAACACCGAGCTTGACTGGGTTGTGGTCCGCGAAAACAGCGAAGGCGAATACGCCGGCCTGGGCGGCCGCAACCTCAGCGGCCGCGGCCCCGGCAACGAGGTGGCACTGCAGACCGCGCTGTTCACCGAGAAAGGCTGCGAGCGCATCATGCGCTTCGCCTTCGATCTCGCCCGGACCCGCACGGTCAAAAAGGTTTCGTCGGTCACCAAGTCCAACGCCCAGCAGTACGGCATGGTCCTCTGGGACGAAGTCTTCAATCGCGTGGCACTGGATTACCCGGACGTGCAGACCGAAAGTGTCCTGGTGGATGCCATGAGCGCCAAGTTCATCCTCAAGCCCGAAGAGCTCTCCGTGGTGGTCGCATCAAACCTGAACGCGGACATCCTCTCCGACCTCGGTTCCGCCCTGGCCGGCAGCCTGGGCCTGGCGGCGAGCGCCAACCTGAACCCCGAACGCCGCTTCCCGTCCATGTTCGAACCAGTCCACGGCTCCGCTCCGGACATCGCCGGCCAGGGCATCAGCAACCCGATCGGCGCCATCGCCAGCGCCGCGCTCATGCTGGACCACTTCGGCCTGCACGGGGAGGCCCGCCGGGTGGAGGCCGCCATCGAGGCAGCCACCGGCTCCGGCCACCTGACCCGCGACGTCGGCGGCGACGCCCGGACGGACGACGTCACCGAGGCCATCATCAAGGCACTTACTCTCGCACCCGCCGCGGTCTAAAAAGACTTCATTTCCCACGCACCAGAACGTCCGACGGCGGCTGTCCGGCCGCCGTCGGACCCTCCCCGCGGAAGTCCACGCGGCGTCCCACCACCACCTTCCAGCGCCATTCCCCAATGAGGTAGGAATCATGGATTACAGCACCACCACGGGCCCGGCTGCAGCAGCGCCGGCCCCCAAGACACGTTGGTACCGGCAGCTCTACTTCTGGGTACTGACCGCCATTGTTATCGGCATTCTGGTCGGCTGGCTCGCACCCACCGCCGGCATTGCCATGGAACCCATCGGCACCACCTTCGTGAACTCCATGAAGATGCTCATCGGGCCCATCGTGTTCCTGACCATCGTGGGCGGCATCGCCAGCGTCGCCGACCTGAAGAAAGTCGGCATGACGGGCCTGAAAGCCCTGACCTATTTCCAGGTGGGCACCATCTTTGCCCTGATTTTCGGCCTGGTGGCCATCAACATCTTCCGCCTTGGCGAGGGCATGAACGTGGACGCCAGCACCATTAAGACCTCGGATTCCGCCGCCAAGCTGATCGACGCCGGCCAGCACCAGGAGTGGTGGCAGTTCCTCACCCACATCATTCCCAACAGCGTTGTGGGGCCGTTCGTCGAGGGTGACATCCTTCAGATCATCTTCATCGCCGTCGTCTTCGGCATCGCCCTGAACGCCATCGGCAAGGTGGGCGCCCCCGTCCTGGACGGCGTGCAGCGACTCACCGGGGTGATGTTCAAGATCCTGGGCTTCATCATGAAGGCAGCCCCGCTGGGAGCCTTCGGCGCCATGGCCTTCGCGGTGGGCAAGTACGGGGTGTCCTCCCTCACCAGCATGGGCGGGCTGATCGCGCTCTTCTACGTCACCTCAATCCTCTTTGTGGTGGTGGTCCTCGGTTCCGTGATGGCCTTCCTCAAGCTGAACATCTTCACCATGATCCGCCACCTCAAAGAGGAGTACATGCTCATCCTGGGCACCTCCACCGCCGAGCCCGCCCTGCCCGGGCTGATGCGCAAGCTCGAGCACGCCGGCGTCAAAAAAGAAACAGTGGGCCTGGTGGTTCCCACCGGCTACAGCTTCAACCTCGACGGCGCCGCGATCTACCTCTCCCTGGCCGCCCTTTACATCGCGCAGGCCACCAACACGCACCTGAGCATCGGACAGCAGCTCGGCCTGCTCGCGGTCATGCTGCTGACTTCGAAGGGCGCGGCGGGAGTGGCGGGCGGCGGTTTCATCGCCCTGACCGCTACCCTGACGACGCTCGGTACCATCCCCGCGGCCGGCATCATGCTCATTTTCGGCATCGACAAGTTCATGTCCGAGTGCCGGGCGCTGGTGAACTTCACCGGCAACGCGGTGGCCACCCTCTTCATCGCCTGGTGGGACCGCACCCTGGACGCTGATCGGGCCCGCCGGGTCTTTGCCGGAGAATACGTGGAGCCCATGCCGGCAGTGACTGAAGGTCCGGCACCCGCGGCACCCTCCGCCGTCGAGCCTTCCACCGCCCATGATCGCCGCCCGGCCTACTCGGAATCCGTCTGACATGAACAACACCACCGCCCCAAAAAACGTCCGCACCCTCATCGCACCCGACAAGTTCAAAGGCAGCCTCACCGCCGGCGAAGTGGCGGACGCCCTGGCCGCAGGACTCCGGTCAGCAACCGGCGCCGGGACGGTCCACTGCGAAATCCTTCCGCTCGCGGACGGAGGTGACGGCAGCGTGGACGCCGCCGTCGCCTCCGGCTTCACCCGGCGGAGCTACACAGTGGCCGGACCCACCGGCCAGCCGGTCCAGGCGAGCATCGCGTACGACGGCGTCACGGCAGTTGTGGAGGTGGCGAACACCTGCGGCCTGGGTCTCCTGCCCGGCGGACGGCCCGAAGCCATGGCCGCTTCCAGCCGCGGATTCGGCGAAGCGGTCCTGTTCGCCTTAAGCCTGAACCCGGCCACCATAGTGTTGGCGCTCGGCGGCAGTGCCAGCACCGACGGCGGCATGGGGATGCTTACCGCCCTCGGATTCACTTTTCGGGACGCCGATGGACGGCAGCTGAACGGCTCCGGCAGTTCCCTGGCCCGGATCCACTCCGTGGACCGGGCAGCCTTCCCTGAACTCGCCGGCACCAACCTGATCATCGCCAGCGACGTATACAACCCGCTCCTCGGCCCCCAGGGCGCACCGGCCGTTTTTGGGCCGCAAAAGGGAGCCGGACCCGCTGAGATCCTGGCACTCGAGCAAGGTCTCACGCATTTTGTCACGCAGCTGACCGAGGCCGGATTCCCGGGCGCCGGGTTCCCGGGCGCACGGGAATCCGGCCCCGCGACGCTGGCCCGGCATGAGGGCTCAGGCAGCGCCGGCGGCATCGGCTTCGCCTGCCTGCTGCTCGGGGCCCAACAGGTCTCGGGGGCAGACTTCTTCCTGGACCTGCTGGACTTCAACAGCCGTAAGGAGAGCTGCGACGTGGTGATCACCGGCGAGGGAAGCCTTGACGAACAGACCCTGGCCGGAAAGCTGCCGGCCGCCGTCGCCCGCCGGTCCGGAGCCCGGCCGATCATCGCCGTCGCCGGACGCTCCCTGCTCCCGCGCGAGCGCTGGTCCGACCTGGCGCTCACCGGCGTTTACACGCTCGCCCAGTACACGGACCAGGATTCTTCCAAGGATCCCGAACTGTCTGCGGCCCTGCTCCGGCAGATCGGCCGGGACATCGGCGCCAACCTGCTCTAGGCGCCGGGCCCGGCGAGCCGCCGCAACCGGATCCGACGCAGAAGAAGCTGGCCGCCTCAGGCGGCCAGCTTCTTCGGTTGTTTGCGAACGCTCGGACGCTTGGTTGCCGCCACGTCGGTCCGGCGCCGCGGCTGGGCGGCGACGCGGCCGCCGTCGGGCACCCTGCTGTCGGCAGCGAGCCGGGCGCCGTGCCCAATGACGGCACCTGCGCCGATGCGTGAGTGGCTGCCGATGTGCACGCGGTTCCCGATGATTGCTCCGTTGCCCACGCGCACGGCGTCGCCGATAATGGTCCGCTCCCCCACCTGCACCTGGCGGTCGATCCAACTGCCGTGCCCTACCCGGGTGCATGCCCCGATCCGCGCATGCGGCTCCACATACGTCATGGGCCCCAGACGGACGGAGTCGGCCACAACAGCGCCGCGGCCAACGAAGCCACCGCCATTCTGGTGCCGGTGGTAGTACACCACTGCACCGGAATCGTCCTCAAACGATTCAACCTGCCTGGTCATGCCAATCCCTAGTCATCCTCTATCAATAGCCGGGCGGTCCCCCGCTTTAAAAGTGTTAACAGCGGCGGGACGGGGCAGATTCCTTAGGCAGTCTGGCCGGCGTGCTGACCTTCCGAGATTTCCTCCACCAGTTTGCTGTTGAAGGCGGGAAGGTCGTCCGGGTTGCGGCTGGTGACCAGGCCCTGGTCCACCACCACTTCCTCGTCACTCCAGTTGGCGCCCGCGTTCTTCAGGTCCGTCTGGAGCGTGTGGTACGAGGTGACGTTACGGCCGCGGATCACGCCGGCATCGATCAGGAGCCAGGGGCCGTGGCAGATCGAGGCCACGGGCTTGTGCTGTTCAAAGAAGCTGCGCGTGAAATTCTGCGCGTCCTTGTCCACGCGGAGATGGTCGGCATTCACTACCCCGCCCGGAAGAACCAAGGCGTCAAAGTCCGAAGCGTTGGCATCCGCCACAGTGAGGTCGATGTCGAAGGTATCGCCCTTGTCCGTCCCGTTGTAGCCCTGCAGCCGGCCGCTGCCGGGAGCCACCAGCGTCGGCACGCCGCCGGCGTCCTTGACTGCCTGCCAGGGGCTGGTGAGCTCCACCTGCTCCACTCCGTCCGTCAGCAGGAAAGCGACCTTCTTGCCCGTGATGTTGTGTTCTGACATTTTTCCTCCTTTAGCGACGCGGTCCGGGCGCATTGCAGCTACGCTTGACCGCTTCGAGAGTTGTGTGTCTGACAGCATCCAGCCTAGGAAAGCCGCAACTGATAAGCAAGCTGACTATTCGGCGGCTGCTGACTATTCAGCGGCTGTGGTGCTGGATCAACCAGCCGGCCATCTCCTGGGCCCGGCTGGCAGCCTGCGTATCGCCTTCCGAGGCAGAGACAATGGACCCCTTCATCAGGATGTGCCACGACCTGGCAAAATCCTCCGGACGATCAAGGCCTGCCTGCTCCGCAAGCACCTGCACGTGGCCCCTGATCCGGGCGAGATAATCGATGCTCGCCAGGCCCAGCGGATGCGACGGACCCATCTCCAGCAGGATGTTGATGAACGAGCAGGCTTCAAAATCGTCCCGGCGGAACCATTCGCCGAAGACGTCGAAGATGGCCAGCAGTTGCCCGGTGGGCTTGCTGGCCCGCTGCTTCGCCTGACCAACGATCGCGTCCACGGTCCAGAGCTGGTCCCGCAGCTCCAGGAATGCCAATACGAGGGAATCCTTGGAGGGAAAGTGCCGGTAGAACGTTGCCTTGGCCACCCCGGAACGTTCGATCAGTTCGTTGACCCCGACGTCCCGCACTCCCCGGCGGGAGAACAGCTGGTACGCCACCGCGAGGATCCGCTCCCGGGAATCGGCAGGACGGATGGCCGCCGCTGCAATACTTTCCGCCGGCGGCAGGGTGGCTTCTCCATCGGAAATCATCGTGATATCAGTTTACTCCGGGGTGCAGACAGACCGGTCTTCCTACATGTAGTGTCTTTTCAAACGCAAGTGCTTTGACGCTCCGGGGCTTCCCAAGAACCGGCAGCATGGTGCAAGGAGGCCCCAATGTCAGCAGAGCGAATGTTCGAGTTCATCCCCTGTGACGATCCCGATCCGGACCCGTGGGTTGAGTCCGCGGCGGCCACCGCTGAGGTCCGGCAGTTCGCCCGCGAGTCACTGCGGTGGCAGGCACAGGAAATCATCGACGAAGTGCTGGGCGGGACCGATCCCGGCGAGGAGCTGGCCCGGGCCAGACTCCGCCGCTGCGTGGCACAGAATCCCGGCCGGCCCGAACGCGCCCTCCTCCAACAGCTGATGGTCAACCGGGACCACCATGGCGGGTCAACTCTGTAGGAGGCCCGAGCGCGAGGAGTCCCGGGCGCGGCAGGAGTCCCGGGCGCGGCCGCCCGGGACCGCAGAACGCTTTCCGGTGCGGCGGCTTACAGCGTCAGGCTGCGGTCCACGATGCTGCCGGCTGTCACCTGAAGGCTCTGGTTGTTGGCTCGCGCGTAGTTGCGCAGCCGGTTGAACGCCGCGTCCATGTCCACACCCGCTGTGTGGGCGATAACTCCCTTGGCCTGCTCGATCAGCACCCGGGTGTTCAAAGCCCGCTGAAGCTGCTCGTTGACAAGCGCCGCTTCCCTGATGGTGCGCTCCTGCATCAGGCTGATCGTGGCGACATCCGCAAGGGCCTGTCCAATCGCGGTGTCCTCTGCCGTCAGGGGCCCCGCGGTGGAACGGAAGAGTCCCATGGCGCCGATGGCGCGGCCCTGGACCCGCATGGGCACTGCGTGCACGGAGCGGAAGCCCTGAGAGAGCGCGGCCGCACGGAAGTCGGGCCACCGTGTCAGGGCGCTTACATCGGCCACAACCACCGGAACCCCGGATCGGTATGCGTCGACGCACGGACCGGCCCCGGCCTGAAGCTGCAACACCTCTACGAGCCGGCTCTCCTCGCTGGTGGAAGCCACCACTTGGAGTTCTCCCGTGGGATCGGCCAGCACCAACCCGGCGGCCGAGACATCAAGCAGCCCCACGGCCTCCTCCACCAGAGTGTGCAGGAGATCAAGGACGTCATAGTCCGCCACCAGCGTGTCCGTCAGCTTCACGAAAGCCAGGCTGACGCGCTCCGCACGGGTACTCGTTACCATGGCGCCATTTTACTGCAGCGCCGGGCCCGGCTCCCCATCTGACGCGGGGTCGAAACTAAGCCGGCCCGCAAGGACAGCATCGGCCGCGGCCTTCAGGGTGACGTCGTTGGCGAACGCGTAGGCACGCAACAGGAGCAAGGATTCTGCCGCCGTAGCGCCGGACTGCGCGAGGACCATCCCGGTGGCCTGATGGATTTCCCGGCGCGACATCAGCCCCGGCTCCAGAGCGGGATCACCCTCAGCGGAATTGACGCTGAGGACCTTGCGCAGCAGATACCAGGACGTTTGGCCGGCCAACGCTGCGGCTGCGGACTCCGCGGAACGGCTCAAGTTTCCACGCACCGTGTGATACAGCTCCACGACGCCAAGGTCCAGGGCACCCACGGTCAGCGGGAAGACAAATAACGCCGCCGCTGGCGTGCCCTCGATGGCGCGGTGGAACATGGGCCACTCGCCGTCCACGGTGGTCTGCGCATCACCAAGGAGCACCGGGAGCCGGGTCTGCATCGCCCGCCATCGCGGACCTTCCCCCAGGTTGAACTGCAACTCGTCCAGCCGCGCAGCCATTTCATCGCTGGCTGCGACCAGCGTGGCGGCGGCAGTCCCGCCGAAGAGCGATACGGCGACGCCCGTGATGGGCAACTGTGCGAGATAGGGAGCACAGAGGTCCGCTTCACCCGCTGCGTCGGGCCCACTGTCCATGGTCAGCCTCTGATCCCTGATTCATTCCCGCTGCGCAAATGCCGGCTGCAGGCTGAACCGGAACGGCGGAGTCGTCATCCCAACAATACATAGTGGCTATGCCCCGGGCACGGCAACGCATCGGACAGTCCTATTGCCCCGGTTCGGCGTTGACTATTTTCACGGTTTCGCGCAGGTGTTCCAGCAAGGCCATCTCGGGGGCATGCGGGTGGGCGGCAAGGCACCGGGTCAGCCGTTCCTTGACCCCGTCCAAACCAGGGGACGGATCATCAAGGATGGAGACGATGATTTCGTGGGCCTGTCCTTGGAGCGGTGTGGCCCCTGCGTCAAACCTGTGATGCCGCCCGAGTTGCAGCATGCCGTCAGCTCCTGGCACGAGGGTCCTCAGAAGTCCAACCGTTCGTGCGTCTCGCCGAACGGCACAGCCTCACTGACGGCAACCGTATAAGTGTCGTGGGCGTGGCGGGTCACCAGGATCCCGCATAGCCCGGTGGTGGACGCGAACTGTCGCGCCATGTTTACTGCGGAATTCAAGTAGTCGTCAACAACGGCGGCGTTGGGGACTCTAACGAGGTACGACAGACCGTCGTCCACTGTGCGGATCATGGGGTTTGCTCTTCCTGGGGACGCCAAATGGGGCGATGCCAGGGTCCGGGGCACTGAAATAAGCTTAGTCGATCCGAACGGAATCCAACAGACTTTTTGCGCCGCCCACCCGGCACGAGGTCCAGGGATCAGGAACTCAACGGCACATTGTCGATCAGCCGGACCGGGCCCACTTTTGCTGCGATGAGAGCCAGTCCCTCACCCCGGAAGGGAACCTTCCGGCAGTTTTCGGCGAGTGGTTCAAGGGTCCGCGGATCCACCACGTCGAAGTAGTCAAGTTCCACCAATGGCTGGGAGGCCACCATGGCCTGGGCCGAGTCGAGGTCCAGCGGCTCCTGGGCATTGGCGCGCTCCTCAAGAAGCCGCAGGGCCCGCGAGAGCACCAACGCGGCTTCCCGCTCCTGGTCGGACAGGAAGCGGTTGCGGCTGGAGAGGGCAAGGCCGTCGTCGGCACGGACGGTGGGTACCGTCACGATGTCCACGGGAAAGTTGAGGTCGGCCACCATCCGCCGCACGAGTGCCACCTGCTGGGCATCTTTCTGCCCGAAGTAGGCCCGGTAGGTGGGCAGGCCGGCGGTGCTGCCGGAGACGAAGGCCCCGGCGGACGGGAGGCCTGCAGCCGGAGCGCCGTAGTGCAGCAGCTTCGCCACGACGGTGAGGGCCCCGTCGAAATGCCCGGGCCGCGAGGCGCCTTCCCATTTTTCCCCCAGGGTACCGGCGGTGATGCGCACCAGGGGTTCCCCGCCCGGGTAAACATCCTCCACCGAGGGCGCAAACACCAGGTCCACGCCCTGTGCCTCAAGCAGCGCAACGTCGGCTTCGAGCGTCCGCGGGTACCGGTCAAGATCCACGGCATCGCCGAACTGCAGCGGATTCACAAAGATGGAGGCCACCACAACGTCGTTCTGTTCGACGGCGGTCCGTGCCAGCCGGGCGTGCCCCCCGTGCAGTGCGCCCATGGTTGGCACCAGGGCCTGGGAGCGGCCTTCCTTCCCTGTCAAGAGGCGGGCACTGGCCTCGCGCAGTTCCGCCGCCGTCCGTACCACTTGGGTAGCCACGTTATTCTCCTTCTTCCAGGGCCGATCGGATGGCCCCCAGTTGATCCGGTTTAAGTAGGCCGCGGGTTTCCGCCCGCCGCGCGGTGGCACGGGCCATGGCGAGGTAGGCCTCAAGGACATCGCCGTGGGTCCCGGCGTCGTACTCGCGCAGCGCCTCGGCGTGAGCCGCCACGGTGCCCACATCGCCGCGTGCCACCGGCCCTGTCAGGGCTGTCTCGCCGGAGGCCAGCGCATTTTCGAGCGTGGCCCGCAAGAGGGGCCCGAGCATCCGGTCCGGGGCGTCCACCCCCACATCCCGGAGCAGTTGGGAGGCCTGCGCCACGAGGGTGACAAGATGGTTCGAACCGTGGGCAAGGGCTGTGTGATAGAGCGTCCGGTCCGCCTCGGCAATGGCAACTGGCTCGGCGCCCATCTCCACCACCAGGGCCTGCGCGATGGGCAGCATGGCGGCGTCCGCCGTCACCCCGAAGGTGCAGTCGAGCAGGCGGGTCAGGTCCAGGCTCATGCCCGTGAATGTCATGGCGGGGTGCAGGGCCAGCGGGATCGCGCCGGCGGCCCTGACGGGGCGGAGCACACCCACGCCGAATCTGCCCGACGTATGCGCCACCAACTGTCCGGGCTGCCAGGCCCCCAGTTTGGCGAGACCGTCCACCAGGCCGGCCAGGGCGTCATCCGGCACGGCCAGGAGCACCAGTTCGGCGCGTTCCACAATCTCCTGGATTTCCAGCACCGGGACGCCGGGGAGCAGGGCTTCGGCCCGGTCACGGCTGGCCTCGGATACTGCGGAAACCCCGACGACGGCGTGTTCGGCAGCGCGGAGGGCGGCACCGAGTACCGCACCGACTTTCCCGGCGCTGATGATTCCGACGCCAAGGCGCCCCGGTTTAGCCACGGTTGGTGCTCTCCTGCTGGTTGGTGGTGCCGTGTTGGTTGGTGGTGCCGTTCGCCGGCGGTTTCCCCGCGGCAGGTCCACGTGTCGGTGACGGGGCAACCTGCGCCAGCCATTGTTCGCTGGTCTGCCGTTTGCGGGCCAGGCGTGCGCGGGCGGACTGTTCGTCAAAAAGGGTACGCGCCTCGTCCAGGCCGGCCTGCCTCAGACGCGGTGACACCGGCCCGGCAGTGGTGTGGAGGATCAGGTCCGCCAGGCGGAACTGGCGGGCGAGGGGTCCCTGGTGCATGGCCATGGACTGGGTGCGCTGGTGCGGGACCAGCACCAGTTCCCGCCACCACCGGCCCGAGCGGATCAGCAGCGCGGTGTCGGTGGAGGCGAAGCCGTTGCGGCGCCATCCCAGGGGCGCGAGGAACCGGCCGCGGCGCGGTGTGGTGACAAATCCGCCGTCGGAATCGAGTCCGCCAAGCCCCGCCGCGAAAATGCGTCCGGGCTCCGGCGTCCCCGGGTCCGGCAGGACCAGTGCGAGCATGCTCATCACCTCGGGAAGCTTGCCGACGGGCAGGAGCGTGGTCCGGGACGCCGGCTCGCCGTTGCTGCCCGGCGCGCCGTAGCCGGCAACGTTGACCTGGATCCGGTACCAGCCGAAGATGCGCCACAGCGGGGACTGGACCACCTTCAGCGCCTGGATCCTGCCGGGCGGCAGCGTCTGTGCCTGCGTGTCCAGGAGTCCGTAGCGGAGCCGGATCCCGTCCGGGGAGATCGCCGCTGTGAAGTTGTAGCCCTTGTTGAAGGAGCCCCAGTAGCTGGCGGCCAGGCCCAGCGCCGCCGGGATCAGGTAGAAGTAGAAGCTCCGGTTGTCCGTTACGGCGGAGAGGATGACGGACGCGACGCCGCCCAGCACCACACCGACGCTCTGCTCGCTGAGGAGCAGCGAACCCAGAAGGCGCGACGGCGGCACGGACAGTACCGGAAATTCCGGTGCCTCGGGTGGGGCCTCCTGCGGCCGGGCGGGGTCGGGAACCACACCGGCGGCACGTGCCAGGATGGTGGCGCGGAGCTGCCGGGCGTCGTCCATCCGCAGGTAGGCGAGCCTGACGGCGGATTCCCCGGCGTCGGCGACCTCGAACTTGAGTTCCGCCAGGCCAAAAATCCGTGCCAGCAGCGGCTGGACGATGTCGATGGCCTGGACGCGGTCAAGCCGGGCCTGGCGCTGCTGGCGAAAGAGGAAGCCGGAATTGATCCTGACGTAGCCCCCGGAGACCTGGTATTTGGTGAAGTACCAGGTGAGGATGAAGCCCAGGACGGTCAGCACCAGCATGATCCCGCCGCCGGCTACCAGCAAAGGCGCACGGCCTGCGAAATCGTCGTCAATGAGGGGCCGGCCCTGCAACAGCCGTTCGAAGATGTCCCGCCCAAAGAAGAAGCCGATGGCCGCCAGCGCCACCCAGCCTCGAACGAACGGCGAGGCCGGATGCACCCGCAGCCACTCGCCGTCGGACGCTGCCTCCGGCACTCCCCGTTCCGGAAGGTCAGCGGTCACAGCCCTGCCAGCCTGGCTTCGCCCCGGGCGGCGAGCTGTTCACGCAGGCGCGCCCCCTCACCGGCGGGCAGGCCGGGGATGGTGGCGTTCGTGCCGGGCGAGGCGGTGTGGAGTTTCAGCGTGCACAGCCCCAGCCCGCGCTCGACCGGACCCACCCCGATGTCCACGTACTGCATCCGGCCGTAGGGAACCGCCAGGGTGCGCTGGAAGAAAATCCCGCGGCGGATCAGCAGGTCATCGTCCCGTTCGGCGTAGCCGATGGCACGCACCTGGCGCGGAATCAGCACCAGCCGCCAGGCGGCCAAAACCAGGGCGGCCGCCGGCACCAGGATGGCCAGCCATAGCGGCGGCCAGCGCCACCAGCCCAGGAGTACGAGGACCAGGGGCAGGCTCAGCACAATCACCGCGAGCAGGTTGCCGGCGGCCCATTCCACCAGCCGCACGGTGACGTATTTTGGTGACACCCGCTGCCAGGAGATGCCCGCCGGATCAATCGCCTCGGTAGGCATACTCACCCTCCCCCGCGGCTTCCCCGCGGACCCCGTGGCCGGGCTTTCCGTCACCGGCCGCGTCCGTGTCTTCGGGCGGGATCCGGCAGAACCGTTCCACCAGCAGGCCCACGACGATCATCACCAGGCCCCCGCCGGCCACGGCAATGGCTACCCAGGTGATGCCCTGGTCGCTGCGGAGGTTCCAGATGCGCAGTTGGTCCAGGAAGATTCCCACGTGCCACCCCAGCAGGACAGTGCCTGCATAGGCACAAGCCTGGGCGAGTACCAGGGTCCGGGCAGCGAGGATGGGGTCGAGTGCCTTCTTGCGTTTCGTGCTGTTGCGCCAGCGAAGCACCCGGATGCCAAGGATCAGCGTGATCACCACGATGACGGCCATGGTGGCAAGGGCTGTCACCGGAAGCACGGGCGTGGCCAGGCTGTAGCGCGTGGTCACCACGGTGGCTGACCAGCCGGCGACGGTCAGGGCCACGCCGATCAGAAGGAGGCGACCGGGGCTGATGGGTTTCATTGCTATTCCACCGCCCCGGCCGTGGGAACACCGTTGTAGTCGCCGAAGCCGTCGAACGGCACGATGTCGGCGAAGTCTGCTGCCCGCGCAGCAAGGTCACCGATCCGTTCGCCGCCCAGGGTTGCCGCCGGTTCGATCAGGGACCAGGGGTAAAGGACAAAGGCGCGCTCCGCAGCACGGGGATGCGGCAGGGTCAGGTCCGGGTCATCACGGGTGACGTCACCGTAGGTGATGATGTCGACGTCGAGCGTGCGGGGTCCCCAGCGCACGTCGCGGACGCGGAGGTGCTTGTTCTCCACCGCCTGGCAATGCTCCAGCAGGGCTTCCGGGGACAGCATGGTTTCCACGGTCATCACCATGTTCAGGAAGTCGGGCTGCCCGGCCGGGCCACCGACCGGTTTGGTCTGGACCACCGGGGATACGGCCAGCAGGCGCACCTCCGGAGGATCCACCAGGTCTGCCACCGCACCGGAGAGGGTGTCGTTTCGTTCGCCCAGGTTACTGCCGAGGGCCAGGACCGCCTTCGTGTACGCGGTCATGGTCTCTCCCGGTGCACGCTGACGGCCACATCGCCGAACGGCACCTCGATGGGGGCCTGGGGCTTATGGACCGTGACGTCCACGGCCCTGATGCTGAACCGGCCCAGCAGGTCATCGGCGATTCTCACGGCCAGGGCCTCGATCAGGTTCAAGGGCTCCCCCGTGATCCAGTCCTTGATCCGCTCAGCCACCTCGCCGTAATGCGCAGTGTCCCGGACGTCGTCGGATTCCGCGGCTTTGGCGAAGTCCAGGTGCAGGACGGCGTCCACCACAAAGGGCTGGCCCTCGCGGCGTTCAAAATCAAAGACGCCGTGATGGCCGACGGCGGTGACACCGCTCAGCGTAATCCTGTCCATGGGGTCCCCCGGCCCTAGTGAGTGGTGCGGGCAGCCGCCACGCGCGAAGCGACCTTTACAGCGTCAAGGCTGGGCCCGACGTCGTGCACGCGGACGGCCCAGGCGCCGCGGAAGGCGCTGATGGCCGTGATGGCCGCGGTGGCTGCGTCGCGTTCCTCCGGGGCGGCGGACTTGCCGGCCACGGTCAGCAGGGTGCCCAGGAAGCGTTTGCGGGATGCAGCCACCAGGACCCGGTGCCCCAGGCTGTCCAGCTGGTCCAGGTTCTGCAGGAGCTCCCAGTTCTGGGCATCGTTCTTGGCGAAGCCCAGGCCCGGATCAACAATGATCTGGTCCGGGCTGACCCCGGCCGCGAGGAGCTTGTCCCGCACGCCGGCCAGTTCCGACACCACTTCGCCGGCAACGTCCTTGTACTCGGCCAGCGAATTCATGGTGCGGGCATCGCCACGGCGGTGTGTCAGGACGTAGGGCGCTTTGGACGAGGCCACCAGCTCTGCCATTTCCGGCTCCATGGTGAGGCCCGAGACATCGTTGATGATGGCGGCTCCGGCCTTCAGCGCGGCCGCAGCCGTGGACGTGTGTGTGGTGTCGATGGAGACCAGCGCACCCGCCTTGACCAGGGCCTCGATGACGGGGACCACCCTGCGCTGTTCTTCCTCCGGGCTGACATCCAGGGCGCCGGGGCGGGTCGATTCGCCGCCGACGTCGATGATGTCCGCGCCGGCATAAAACATCCGCAGGCCGGCGGCGATGGCGGTGTCCGCCGTGAAGTGCTTGCCGCCGTCGCTAAAGGAGTCAGGGGTGACGTTCAGGATGCCCATGACCAGGGTGCGGCCGGTGGGTAGGTCTGCGAATTTCGCGGCCGGGCGCGGTTTGCGCAGCATGGGCAGCGGGGACGTTGCGGGCCCGGTTCCCGGGGCTGCAGCTAATGAGTCCATGGTTTGTTACTTACCTTCCGAGGATGAGGCTCATGGCCTCGGCACGGGTGGCCGGGTCATGAAGCTGCCCGCGTACCGCGCTGGTGACGGTCTTCGCGCCGGGCTTGCGGACACCGCGCATGGACATGCACATGTGCTCGCATTCAACAACAACAATCGCGCCACGCGGCTTGAGGTGGGTGACCATTGCTTCAACGATCTGGGTGGTGAGCCGTTCCTGCACCTGCGGGCGCCGGGCGTAGATGTCCACGAGCCGCGCCAGCTTGCTCAGGCCGGTTACCTTGCCGTCATGCGAGGGAATGTAGCCCACGTGGGCCACACCGTGGAACGGCACCAGGTGGTGCTCACACGTGGAATAGAACGGGATGTCCTTGACCAGGACCAGTTCCTCGTGGTCCAGGTCAAAAGTGGTGGACAGGACGTCAGCCGGGTCGTGGTGCAGGCCGGCGAACACCTCCGCATAGGCTTTGGCCACCCGTTTGGGAGTGTCCTGGAGCCCGCCCCGGTCCGGGTCCTCGCCGATGGCGAGCAGGATTTCGCGGACCGCGGCTTCAATCCGGGGCCGGTCCACCTTGTCGTGCTTTTTATGGTGGGATCCGTCCTCCGCCGGAAGTCCGGCGGAGGAGAGGTCGTCGTCGTCGTCGAAGTCATTCACAGAAGAAAGCTTAGCCGCGCAGGGCGTCAGGACCCGAGTCGGGGATGCCGCCCTGGAAAGGAGCATCCTCCGGAACACCCTGCGGGTGCGGGGGCTGGGCGTCCAACGGTTCGTCGAGGCGGGCCTTCTTGGCCTCCTCCTGGGCTTCGCGCTCCGCCTTTTCCTGCCGCGATTCCACCGGGCCGGCCTGCTGGACCGGCCGGGTTTCCTTGGACAGCCAGACTTCGCGGAAGTCACGCTTGCGGATGTCGCGGAAGATGTCAGCGATCTCGGCCTGGTTGAGGGTTTCCCGTTCCAGGAGTTCGAGGGCCAGGAAGTCCAGCACGTCGCGGTTCTCGGTAAGGATGGCGTACGCCTCGTCATGGGCCTGATCGATCAGGCGGCGCACTTCCTCATCCACCACGTAGGCGATCTGGTCGGAGTAGTTCCGCTCGTGGCCGGCGTCGCGGCCCAGGAAGGGCTCGCCGCCGCCCTGGCCCAGGCGCACCGCACCCACCCGTTCGCTCATGCCGTATTCGGTGACCATCTTGCGGGCCGTGGCCGTGGCCTTCTCGATGTCGTTGGAGGCGCCGGTGGAGGGGTCGTGGAAGACGATCTCCTCCGCGACGCGCCCGCCCATGGCGTAGGCCATCTGGTCCAGCAGTTCGTTGCGGGTCACGGAGTACTTGTCGTTATCCGGCACCACCATGGTGTAGCCCAGGGCACGGCCGCGGGGCAGGATGGTGATCTTGGTGACCGGCGCCGAGTTGCGCAGGGCAGCAGCCACCAGGGCGTGGCCGCCTTCGTGGTACGCGGTGATTTTGCGCTCGTGTTCCTTCATGACGCGGCTGCGCTTCTGCGGGCCGGCCATGACACGGTCAATGGCCTCGTCCAGGGCGCGGTCGTCAATGAGGTTGGCGTTGGAGCGGGCCGTCAGCAGGGCGGCCTCGTTGAGAACGTTGGCCAGGTCAGCGCCGGTGTAGCCCGGAGTCTTCTTGGCCACGCTCTTGAGGTCAACACCGGGCGCCATCGGCTTGCCCTTGGCGTGGACCTGCAGGATCTGGTCACGGCCGATCAGGTCCGGCGCCTCAACCGTGATCTGCCGGTCGAAGCGGCCGGGGCGGAGCAGTGCGGGGTCCAGGACGTCCGGGCGGTTGGTGGCCGCGATCAGGATGACGTTGGTCTTGACGTCGAAGCCGTCCATCTCCACCAGCAACTGGTTGAGGGTCTGCTCGCGTTCGTCGTTGCCGCCGCCGATGCCGGCGCCGCGGTGGCGGCCGACGGCGTCGATCTCGTCCACGAAGATGATGGCGGGTGAGTTGGCCTTGGCCTGCTCAAAAAGGTCGCGGACACGGGACGCGCCCACGCCGACGAACATTTCCACGAAGTCGGAGCCGGAGATGGAGAAGAACGGCACGCCGGCCTCGCCGGCGACGGCACGGGCGAGGAGGGTCTTACCGGTTCCGGGCGGGCCGTACAGCAGCACGCCCTTGGGGATTTTGGCGCCCACGGCCTGGAATTTGGCGGGCTCCTGCAGGAACTCCTTGATTTCCTGGAGTTCCTCGACTGCCTCGTCGGCTCCGGCAACGTCATTGAAGGTCACCTGGGGCATGTCCTTGTTGACCATCTTGGCCTTGGACTTGCCGAACTGCATGATCTTCGAGCCGCCGCCCTGCATGCGGGTCATCAGGAACCAGAAGAGCGCACCGAGGAGGATGACAGGAATCAGGAGGGAGAGCAGGCCGGAGAACCAGTTGCTTTCGATCGGCTGGTCGGTGTAGCCGTTCGCGGGCTTGGCGTCGGTGACGGCCTTGACGACGTCGGCCGCGCGGGCGTCGACGTAGAAGAACTGGACGCTCTTGCCCTTGTCCTGGCCGTCGATGTTCAGGCTGTCCTTAAGGACCAGGTCAACACGGTTTTCGCCGTCGAAAATCTTTGCCTGCTCAACCTTGCCGTTCGCGGCGAGGAGCTCAAGGCCCTTGTCGGTGTCGATCCGTGCTGCGCCGCCGGGAGCCAGCGTTGCAAAGGCCACGAGGAGCATGGCGATCACAACAACGATCCAGATGCCCGGGCCCTTGAAGAAACTCTTAGCTTTCATCTGTTCGGGGGCTGGCCCCGTCCCTCCTGGTAGTGCTGCACGGCGAGTGGTCTACGCGCGTGTGGTGCTGCATCAGCTACTAGCTATACACCGTCCGGAGTAAATCACGCACGATGCCGCCTAAAAGTTCCCTCTGGGCGTAGCAGCCGCATCCGGCGCGGCCCCGATCCGCGGGCTTCCCGTTACTGGGCGGGCACTTCCGGTGGACCGGCGGCGGGATCAGGGCGGCCAGGTTGGGGAGGGAGGTTAGTGTCCGCGGCTTCCTCGATGGCGTCGATGAGGATCCCGGCCGCGCGGGCAGCGCGGGCGGCCCGTTCGGCTGATTGGTCGACGGCGGCCGGGGCGCCGTCGTCGTGATCTGGTTTTTCCGCCGAGGTGCTGCTGCCGCTGTCAACGGTGACTACCGGCACCACAGGACGGGGGCCGAAGTCAGCGAGGAGACGGCGCCCGGGGTGCCGTGGCGCGTAGAGGATTCCGTCCACCCCACGCCTTAGGAGGGACCCGACGTCGGCCTCCCTGGCCCCGGGGGTCTCCGTCATGGAGGTGGTGATCACCAGCAGGTGGTAGCCGCGGGCGCGGGCTGCCCGGTCGGCGCCGAGAATAAGTTGACCGGCCTGAGGATTGTCCCCGGCGTCTTCGATGATCAGTCCCAGCAACGCGGTCCGGCTGGTCCGCAGCGCACGGGCCACACTGTTGGGCCCGTAGCCCAGCTGGCCGGCCACGGCCCTGACCCTGTCCCGGGTTTCCGGGCTGATCCGGGCCGAGGGAACCTCGTTCAGGACGTGCGAAACAGTGGTCGGCGAGACGCCGGCGGCCGCGGCCACGTCCCTGATGCCGATGTTCCTGCCGCCTTTGTTGTTGCCGGTGTTGTTGCCACCGCTGTTGTTGCCACCGCTGTTGTTGCCGGCGGAAGAGTGTTTACTCGTAGACGTGCGGGGCGAGGGTGCCCACGAAGTCCAGGTTGCGGTACTTTTCTGCATAGTCCAGTCCGTAGCCCACCACGAACTCGTTGGGGATGTCGTAGCCGACGTACTTGACGTCGATTTCCACCTTGGCGGCCGTCGGCTTGCGGAAGGCCGTGCAGATTTCCACGGACGCGGTGCCGCGGGATTCGAGGTTGGTCTTGAGCCAGGAGAGCGTCAGGCCGGAGTCGATGATGTCTTCGACGATCAGGACGTCCTTGCCCATCAGGTCCGTGTCGAGGTCCTTGAGGATGCGGACCACGCCGGAGGACTGGGTGCCTGAGCCGTAGGAGGAGACTGCCATCCAGTCCATCGAGACGTGGCTGTGGAGCGCGCGGGCGAGGTCGGCCATGACCATCACGGCACCCTTGAGAACGCCGACAACGAGGATTTCACGGCCTTCGTAGTCCTTGTCGATTTCGGCAGCGAGCTCGGTGATCCGCTGCTGGATCTGTTCCTTGGTGTAGAGAACGTGTTTTAGGTCTGCCTGGACGTCGTTTGAATCCACCAATGGCTCCTGTGTAGATGCGGGGTGCGACTATTTTTGGGGCGGTTTTTGAGGCCGGAATACAAGCTTCCCACAGCGCGCCGCTTCGCGGGGAACGGAAGTGCCGCCGTCGGGGTCCTCCGCAGTGCGGTGCGGCTGGCCGGCGGCGTCCAGCTCAGCCAGCGACAACCGGTACACGCTCACCGCCCCGGGGAGCTCCACGGGACCGGCCGAACCCTGCCGGCGCAGCAGTGCTTCCGCCGCCAGAAGGCGCTGATAGCTGGGTTGCTGGCCCCCGACGTCGGCCGCTGCCTTGGCGATGACCCGGAACCTGATGGCGGGGGAAAGTTCGCCGAGGGCGGCCTCAGGAAGGCTGATTTCCTGGCCGGATCGCTGCGCCAAATCCACGTATGTGCGTTCCGCCACGTCCTCGAGGTAATCGGCGTCCAGCTGCAGGATCGACGCCGTCCGGGCAAGGGACTCCGCCACACCCGGTCCGAGCTTTTCCTCCAGGAGCGGGAGCACTTCCACCCGGGTACGGGAGCGGGCGAAGGCGGGATCGGAATTGCTGGGATCGTGCCAGGGCTCCAGCTCCTCGACGCGGCAGATCTCCAGGGTGTCCTCGCGGCGGAGGCCCAGGAAAGGCCGGAGCAGCAGGCCCCGGGCGGGCCGCATTCCGGCCAGCGAACGGGTGCCGGAACCGCGGGCCAGGCCCAGGAGGACCTGTTCAGCCTGATCGTCCAAGGTGTGTCCGAGCAGGATCGCGGCTGCGCCCTGTTCGCGTGCTGCTTCGTCCAGGGCGGTGTGCCGGGCGTCCCGGGCTGCCGCCTCCGGCCCCATGCCCGTGGACGCCACATCGACGGTGCGGACCTCAACCGGGGCAAGCCCGAGTTCCTTGAGCGCCTGGGCCGTGGTTGCAGCCACCTGCGCCGAGCCTTCCTGCAGCTGATGGTCCACCACCACGGCGCCCACCGTCAGCGGATGCCCGTCGACGTGGCCGCGGCGGCCAAAGTAGGCTGCCACAGCGGCGAGCGCCAGCGAGTCCGGGCCGCCGCTGCAGGCCACCAGCACATGCGCCGGATAGCCGGCCTCGGCCAGGGCGTTCTGAAGCATTTTGCGCGCTTTGCCGACGACGGGCGCGAGCCTGCCGGGCCGCCGTCGTCCGCTTGCGCGCGGCACTCTGACGTCGTCGGCCGGCGGACCCGGCGTGTGCGGCTGACCCGGCGGGTGGGGGGAAGCCGGCACCTAGAGGCCCATCCGGTCCACCCACAGCTTGGGTTCGTGGATTTCGGGTTCGGTGGGGAGGTTGTCCGCGGATTCCCAGACCCGGTTGAACCCCTCCATCCCGGCGACGTCCACCACCGCCCGGACAAACTTGGCGCCGTCGGAGTACTGGCGCATCTTGGCGTCAAGGCCCAACAGGCTGCGGATGAACTTTTCCAAAACGCCGCGGTCCTTGCCCCGGTCGGTGAAGCGCTGGCGGATGGTCTTGACGGACGGGACAATGCTGGCGTCCACGGCGTCCATCACCACGTTGGCGTGGCCCTCCAACAAGCTCATCACGGCCGTCAGGTGCGAGAGGGATGCCTTCTCCTCGGGGTTCTGCAGCAGATCTAGGATGGCCCCGCGACCGGGGGTGTTGCCCGTGGCGCTGCGGTCTTTAAGCGAGCGGGCCGCAGCTGAGGCGCGTTCCATCAGGGAGTCCACGTTGCCCAGCAGGTGGCCGCTGAGGTTGTCGACCTCGGAAAGCATGTGATGGCGGAGCCAGGGAGCGGCGGCGAACTGCACCCGGTGGGTCTGCTCATGGAGGCACACCCAGAGCCGGAAATCCTCCGGGGTGACGTTCAGTTCCCGCTCCACGGAAACGATGTTGGGGGCCACCAACAGCAGCCGGCCGCCCGCCGGTGCCT